>PKTE01000172.1 GCA_002869335.1 Salinivirgaceae bacterium | reverse complement strand
ATTAACCTTTTTTAAGCTCTTTACTCAATATTGCTGATGATATGGTTCAGGCGGAAGAAATGTTGAATAAAGAGCTTGATAAAGGTTAATGCGATTTGAACTGACAATTCTCGGTTCTGGTTCAGCGTTACCTACATCAAATCGAAATACTACCGCTCAGGTACTAAATGTACTTGAGCGGTTTTTTTTGTTAGATTGCGGGGAAGGTACTCAGCATCAGCTTCGTAAGTTTAAAGTTTCTTTTAATCAGATTGGACATATTCTTATTTCTCATTTACATGGCGATCACTTTTTTGGTTTATTTGGATTAATTTCGACAATGTCTCTAGTAGGAAGAGAACGACCTTTGCATATATACGGTCCAAAAGAATTGGAAGATATACTATCGCATGTATTGAAACCTCAATTTGATAAACCACCTTTTCCAATTGTTTTCCATAGTTTGCCTGAAGATGAAATCGGAATTATCTATGAAGATAAAGTAGTTACGGTAACTGCTTTTCCTTTAAGACATAGTATACCAGTATGGGGATTTAAGTTCTCAGAGAAACCTCGGTTACGTAAAATAATTCCAGAAAAAATTGAAGAATACTCAATTTCTATACCTGAAATAAATAGCGTTAAAAGTGGAGAGCATCTGGAGCGTGATGGCGATATTATTTCCAATGCTGATCTTACTACTAATCCTTTGAGCCCTCGTTCATATGTTTTTATGACTGATACCTTGATCATGAAAAAGTATATGGATATATTAAAAGGTTCTCAGGTGTTGTACCATGAGGCCACATTTTTACATGAAGACGTGAAATTAGCCCGCAAAACAATGCATACCACTGCGAAGCAGGCAGCTGAACTAGCCAAAGAAGCACAAATTGAAAACCTATTGCTGGGGCATTTTAGTACTCGATATAAATCTGATCAGTTATTTCTCGATGAGGCAAAAGCTGTTTTTCCTAATACTACTCTTGCAATCGACGGATTGGTTATGTCATGGCCTGAAAATAATTCGGAGTTTTCTATTAAGATGAGTTCTTCTGCTAAAGAATAAGTATTCTATATTTTTTGTGTTAAAAAATATAGCCCCAGTGAAGGTTGATCCAGGTTTCATCACGATTATTATATACAAACTCTAGTCTTCCAACCCAATCATAATATGTTAGGAAATCAATTCCTGTGCCTATGCTTAAAGGCGTGTGTTCTTCATATTCCTGATTGAAATTTGTTGTATAACCAAGTTCAGTAAATCCATTTAAGTAAATACTTAGAAACGGTTTGCTAAATTTCTTAGAGGGTATCCAGTCAAATTCAAATTGTTTGCGCTTTAAAAGTGTGTATTTAATTTGAAGCCTGTTGATTAGGATTAAATCATTTTGATAAATATAATCTTCAAAACCTCTTATATACCAGGTTTTTCCTTGACCTGCAAATACAAAATATGGAAAGTTTTTGGTGTATGATAAGTAGCTGTTTAATCCGTATGAAAAAGTAACTCTGTCTATTATTGGATTATGGATGCTAAAGGCTAAATCAGTGTATGCATATTTTTTCTGACCTATTCCAAATTCATGATTTAGTTTCATCTTCGTACCTTTAAGTGGGTACATTACATAATCACCTTTGAAATAGTCGAAAGTATAACCCAAACTAATATATTGGTTTATATTTTGAATAGGGTTGCCAAACAAATTTGTTACAGATTTATCATAATCGAATTGCCTGTAACCACCATAGAATAAATGTTTTGCGTAGAATCCTGGTCTGTAGTTAATTCCGCCTAATGCTCTTAACTCATGGTAAATATATTTATCATCTTTTAGGTCAATGTATTGTAAATCCGCAATGCTTTTGTGTATCTCTTTTTGTCTGAAATAAGAAAGATCAGTATGCAAACCGATTTTTTTATTTCCAAAAAGCATGGGGATATTATATTCCAGAGCGTATTGCTCTCGTATGCCTCGGCGAATTTTTAACCGTAGTTTTTGGTTTAACCCTAGAATGTTTTTTTTCTCAAGTACAATTCCATAATTAATATAGTCAATTCTTTGACGCCTTACCCAGGTGGCAAGATTTGGATCAGCATATTCTAAAATGGGTATGGGCCAAAAATACCAACGTTCTTCAAACCTTATAATTATATTTATATATTGACCTTGCTGAATTATGTCAAAAAAAGCATTATGAAAAAGGCGAGTATTAATTAGGTTTTTTTTCGCAACTGATATACTGGTGTTTAAATCTGAGAGTGTATCTCCAATTGAAAAAGGTAATTCTCGTTCAATTATTCTGCGTTTGGTTTTATCGTTGCCTTTAAGTATTATGTTGTTAATTATCAGTTTGTTTTGAGTTTTTCCTAAAATTGGAAAAATCAATATTGTGAAAGCAAAAATGATGATTAGTCGCTGCATTAGATATCTAAATACTGCATGAATGAATCAAAACGATCTTTTATAATATCATTAAACCGGTCTTCTTCTACATAGGATGCACTTACTTCATATTCATACCTTTCAAATGTTCTGAGAATTGAAGTAAGGTCATTTTTGTTTAATTTGAGTGTTACTCTCATTCGCATTGAGTCCGGGATATTGGAAGTGTAACATGCCATTATTCGTGCATCATTACTTTCAACAATTTGAGAGATTTCGTGCAATGAATAATCGTTTGCATGCATTTCTAAAATAATAATTCCACCATGTGAGTCACTAGTAAACATTACCGAAAGGCTTTCAATGAGTGTGGGCAATGTAATTAGTCCTTTAAAATATTTTTCTCCTTTAACTACAGGTAATGCCGTTAATCTATATCTACTAAATACATCAATAATTTCGAAAAAATGTTGGTTAGGTGATACTTTAGCAGTTATAAATTCATTGGTTAATTCTGAGACAGGGTTGTCAAAAATATTAGCATCATAAATCATGGTGTCTGAGATCATCCCTTTATAGATTTGATTCTCAACCACAGGTAGATGCGAGATTTTAAATACCTCCATCCAACTTAGCGCCGTATTACAGAAATCTTTCGGTTTAAGTGCAGGCACTACATCTGACATGATTTGTTCTGCTATCATATAATTAAAAACAATTACATTTGTAGTTCTAAAGTAAACAAATCCTGTGCAAAAAAAAATATTTTATGACCAGACTAAGTGTAAATATTAATAAAATTGCCACTATCCGAAATGCTAGAGGTGGTAATGTTCCAAATGTCTTAAAGGCGGCAATTGATTGTCAAAGATTTGGTGCAGAAGGTATTACTGTACATCCTAGACCAGATGAAAGGCATATTCGTTATCAGGATGTACACGATATAAAACCTGAAATTGTAACTGAATTCAATATTGAAGGTAATCCAACTGATTCATTTTTAGAGTTGGTTAAAACTGTTAAACCCCATCAGGTAACGCTTGTACCTGATGCTCCTGATGCATTAACAAGTAATGCTGGATGGGATACCATTACACATAAAGACTTTTTGACGAATGTGATAAAATCATTGAAGGAGTCAGGTATTCGAACCTCAATTTTCATTGGAACTGATATTGAATTAATAAAAAGAGCTGCAGATACTGGAACTGACAGGGTCGAACTTTATACAGAACCATATGCAGTTGATTATATAGTAGATCCGGAAAAAGCTGTGTTGCCTTTCGTGAAAGCTGCTGAAGCTGCACATGAAGTTGGCCTGGGCGTAAATGCCGGACATGATCTTGACTTGAATAACCTGAAATATTTTGCAAAATATGTAAAGCCCTTAGATGAGGTTTCTATTGGACATGCTTTAATTAGCGATGCTTTGTATCTAGGATTAGAGAATGTTATTCAGATGTATTTGAGAGAGCTTAGGGATGCAAATCTTTAGAAATGGATTTGGAAACAATATACTTTTAAGCTTGTTCCTTACATAGAATGTGAAATTTTCTAAAATCTATTATGAAACTCAACAGTCAAATTCTCGGACAGGGACAACCTTTAGTCATTTTACATGGTCTGTATGGTTCCTCAGATAATTGGTTAACACATGCCAAGCAATTATCTGACAGATATGAAGTTCATATTATTGACCAACGCAACCACGGCAAGTCTCCACATAGTGATGAACACAATTATACCGCTATGGAAGGTGATTTATGGCAATATTTTCAGGAGCATCAAATAGAACGTGCTGTAATAATGGGACATAGTATGGGAGGAAAAACTGCTATGTTTTTTGCTTTAGCTCATCCTGAAAGTGTGAGTGCCCTGATTATTGTAGATATGTCACCTAAAAGCTACGATAGTCTTGAGGATGCTAAAACATTGTATCATAAAGAGATTTTCAAAGGTTTACGGTCTATTAATGTTTCTGAAGTTGAATCAAGAACCGAAGCTGAAAAGCAATTGGCAGAATATATTGATCAACCAAGAATACGTAAGTTTCTATTGAAAAACTTGCAACGCAGACCTGATGATAAATCGTTTTATTGGTTGCTGAATTTGGAAGGGTTGTATAATAGTTTAGAAAATATTCTTGAAGGCATTGATCCTGATATGGTTAGTCCCATTACAGCTTTCCCTGTTATTTTTATTAGGGGTGAAAAAAGTGGATATATTGATGATGAAGCCATTCCAATAATAAGGGCAATCTTTCCATATGCTGAAATTGAAACTATTGAAAATGCAGGTCACTGGTTACATGCTGAGCAACCAGAAGCTTTTATGAACACAGTTAATGACTTCCTCGATTAAGCAAAAGTAATATTTGATTGATCTACAAGTGGTTCAACACGATATTTAAGAAATAACTGAATGATTGCTACAACGTCTTTTTGGCAATATTCAACAATACGATTAAGATTTTTTTCTTCCCAATATACCTTGTGTACATCTGCTCCGGAAATGTCATCTTTGGGTGTGGGAATGTTGAATATCTTAGTTAGTAACGCCAGCGAAGTGTAGTTTTTATAATCACCGAATTTCCAAAGTTCCAGTGTATCAAGATGTCTTATTTCCCATGGCTTTTTGCCTGCAATTTGAAGAATCTCAGGAAGCATAATACCATTTACCAGCATTCTACGGGCAATGTAAGGGAAGTCGAACTCTTTACCATTATGGGCACATAATAGTTTGTCTTTATCTGTATAGCTTGAGTTGAGTAAAGCTTTGAAATTTTCCAAAAGCTCTTTTTCATTGTCAGAAGCAAACGATTTGATACGTATTTTATATTCAGGAGTAACAATTCCACAAGAGATACATACTATTTTTCCAAACTCCGCAAAAATTCCAGCTTTGTGATATAGCTCTTGCTGATCTTCATCTTCACTATTTCTGATACGTTCAGCTTTTTTATCCCATAAATATTTAGTAGCATCATCTAATTCATGATAGCTAGGAATCTCAGGCACCGTTTCAATATCAAGAAACAAAATATTTTGTATGAGTATTTCGTATATGTTATCGTTTTGCATCAAAAATGTCTATAGGTTCATTTTAATAATCTGAGTTAAAATATCTATGGCCACTTTGTTTTTACCTCCTTGAGGTACAATAAGATCAGCATATGATTTCGAGGGCTCAATGAATTGCAAGTGCATGGGCTTTACTGATTTATTATATCGCTCCAATGTTTTCTTAACAGAACGGCCGCGCTCTTCCAGATCACGATTTAAGACGCGTATAAGTCTTTCGTCGGCATCAGCATGAACAAACACCTTAATGTCGAAAAGATCTCTCAATTGAGGATTAGTCAGCACTAGAATACCTTCTACAATTATTACTTTTTTGGGCTTTACAACTACAAACTCATCACTTCTTGTACAGGTAACGTATGAGTATATAGGCTGGTTTACCGGCTTATCTTCTTTAAGTTCTTTTAAATGCTCTACTAAAAGATCAAATTCTAATGAATTTGGATGGTCAAAATTAATTTCCATCCTTTCTTCAAGTGGTAGATGGCTATTGTCTTTGTAATAAGAGTCTTGAGAGAGAATGCTTACTTCTCCTTCTGGAATAGATTCAACTATTTTGCGAACAACCGTTGTTTTTCCGGATCCTGTTCCGCCGGCAATACCTATTATCATTTTTGGAGTTAAAGTTAAAAAATTATCCAAAACCTCTAATGGAAAACGTCATTGAACTTGGTTTTTCTCTTAAAAAACTGCTCATTTGCTATGAATTTTATATCTTCACGCCGATTTTATCTGACCTGAATTTATTATGAGCCAATTATATCCGTTAAAGTTTCAACCTATTTTTATTGAAAAAGTCTGGGGAGGCAATAGACTTAAACAGATTTTAAATAAAGAGATTCCTAATGACAAAACTGGTGAAAGTTGGGAGATAAGCGCCGTAGAGGGGAAATTGTCTGTGGTTTCAAATGGATTTTTAGCAGGTAATACCATTGAAGAAGTTATTGAAATATATATTGGAGACCTGGTTGGCGAGCGTATCTTTGAAGAATTTGGAACCGTTTTTCCATTATTGTTTAAATTTATTGATGCTAATGATGTTTTGTCTGTTCAGGTGCATCCGGACAATGAATTGGCTATGAAAAAACATGAAGCCTTCGGTAAAACCGAATTATGGTACGTGGTTGATAGTGATCCTGATGCATATATCTATGCTGGGTTTCAAAAGGGTATTAAAAAGAATGATTTTGCAGAATTAATTTCAGCGGGTGAGGTTAAAGATAGTTTGAGGAAAGAGAATGTTAAAAAAGGTGATGTATTTTTTATTCCTGCCGGGTTAATTCATGCCACAGGCCCTGGAGTATTATTTGCTGAGATTCAGCAAACGTCTGATTTAACATACCGGGTTTACGATTGGGATAGGAAAGATAATAATGGGAAATTAAGAGAATTACATGTAGAAGAAGCTCTCGAAGCAATTCATTTTCATAAAGTAAATTCCGCCAGAGTTCCTTATAAGACTGAGCCAGGAGTAGCTAATACAATTAATAAAAACGATTATTTTACAATAAATAAGCTTGTGCTGAATGATACCTATACCGCTGAATATAATAACCTTGATTGTTTTGTAGTATTCATGTGTCTAAATGGAAATGCGAAGCTGGATTATGGGCAAGGTGGACTTGAATCAATTCAAAAAGGAGAAACAGTCTTAATTCCTTCAGTGTTAGAAACTATAAAAATTATACCCGAGAATGAGGTGGAGATTGTGGAGGCTTATGTATCTGAAAATTAAATACTTATTATTATTCCTTTTTGCTTTTCAAGCACTTCAAAGTCAAAGTATAGATCAGGCAGCTATTGATTTGTTAACACAAGTTGATTCAAGTCTTTCTAATAGTAATGGGTTAAAGTTTAAAATGGCTATATATGCCCGCATGAAAGGCAATGATTATAATCAGGAGGCATTGTTTAAGATACAAAGATCACCTTTAAAAGTATATTATAGGCAGTTCATTGATAATAATATTGAGTTATTGTACGATGAAACAAAAGATAAAGAAAAGGCAATTATTAATCCTGATGGATTTCCATATACAAACTTACAATTGTCACCTTACTCATCACTGATTTTAAAGCGTCAGCATCACAATGTTTTCGAAGCAGATCCTTTGTTTACCATTGATCAGTTAAAACGTATGTTTGATGATTGTTTACCAGATAAATGCTCAATCACTATTTCTGATACTTTGGTTGATAATAAGCCTTATAAGGTATTACAGTATTTTAATCCACATTATAAAATACAAAAAGTAAAAGTGGAAGAAGATATTCATATTTTGGATTTTGCCAGGAAACTAGGAGTAAACTTTTATTCTATTGTATGTTTTAATGAAGATTTTGATAGCTCTTCAGAGTTTGACAAAGGTGAAATTTTGAAAGTACCATCAAGTTATGCTAAAAAGATTTTATTAATAGTAAATCCCTCTAATAATCAGGTGTTTGAGATCCAGGTGTTTGATGGAAAAGGTCTTTTCGAAAAAATGAGATATCTTTGGTTTAAGAAAGATGTTGAGTTTGAGGAGATTGATTTTCAAAAAGAAAACCCAGAATATAATTTTTAGAGAAAATGATTAAAGAAGCCACTTTTGTAATGAGCAACGAGGACTATCGTAAATGTCCTGATCATAAATTACCTGAATATGCATTTATTGGTCGGTCAAATGTGGGCAAGTCCAGTTTAATAAATATGCTAACTAATAAGAAGAAGTTGGCTAAAACCTCTACTAATCCAGGTAAAACCTTATTAATTAATCATTTTCTTATTGATCAAAGTTGGTATTTGGTTGATTTGCCAGGGTACGGATATGCAAAGATTGCAAAGTCAAAAAGGTCGAAACTTAAAAGCATTATAGAATCTTATATTTCAAAACGTACACATCTTACTCAGTTGTTCATTTTGTTGGATATCAGGCATAAACCAATGGATATTGATATTGAGTTCATAAATTGGTGTGGGCAAAATAATATCCCTTTAGGATTAATTTTTACAAAAGCAGATAAACTCAAGCCAAGTGAACTAGAAGCTAATTTAGAAGCGTTTAAGGAGTATCTATTGAAGTATTGGGATGAATTACCATCTCTGTTTGTTACCTCAGCAATGAATACTCTGGGACGAGATGATTTTCTTGCATATATAGAGCAAACTAATGCTGATATTAAGAGTAATTTTAAATAAAGAAAAGACAATTTATCCTACAATTAATTCATTAACTTTGCGAAAATTTTTCAGACATAATCAAAATCCATAACAATGACCGCTGAATCTCCAATTAAAATCTTTGCCGCAGAGAACTCAACCTATCTTGCAGAGGATATTACACGTGCATATGGCACTAAGCTAGGTAAATACACATTACAGAAATTTAGTGATGGCGAATTTCAACCTTCATTTGAAGAATCTGTAAGGGGTGCCCATGTATTCATTATTGCATCAACATTTCAGCCAAATGATAACCTAATAGAGCTGCTTATGATGATTGATGCTGCCAAAAGAGCTAGTGCATATAAAATTATAGCAGTAATGCCTTATTTTGGATTTGCCCGTCAAGATAGAAAAGATAAGCCAAGGGTAAGTATTGGAGCAAAAGTAGTGGCAGATATGCTATATGCAACAGGTGTGTCGCGCATTATGACAATGGATCTGCATGCAGATCAAATTCAGGGTTTTTTCAATGTCCCTGTTGATCACCTTTATGCGTCTTCATTATTTGTGCCTTATATTAAATCTTTGAATTTAGAAAATTTGGTTATTGGAGCTCCTGATATGGGTGGAACGAAAAGAGCCAACGCATATGCCAGATTCCTTGAAACTCCATTGGTAATAAGTCATAAATCACGAGAAAAAGCTAATGTTGTGGGAAAACTTACGGTAATAGGACCAATTGCCGGAAAAGATGTTGTAATAGTGGATGATATGATTGATACGGCTGGTACCATAACTAAAGCTGCTGAAATAATGATGGAAAGAGGAGCCAATAGCGTAAGGGTTGTGGCGACTCACCCAGTGCTTTCTGGACCTGCTATTGAAAGGATTAAAAATAGTGCTATTAAGGAGGTTATTGTTAGTAATACAATTCCTATTGCAAAGCCATGTGATAAGATTACTGTTTTGTCTGTATCAAACATTTTTGCTGATACAATTAAAAAAGTTTATCACAGAGAATCAATAAGTGGTAATTTTATCGTATAATTTTTATATATTTGCGCCCTGAAAAAATGACGTTTAAAGTGTGATGGGAAACTGTTACCCTTTGATCGCAGATTTGAGTAACACAAAAACGTTTAAAAATGAAAGTATTTGAATTAAAAGGAACAAAGAGAGAAGCCACTGGTAAAAAAGATACCAAGAAGCTTCGCAAACAGGAGATGGTACCATGTGTTTTATACGGTGCTGGAGAGAATGTGCATTTCTTTGCACATAAAAATGATTTTAAAGATTTGGTTTACACATCAGACGTATTCCAAATTAAAGCAGATGTAGAAGGGAAAGAGTATAAAGCAATTATGCAAGATATTCAATTCCATCCTGTTACAGATGAAATTCTACATATTGATTTCTTAGTGGTTGAAGATAATAAGCCATTTACGGTTTCATTACCAATTAAAATTGTTGGTACATCACCAGGTGTAATGGCAGGTGGTAAAATGAGACAGCGCAGACGCTACTTAAAAGTAAAAGGTTTACTTAACGATATGCCTGATAATATTGATGTTGATATTTCAAAACTTCAAGTAGGGGCAGGTATTAAAGTTGGTGACATGAAATCTGATAAGCTTACTTTTGTAGATCCACACCAAAGTCAAATCCTAGGAGTAATATCTGGTAGGGCTGCTGCCGCTGCTATGGAAGTTGCTGAAGCTGGTGAAGAAGAAGGTGAGGAAGCTGCTGAAGGCGAAGAAGCTGCTGCTGAAGGTGGTGAATCAGAAGAACCTAAAGAAGAATAAAACTAGTATTCAGTGAAATATCTGATTGTAGGATTAGGAAACATTGGCGAGGAATACATGAATACTCGTCATAATATAGGATTTCAAATATTGGACGCTTTTGCTAAAGCGTCCAATGTTGCTTTTAGCCCTGCCCGTTATGGCGATAGAGCGGTTATTAAGTTTAAAGGAAGGCAGTTTATACTAATTAAACCTTCTACTTATATGAACTTAAGTGGCAAAGCGGTTAATTATTGGTTACAAAAGGAGAAACTATCACAGGATAAACTTTTAGTACTTACCGATGATCTGGCATTAGAATTTGGTACAATTCGTATTCGTGCCAAAGGTTCAGATGGTGGTCATAATGGCCTTAAAAATATAAATGAGGTTTTGGGCATGAATGGATATGCCCGATTGCGTTTTGGAATAGGCAATGAGTTTAATAGGGGGCATCAGGTGAATTATGTCCTGGGTCAATGGGATGACTATGAGCTCGAGAAATTACCAGAGCGTAAGGAAAAATGCATTGAAGCTATAAAAACGTTTGGAACAGTTGGTTTAAGTACTGCAATGAATCAGTTCAATAACAAATAATTATTCCACTTGTTTTGTGATTCTTGGCTCACTACACTCTTCACAGAAGTTATTTTTAATTTGTGGATTTTCAAAAACTCTCAAAGAAAAATGATTACCGTCAAATAATGAGCAATATCGATCTGGATTCATCTGTTGGGCAATTCTCATTACTCGGGCAAATTTTCGGCTGAGCATTTTTTCCTCAAATCTACTACATAAAGATAAATAAGTATAAATAAGTTCTTCTGGAGCATTTGCATTTTCTACAAAGGTTTCTAGCATTTTAAGTGCAAACTCATAATCCTGATTTTGTATAAATAACTCCGCCAGACGTAATGAATTTTCAATACTTTCATCTTTGATATCTACAATTTCTTTAATTTTCTCAAGTCTTTCTTTAACAATACCTTCTTTATTGTCAAGGGAATCAGCCAAGTTGATAACCTTAAACTGAAACCTCATATTCAAGTTGTCGATTGTTTCTTTTGTAAAAGATTTATAGTAGAAACGATCTATATCATTTTGGAGATCGTTTATTTGTCTTTCATCTTTCAATGATTCAAATTTTACCTGACATAGGGCATGATTAAAAGCTATATATTCATTGTAACGGTCTAATTTGTGTAGTGCTGCAATTCTCTCTTTGTAATCGCGAATTGAACCGTTAGTACCTTTAATCTCCAGCCACAATTTATTCATCAGAAGCACTGCAAATTGACTTTTTTCGGGAATATCTTGCTCAAAAACTGCAGCCATTGAATAATTACCATTCATTATTTTAACCATAATATATTTTTGAATGGAGAGTGCCAATGGTAAATTATTATCTTCAATTGCTTTATTGAACTTACTCACAACAAAATCCTGCTCTTTTTCACCAGAAATATCATAAGTTACCTTCATGTCAATTTGAGCGTACCTATGGTTTTTTAGTATTGGTTCAAGTTTCTTCGATAAGTTGTATTTTCTAATATATTCTTGTGCTTCATTTAAGCTCATGGAAGCAAGTACATTATGCTGCGTAGGTCTAATGTCTTCTTTGAATTGTTCCCATGCAGCTTCTGTCTTAATTTGACTTATTATGCTGTCTTTCTGTCTTTTACGAAGAGCATGGATGATGCTTTCTGCTCTTTTCTTTTGGAGCATTTGGTTCTCATCTTGCACACCTTCTATAGATGAATATGCAGAAATGTTAAGTTCGTAAATAATAAAATCAGGTTCATTCAGAAGTTTGAGAAAAGGCTCGATGTCTTCTGTTTTATAGGTATACTTCTTTTTCTCAAACGGTATTCTGAAGCTTAATTGAGTACTGTCTGCTTTAGGTTTATAATTAAAATGCGAGTTAATTGTAACCGTATCAGCTAATACATTCAATTCTTGTTTGTATTGTCCTTCACATGACGATAGATATGACGATGGAATGCTTTTGCAAACATGATTATCTTGTATCAATAATAAGTTTAATTCATAATAACTGCTTGCCAGTGCTTCTGGAATTTGACCTAATGGAACTTTAACTGATCTTACATATTTACCAGTTACTTCATTTTTTCTCCAAAATTGGTTGCTATAAATAGTGCTAAGTCTTGTTCCTCTATTAACCAATTCATAATTCACTTTATTGGGGCTGCCACAAGCATATTGATCAGAAGTTATAATATCTAATGCTATACCATCTTTTCTTTCTCTTAAAAACTTCTTAAATACTCTGGCATTATCAAAATCTAAATAAACTTCATTATTATCATTGACTACCAATGCGTTTTGAAGAAGACTGATATTTTCAAGTCGATCTGTTTTTCTACATACACGGTCATCATATTTTGAAAGTCTTTTCCATGGAAATAATGCGGGCTGTGTTATATGAGACTGTGTTCTATTTGCTATTTCTTTCCCCTGATTTTCTGATAAAAATGTACCTAGAATGAATGAAATGTAAACTTTTCTTTTTCCATTATCAATGGTTAATGCAATATCAGCGAGTGTATAGTCATCAGAATAAAGGTACTTGGAGTCTCTTTTTGAATTAAACCAACCAAATGCTATATTTTCAGCTAATTGGCCATAGGTAAAATAAATTCCTCGTTTTTTAAAAGATTCTTTTTCTAAAAGTTCTAATCCAATTCCGGAACCTCCAAAATGCTGTAATCTTAAGGAAGTACTTGCCAGATTTTTATTTTTGTTTACTTCAGTTCTTTCTTCAATCTCTGCCATATATTCTGACTGAAGCTTGGCAGCCTGGTATAGGATAGTATTTCTTTCATAAGGCTCAAATCCTCTTTCAGCACGAACCTTATTAATATTTTGAAGAATTAATTTTTCAAGAAATTCGGGTTGAAAAAAACGGGTGTCAATTGTAGAGTTTGCATTGTAAACTCTATCTCCAACTAAATAATTATCTCCTGTTTGACCAAATGCAAAGTTGGTATAAAACAAAAATACAATTAGAACACTATAAATAACTCGCATATCCTTATTTTCAATACGGTACAAATCTAATAATTAATTTTAAACCGTAACAAGTGATTTTACTGATTTCCCGTATTAGAGAACGAAAATTGTTAGATTTTTGTATATGAATGTTAATTTTACATAAAATTATCAGTAAAATGAGTGAATCTGTTAGGGTTGACAAATGGTTGTGGGCTGTTAGGGTTTTTAAAACCAGAAGTTTAGCAGCTGATGCATGCAAAAAATCTCGTGTGCTAATAGATGGTGTTGCTGTAAAGCCCGGTAAAACAATTACAGAAGGGACCATTTTAGATGTAAGAAAACCACCCGTTATATATACTTTCAAAGTATTACAATTATCTGAAAAAAGGATGGGAGCTAAGTTAGTTTCTGACTTTATGGAAGATTTAACTCCACAAGAAGAATTAGACAAACTCAATTTCATGCGATATAATATTGATGGTTACAGGCAAAAGGGCAGTGGCCGTCCAACAAAAAAGGAACGTCGGAATTTGGATGATTTTATTGATACTTAACGGTAAGGTTGGCTTATAAATAACAAAAAAGCCACATTTTTGTGGCTTTAAGTATTATTCCCATTCAATAGTTGCAGGCGGCTTAGAGCTAATATCATATACAACTCGGTTCACCCCTTTCACATTATTGATTATCTTGTTTGATACTTTACTGAGAAATTCATAAGGTAAATGTACCCAATCAGCCGTCATTCCATCTGTTGAAGAAACTGCACGTAAGGCTACCACCTGTTCATATGTTCTTTCGTCACCCATAACCCCGACACTTTGTATTGGCAGCAATATTGCTCCTGCTTGCCATACATTATCATATAGGCCTTCGTCTTTCATATGATTTATGTAAATACTGTCAACTTCCTGCAGTATTCTTACCTTTTCCCTGGTGATTTCACCCAAAATTCTTATAGCTAATCCTGGCCCCGGGAATGGATGTCTTCCTAATAGCTTTTGTGAGATGCCTAAAGTTTTACCAACTCTTCTAACTTCATCTTTGAAAAGCAATTTTAGTGGTTCAATAATTTTAAGGTTCATTTTTGCAGGAAGTCCACCTACATTATGGTGAGATTTTATAGTTGCTGACGGACCTTTCACTGATACAGATTCAATAACATCTGGATAAATAGTTCCTTGTGCCAGCCATTTTACATTTTTAATGGCTTTTGCTTCTTCATCAAAAACTTCAATGAATACTCGACCAATTATTTTTCTTTTCTCCTCAGGTTCACTTACTCCTTCTAATTCATCTAAAAAGTTGTCTGATGCATCGACGCCTTTTACATTAAGCCCCATATCTTTATATGACTCGAGTACAGCTTCAAATTCCCCTTTTCTCAATAAGCCATTATTAACAAAAATACAAGTGAGTTGATTTCCAATTGCTTTGTCTAATAATACTGCGGCTACACTGCTATCTACGCCACCTGATAAACCCAATACAACTTTTTCATTTCCTATTGTTTCTTTTAGTTCCTGTATGGTTGCTTCAGCAAATGATGCCGCTGTCCATGTTCCTGTTAACCCACATATATCACGCACAAAATTTTCTAAAAGCTTTTGGCCTTCTGTTGTATGATAAACTTCAGGGTGAAATTGTATTCCGTATGTTTTTTCATTGGAGATTTGAAATGCCCCGTTTTTTACATCGTCTGTACTGGCAATAATATTAAATGTCTCTGGCATGTTTATTATAGTATCACCATGCGACATCCAAACCTGAGTATTTAGTTTAATACCTTTAAATAGCTCATTATTATTATCGATAGAAGTTAAGTTAGCTCGGCCATATTCACGATGTTTTGATGGTTGAACTTCACCTCCTGCTTCATGAGCAAGATATTGAGCACCATAGCAAACTCCTAGTACAGGTAATTTTCCCTTAAACTGAGTTAAATCTGGAACTGGGGCATTTTCATCTCTAACAGAAAAAGGACTGCCAGACAAAACTACGCCTTTAAAACTATTATCTATTTCGGGAATGTGATTAAACGGGTGGATTTCACAATATACATTGAGTTCTCTAATTTTTCTTGCTATAAGTTGTGTGTATTGCGATCCAAAATCAAGTATTAAAATCTTTTCTTCCAGTACCATCGTTTTTGTGCGCAAACTTACATATTTTTTTCATAATATTCAGGAATAAATTCTATGCTATAATTGGAGTACTAATGAAACGATTTCTCAATTTTAATATTTATATTCGTTTACTATAAAATAACGATATAGCAATGAAAATAGGATTATATAGTCGAAAAGTTAGCCATAGTTTTTATCCCAAATTTATTGAGATTATTCATTTTCTTTTAGATCAAGGTGTTGATTTGCAGGTGTATAAATCCGTTTTAGATCAGGTTTCAAAGGATCTTAATAATCAAAATAATATAGAAACCTTTGAGTCAAAAAACGAAATTAATAAAGATTTAGATTTGATGATCAGTATTGGTGGCGATGGTACTTTCTTAGAAACCGTAACTTATATTCAAGACCTTGATATACCAATATTAGGTATAAATAGCGGTAGACTCGGATTCCTTGCCGATATTGCCCCAGATGATATATTTCCAGCATTAAAAGAAGTTTGTAATAGTAATTTTCAGGTAGAGAATAGGTCGTTAATTGAAATGGAATCTTCCGAAAAGCTTGATTGTGATTTTAATTATGCACTAAATGATTTCACCATAAGAAAAAGTGATAGGGCAACTTTGATAAAAATTCATACATGGATTAATGGAGAGTTCCTCAATTCTTATTGGGCAGATGGATTAATTGTTTCAACACCTACTGGTTCCACAGCTTATTCAATGTCAGTCGGAGGGCCAATTGTAGTGCCTGAGTCGAACAATTTTATTATAAGTCCAATTGCTTCTCATAATTTAACTGTTAGACCATTAGTAGTGAGTGCTGATCATGAAATTAAACTTACGGTTGAAAGTAGAACAAATATGCATATTGCATCTCTAGATGCCAGGAGTTTTTTCTTCAAGAAGAACGTTGAATTTTTACTAAGAAAGTCCTCCTTCACAATAAGAGTAGCCAAAATATACAATCATTCCTATTTTAGTACCATTAGAAATAAGTTAATGTGGGGAATTGATAAAAGGAATTAGTTGATTGGTCAAAATGATGAAAAGAATACATAATTTCTGGCTAAAATTGTATTAAGCTTTTGAAAGAAAATTAAATATACCTATTTTTACCAACTGGAATAATTTGAATAAATCCAAAAAGAATGAAGAGAATATTTATCATTGGCCTGTTAGCCTGTCTATTACCAACCTTAGTGTCAGCTCAAAGTCAGCGATGGAAACGTACACGTTATGAGCTTTATGGTGGCATAGGTTCAACAAACTTCTTAGGAGAGCTTGGAGGTTCTGAAGAATCAGGAGCTGGTTTTATTAAAGATTTTGAGTTTTCTGCTTCCAGACCATTGATTTCTCTAGGAATGAGATATAAAATTTTGGAACCTTTGGCAGTAAAAGGAGCTTTATCTTTTGGCTATTTATACGGAAATGATAATAAGTCGGAAAATGAATTCCGTTATAAGAGAAATCTTATGTTTAGATCACCAATAATTGAATTAGGTTTTCAGGGAGAATACTCTGTGATCAAAGAGAGAATAAGTCGTTACAGAAGATCAAGCAGAAGGGGTAAATTTTCTTTAGCAAGTTTAAATTTAAATGTATACATCTTTACTGGGTTTAATGTATTTTGGTTTAATCCACAGGCTAAAGGAATAGATGGAAACTGGTATAATTTACAGCCAATTGGTACTGAAGGACAAGGAAAAATAGAAACCAGAGATAAATATAGCAGGTTGCAAGTATCGATTCCTGGTGGTTTTGGATTAAAATACCCAATTACTCAAAAAATTAGTGTTGGACTTGAGTATGGAGCTCGTTTGACCTTTACAGATTATATTGATGATGTAAGTACTACTTATGTAGATCGAAATCTGTTTACAAATGAGAATGAGCAGTACCTTGCAGATCCATCAAACTTTACTGATGCTAATGGAAACCCAATTGAAATGGGCCCGGGAGATATCAGAGGTAATCCAAAGTACAATGATTTTTATATGTTTATGGTTATTAACGTAACATACAAATTGAGAACTGGTCGTAACGGAATGCCGAAATTTTAACATATATTTGTTTATTAATAGAATTTATAATGCAAAAACGTAGAAATATGAAGTTTATACCACCTGTGATATTGGCTGTAATTTTAATGATGATTGCCAGTATTGAAGTTGAAGGGCAAGTATATAAGTGGAAAAAGCTACGTTACGAGTTTATAACTGGCGGTGGTGTTTCTAACTTTATGGCTGATGTGGGTAGTGCAGAGAATTCTGGACTTACAAAATATGTATGGACAAATCCTAATACATGGAGACCAGTTGCAGTTGTAGGTGGTCGAATGGCTTTTAGTGAAAGACAAATGGTGAAAGTGTTGCTTACTACTGGTTATTTATATGCAAATGATGCTTATGGTGCCTATGTGGACCGAAACTATGAAGTGCGAACCTCAATAACAGAATTATCCGCCCAATATGAATTCTACATTATTAAAGAAAAGAAAAAACGTAATGTGTATAAATTTTTGGGTAATAAACAGCACTTTAAAAATCTTGTAATACCATTTTATGCTTTTGCTGGGCTTGCAGGTGTATATTATAATCCAAAATCATTGTTTGATGGTAAATGGGAAGCTCTCCGACCATTAAAAACTGAGATTTTACCAAATGGTAAAGATACTTATGTCCCATTCGCATTGGCAGTGCCTATAGGTCTTGGTATAAAGTTCAAAATTGCTAAATATATTTCAGTCAATATTGAAGCCGGTTGGCGTGTAGCATTTACAGATTATCTTGATGATAAAGGTCATGGAACTTATCCTGATGTAAATGCAATGATTGAAGATAAAGACTGGGTGCGTGCTGCTTTGACTTTTAGGGGTCATGGGTATTCTACTGATAATGAGGCGTTAAGACAGTGGTTTGAAGACAGGGCAGGAAGTTTACCAGATGGAGGTCCTAGGGGCTTTGGTGAATGGATTGATCAGTACCAGTTTGTAACAGCAACATTAAACTTTAAATTGAAATCAGGACGTAAAGGTCAACCTTTACTTAAACTCTATCGATAGTTTAAATAATATTAAGAATTTTATTTCGTTAACGTAAAGTATTTATCTGCAATAATAGATGCACGGTGAACAAAATAAATATTGATGAAGAAATTAATCGCAATAGCAGCAATTTTACTGCTAAGTTATAATGTCGGCTTTTCTCAAAAGAAAGCCGATATTGGTTTAATGTTAGGTGGTGCTACATATATTGGGGATTTGAATCTTGAAACGCCATTTCATATGGTCAGGCCTGCTGCGAAGGTTTTTTATAGAAGAAATATACATTCGCGCCTTGCTGTTAGAGGCAACCTGGGTTATTATAGATTAGCTGGAGATGATGCGAAATCTGATTTTGTATATCAAAATTTGAGAAATGCCAACTTTCAGCGGGAGATTCTTGAAACATCTGCATTTGTTGAGTTTAACTTTTTGAAATTTGAACAATCCCCACGCTATAATTATATAAGTCCATATATTGGTGCAGGATTAGGTGTGATGATGTTAGACTACACTTTTGCAAAAAGCGTTATTGAAAATTTTACTATTCCATTTGGCTTGGGTTTAAAGGTTGGCTTGAATGAACGATTTGCCATTGGATTTGAATATACAGTTCATAAAACTTTTCGGGATGATATTGATAAAATAGAAGACTGGTTATATACTTCATCTGATAATTATGCGTTTAAGCAGAGGGCTAATCCACAAAACAATGATTGGTTTACATTTTTTGGTGTTTTCCTGTCGTATAAACTGAAAGATTGTGTAACTTGCCCGGCCAATTTATAAAATTAACTGAAGAGCGAGGATGATGAAGACCTTAAAGGAACAAGTGGTTGATAATCAATTGCCAAGGCATATTGCCATAATCATGGATGGTAATGGTCGTTGGGCAAAAAAGAAAGGCAATATTAGAATCTTTGGACATAAAAATGGGGTTACTGCAGTTAGAGATACAACTGAAGCAGCTGCTGAGATAGGAATTGAGTATTTAACATTGTATGCATTCTCAACCGAAAATTGGAATAGACCAAGAACGGAGGTAGATGCATTAATGTCTTTACTAATTCAAACCATTAACAAGGAAGTTCCAACACTTCAGAAAAATAATATTAAATTGGTAACAATTGGTGATTTATCATCACTTCCAGTAGACGTACAGAAAAAATTACAAGAGGCAAAAGATCAAACTAAGAATAATTCAAGAACAACTTTAACATTAGCGTTAAGTTATAGTTCTAGATGGGAAATTGGGAAAGCAGTTAAAGATATAGCTCATAAAGTTAAAGAAGGCACTCTAGATGTAGACAGTATAAGTGAAGAAACAATTAGTCAGTATCTGGAAACATCTAATATTCCAGATCCTGAATTGTTGATTCGTACCAGCGGAGAGCAGCGATTAAGCAATTTTTTGTTATATCAATTGGCTTATTCAGAGCTTTATTTTACACCAAAGTTTTGGCCTGATTTCAGAAAGAATGATTTTTATGAAGCTATTTTAGCTTATCAGGGACGTGAAAGACGTTTTGGAAAAATTAGTGAACAACTTACAAAAAATATATAGAAGGGAATGCGCAGAATAAGTTTAACGTTATTATTATTTATAATTTCATTTTCAGTTTTTTCACAAGTTTCATTAAATAATAATCTTAATAATTTGGATTACAGTAGTCCTCGTGAATTTGAGGTAGGGGGGATTACAATTTCCGGGGTGAAGTTTTTGGATCATGGTGTGCTTATAGCATTATCTGGTTTGCAGGTAGGTCAGACTATTGAGGTGCCTGGTGATCGAATATCAAAGGCAATTAACAATTTGTGGGATCAGGGATTGTTTTCTGATGTGAAAATCAGAGCTACAAAAATTATCGCCGATAAAATCTTCCTCGATATATATTTACAAGAGCGACCAAGATTATCGGCCTTTTATTTTAAAGGTATCAAGAAATCTCAAGCTAATGATATCAAAGAAAAACTTAAACTTGTAAGAGGAACTCAGGTTACAAAAAATAAAATTCAACGTGCCGTAAATACAATTGAAAGTTTTTACATTGATAAAGGTTACTTGGATATAGATGTTGAAGTAATTCAAAAGCCTGATACGGCATTGAATAATCATGTTGTAGTTGGGTTCAATATTACTAAAAATAAGCGCCGCAAAATAGCAAATATCAATTTCTACGGAAATTCAGTCTATGAGGACAAGAAATTGCGTAGAAAAATGAAAGACACTAAGCAAAAGACTTGGTATAATATATTCAAGCGGTCTAAATTTGTGAAACCCGTTTATGAGAAAGATATTAAAAATGTAGTTGCGTTTTATAATGAAAAGGGCTACAGAGATGCTAAAATTGTAAATGACTCAGTATATCGCAATGAGGATAGCCTTGTAGTTGTTGATATTTATATTGAAGAGGGTAATAAGTATTATTTCAGAAATATCAACTGGCTAGGTAATACTAAGTATTCTAATGAACAACTTAGCCTTGTACTTGGTATTAAAAAAGGAGATATTTATGATGAAAGTGTCTTAAATAAAAGGCTTAGAGGTGCACAGGATGCGGTTTCTACTTTATATCTCGATAATGGATATCTGTTTTTTAATGTAACTCCCGTTGAGGTCATGGTTGAGAATGACTCTATTGATCTTGAAATGCGTATTTATGAAGGTAAGCAGGACCGAATTAACAGGGTTACGGTTATTGGAAATACAAAGACTCACGATCATGTTATAAGACGTGAATTACGTACCAAACCTGGTGAATTATTTAGCCAAACTGCAGTTCAAAGATCGATTCGAGAATTAGCTACGTTAGGTTATTTCAATCCAGAAAAGTTAAATGTTAATCCTCAACCTAATCCGGTTGATGGTACTGTTGACTTGGAATATATTGTTGAGGAGCGTCCTTCTGATCAAATTGAGCTATCGGGTGGATATGGAGCAGGTATGTTTATAGGTACTTTAGGATTAAGACTTACGAACTTAGCCATTGGGGATTTCTTTAAAAAAGGAGCTTGGAGACCAATTCCAACAGGTGATGGGCAACAGTTGAATATCCGAGGTCAAACCAATGGTACATATTATAAAGCTATTAGTGCATCGTTTACTGAGCCTTGGCTTGGTGGCCGCAAACCTAATTCTTTAACTGTATCATTCTACCATACGGTGCGCTCTGTCGATAGACGTTTATTGGATGTAAATCGTTTTATGAAGGTTACTGGTGCTTCTGTTGGTCTTGGTAGACGATTGGAATGGCCAGATACATATTTCTTATTGAACAATAGTGTTAGTTTTGAACATTATAATCTAAAAGATTATTCATCATACTTCTTCATTGATAATGGTAGATCAAATAACTTTAGTTTTACTACTGTTTTCTCAAGAAATTCAATTGATCAGCCTATCTATCCAAGAAGAGGTTCTTTGATTTCTCTATCACTTCAGGTAACTCCACCATATTCTTTATTTAAGAAAAGAGATTTTTGGAGGTTGTCTGATGATGAGAAATCTAACATAGAAGAAAACTTTGGGGATGATGCAGAATCTGAAATAATGATCAGAGAAAATGCAAGAAGATATAAGTGGATTGAATATCATAAGTGGAAGTTCAAGTCTTCAAATTATACAAATATTGTAGATAAGCTTGTATTGAATACAAACCTTGAATTTGGATATCTTGGATTCTTTAGTAATAGTATTGGACCATCGCCATTTGAAAGTTTCCAATTAGGTGGTGACGGACTATCCGGTTATAGTTTATATGGAACAGAAACAGTTGGATTACGAGGATATGCAAATGAAGGGCTTCCTGGAACTTATGGTTCATTAACACCAGCAGGTGGTGGTAATTTATATGAAAAATTAACTTTTGAATTGCGTTATCCATTGTCTCTGAATCCTAATGCAACTTTCTATACATTGGCATTTTTCGAAGCAGGAAATGCATGGTATGAGTTCGAAGATTTTTCACCATTTGATCTAAAAAGATCTGCTGGAGTTGGTCTACGTATTTATTTGGCTATGTTTGGAATGCTTGGAATTGATTGGGGTTATGGATTTGATGAGATTCCAAATCTGCCTGGTGCTAATAAAGGACAATTTGCATTTACAATTGGACAAAGATTCTAATAATTATAAAATGTGTTGAAATGAATAAGATACTATTAATTGCAACCCTTTTAATTATCTCTTTAGGAGCTAGTGCGCAGCGTTTTGCTTATGTTGACACTAAATATATTTTGGATAATATTCCTGAATATGAATCGGCACAGAAGCAGCTGAATATTATAACCACAGAGTGGCAAGATGAAATTGAGGCACTTTATACTGATATTGAAAAGCTCTATAAAGAGTATGAAGTTGAAAAGGTTATATTGAGTGATGAATTAAAGCGAAAAAGGGAAGAGGAGATTCTAGCCAAAGAAAAAGAAGTTAAAGAACTCCAGAAAAAGTATTTTGGAACCAATGGTGAGCTTTTTATGAAAAGACAGGAGCTTATAAAGCCAATTCAAGATAACGTATTTAACGCCGTAAAAGAGATTGGTGAAAATGGAAATTATGCAGTTATTTTTGATGTAGCTTCTGGAATGGGAATCTTATTTAATGATCCTAAATACGACAAAAGTTATGAGGTCCTTGAAAAGTTAGGTTATCAAAATTAACTTTGTATATTTGTATTGCTTAAAAATGAATGTAGAATTTAATAAATATTGAAATGAAGCGAGTATTATCGATTTTAATGATTGTGTTGGTTTCAGGAACTATGGCTCTAGCCCAAAAAGACCTGAAAATTGGTCATATCAATTCAAATGTTTTGGTACAGCAATTACCTGATTTCGAAAAAGCACAAAAAGAACTTCAAAAGCATGCTAAAGATTTAGAAGCTGCTTTAGGTGAAATGCAAAATGAATTACGTACAAAATATCAGGACTATACAGTTAAAGCTGATTCATTAACTCCGCTTTTGAAGAAAGCGAAGGAAGAGGAAATAACTGAATTACAGACTAGAATTGAGAATTTTAGAAGGTCTGCCCAAGAAGATTTACAAAAGAAAGAAATGGAACTTCAACAGCCAATTATTGTAAAAGTTCAAAAGGCTATTGATGATGTAGCTTCAGAAAATGGATTTACTTATATATTAGATGCTGTAGAAGGTGGACCTGTTTTGTATACTGCTCCTTCTGCCATTGATATTACTCCAATGGTAAAGAAAAAATTAGGTATTCAGTAAGATATTTTTACCAAAAGAATTAGAAAGCTATCTTTGTTGAAAAGATAGCTTTTTTTATGGATAAACGTCCCATAGGTGTTTTTGATTCAGGTTTATGTGGTATTAGTGTATTGAACCACTTAACAGAATTGTTGCCTTCAGAAGAATTTATTTATATAGCAGATAGCGCATGGTGTCCATATGGTACAAAACCATATAAAGATATACAAATGCGCTCAAAAAAAATTGTTGAGTTTTTACTTTCAAAAAGTGTAAAACTGATTGTGGTTGCATGCAATACAGCTACAGCGGCAGCTATTGAATTACTTCGAAATAATTACGAAATTCCTTTTGTTGGTATGGAGCCTGCTATTAAACCGGCAGCATTATTAACTAAAACTAATACTGTTGGTGTATTAGCTACTAAAAACACATTTGAAGGTTCTCTTTTTAAAGAGACGAGTACAAAATATGCTAAAAATGTAAATACAATTATAAGAGTAGGAGAGGGATTGGTGGAAATTGTTGAAGAGAATCAAATAGAATCCTCAGAAGCTTACGATCTAATAAGAAAATATACTAAACCTATGTGTGAAGCCAATGCAGATTATATTGTATTGGGTTGTACACATTATCCATTCTTAACTAAGGTTATTGAAAAGGTTGCTCCAAAACTGAAAGTAATTGATCCGGCACTGCCTGTGGCTAAACGAGCACAGCAATTATTGAAATCTTATGATTTATGCACGGATAGTAGCATTAAGAAACCGGTGCAATTATATACAACCGGTTTAGATAAAGTTTTATCAGACTTTGCGTCAAAACATATTGAAGTGGAGTGGGTAAGTAATTATATTGATTTCTAAATTTGATTACTTTAAAGTCCATGTTTTCCACTTTCCTTGTAACGCCAGATTTGCTTTTGTAGTTGGATTTTGTTTCTTATGCAAGACAACGGACTTTTTAAGTACGTTTAAAGTAATATATTCTTGAAGTTCACCTAATGTGGTATTCCCTTTGCTCTCCTGCAGTTTCTTTAATAGAAAATAAGTGAATAAACCATGATTTTTATCTTTATATGGATGGGCAGTTTCATCGCCTGAGACTGCTGTAAATACAATCATGTTGTTTGAAATCTTTTCTTCTTTTGGCCTAATAGTTAGACCTCTTCCAGAAGCTAGCATACCATCTCGGGCACTTCCACTAAAACAAGCGTCTAAAAACACTGAAACTAATTTAGTTGGGTTT
>PKTE01000191.1 GCA_002869335.1 Salinivirgaceae bacterium | reverse complement strand
TAGTAGCCAGAGGTGGTAAAATTATGGCTGAAGGTACTGTAACCCATCCTATTATTTTTACTTCTGTAGCAGATGAAATTACTCCTGAAGATATTGATGCCGGTAATTTTGTCAGCCCTAACTTAGATCCAACAATTGGTGGTCTTTGGGGAGGTGTTATTATCTTAGGAAAAGCACATATCTCAGCTCAAAATGAAGATGATCAGGATGTAACTGAAATTCAAATTGAAGGTATTCCAACTGCTGATCCTAATGGATTATACGGTGGTGATCAGGATGATGACAACTCAGGTGTATTTAAATATGTTTCTATCCGTCATGGTGGAACAAATATTGGTGCTGGTAACGAAATTAACGGTCTTACACTAGGTGGAGTTGGTTCAGGTACTACAATTGATAACATCGAAATCGTTTCAAATGCTGACGATGGTATCGAATGGTTTGGTGGAACTGTAAACGTAACTAACGTTGTAAGTTGGAACGTACAAGACGATGGTTTAGATACTGACCAGGCTTGGGCTGGTTCATTAACAAACTTTGCAATTATAACACCAGCTGTTCATTGCTTTGAGCTTGACGGACCTGAAGGTTCTTATGAAACAGATGGACATCATTTCTTAAATGGTGCAGTTTATCCTTATGATGAAGTTGATGGACTTATGTCAGAAGATTTAATCAATGTTGACGATAACTCAGATGTGACTCTTGAAAACATTACTTTCTTTGGTGTTGCTGAAGGTCAACAAATTAATCGCGTTACTGCAGCTGAAGTTGAATTCATTAGTATCCAAATTGATGTGCCTGTTGATAGTTTAGCTAATTATGTTAATGGTACTGTTCCTGCTGGTGTAACTGCTGGTAATAGCGCACAAGCCGATCTTACTGGATTTACTTGGACTTGGGCTCATGCTGCTGGTAAATTGTAATTAATTAATTTTAAATAAAATAGACCTGCTTTTTCAAGTAGGTCTATTTCTGTGTTTTAAAAAGTATTAATATGAGGTTTTTTTTATCGATTTTATTTGTTGTTGTTTTATCAGCTTTAAATGCACAAACAGGAACAATTCGTGGTAAAGTAATAGAAGATGCTACAAGTGAAACTTTGATTGGAGCCACAATTCAAATTCCCGGAACAACAATGGGAACAATCACTGATTTGGATGGTAATTTTGCATTGAAGGTAGCTCCAGGTAATTACAAAATTAAGATTTCTTATATCTCTTATAATGATATAATCGTCCAGGATGTTGCAGTTAAGGCAGATGAAGTTACATTAGTTTGTGAGGTTAGATTACAAGATGCTGATCTGAAATTAAATGAAATTGTAGTTACAGCAGAAGCAGTCCGCACAACAGAGGTTGCGTTAATGTCGATAAGAAAGAATTCACAAAAATTGATGGATGGTATTTCATCTGCAAAAATGTCTTTTACAGGTGATGCAACTGCTGTGGAAGCTGTTAAACGTGTTACTGGGGTATCTATAGAAGGTGGCAAGTATGTATATGTAAGAGGGCTGGGAGATCGCTATTCAAAAACAATGCTCAACAATGTTGATATCCCTGGACTTGACCCCGATAGAAATACACTGCAAATGGATATTTTCCCTACTAATTTAATTAGTAATATTACTGTTAGCAAGACCTTTACAGCTGAATTACCAGCTGATTTTACAGGTGGTTTGTTAAATATTGAGACAGTAGATTTTCCTGAACGTAAGAAACTTCAAGTATCCATTGGCACATCATATAATTCAAATGCGAATCTAAAATCTGATTATTTATCATACGAAGGTGGAAAGACAGACTTTTTAGGTTTTGATGATGGTACACGCTCTTTACCTTCTGCTGCAAGAGGAGAAAATATTCCTTCTCCAATATTGGGCTATTCGTCTGATGAAGTAAATGGTTTTTTAGATGAATTCGACAATACACTTGCTGCCACAGAAAAAACAAGTTTCCTAAATACTAGTTTAAGCTTGTCAATGGGTAATCAGTATGATTTAGGTGAGGAAAATAGTTCTCGCAAACTAGGCTATGTTTTCTCAGTTTCATATAAAAATGATTATGAATATTACGATGATATCTTTTTCGGAGATTATCAGAAAAACCTTGATAACGAAGTATATGACTTAGTGTACTCAGACAAAAGATATGGTCAGTATGGTGAACAAACAACTTTATTAGGAACACTGGCAGGCTTGGCTTATAAGAATTCAGTTTCAAAATATCGTATTACCTTAATGCACTTGCAAAAGGGTGTTTCAACAGCTAGTCGTTTGAATAAAGACAATAATAGCGAAGCTGTTGGTCAATCCGGATATACATCAATTGGCGATGTTTTAACCTATAACCAAAGTTCTCTGACAAATCTGCTTTTAACTGGAAAGCATATGAAAAGTGATAATAATTGGGAGATTGAATGGCGAGTTTCTCCAACTTTTTCATATTCCGCTGATCCTGATATGCGAGAAACGCCTTTTTCAATAAGTGGAGATGACTATTTCTTTAGCGGTGGTGAAGGAGGTATGCCAAGTCGTACTTGGCGATATCTAAAAGAATGGAATGTGGTTAATAAAATTGACCTGACAAAAAAGTATTCATTATTCAACCAAGATGCAAAACTTAAGTTTGGAGGATCTTATACCTTTAAAAACCGTGATTACGAAATTTTAGGATTTGATATGCAATTTTGGGGAATTCAGCCTGATTGGTCCAATCCCGATCCTGATTTAGTTTTACAGAGTGGTAATTTGTATCCATATGGTCCTGTTTATTATATAAATGCTCAAGGCGAGTTGAATCCTAATGAATATCAATCAAATAACCATAATATTGCTTTTTATGCTTCCAATGATTTTAAAATATTTTCAAATCTTCAGGCTATCGTCGGATTACGATTAGAATATTTTATTCAGTATCATACAGGAAGGGATCCATTGTATGCTAATGGTAATCCTAGTGGTATAAACTTAGACAATGAAAAGGTTTTGTCTTCTACCGATTTATTCCCATCAGTGAATTTTATTTATGATGTTGGCGAAGAACAAAAAATAAGATTAGCCTACTCAAATACTATAGCCAGACCTTCATTTAAAGAAGTTTCCTATGCCCAAATAATTGATCCAATAACAGATATCGTATTTGTTGGTGCTTTATATAGTTACAATGATTGGGATGGGAATATTGAAGAAACTCGAATTAATAATTATGATATACGATATGAGTTCTACATGGAACAAGGTCAAATAATTTCATTAAGTGGTTTCGCTAAGTTTTTTGAGAAACCTATTGAACTTGTAAGAATTCCTGAGCAACAAACTTCTATCGAAATTCAGCCTAGAAATGTAGGTAATGGTATTTTATATGGTGTAGAGCTTGAGTTTGTGAAAAGTCTTGGTTTTATTTCTCCTATTTTAGATCATTTAAGTTTAAATGGGAATTTTACCTTAGTTTATTCACAAATAGATATGGCTGAATCAGAATATAATTCACGTCAAAATGCATTACGCGTTGGCGAATCTATTAAAGATACTCGTCCAATGGCAGGACAGGCACCCTGGGTTGTTAATGGTGGGATTTCCTATATGAGTCGTGAGTTAGGTTTAGATGTATGTGTGTTTTATAATGTTAAAGGTCCTACATTAACTATTGTAGGATTAGGTATTTATCCAGATGTTTACACAGTTCCATTTCATAGTTTGAATTTTAGCATAAATAAAAAGTTTGGAGAAGAGAATCGGGTGGCCATTGGATTCAAAGCATCAAATATATTAAATGGAAAAAAAGAATGGGTATTTGATTCCTATAAAGCTAGTGATGCTTATTATGAAAGTAGGATTCCCGGTGTAAAGTTAAGTGCAAGTTTTAGCTATAAATTTTAGAATTACATAAAATCACTTTAGTAAAAAAACAAAAAGGAAGCTTCGGCTTCCTTTTTTTATGCTTGATAATAAGGCAGTTGATTATTTGTGTAAAAAATAATTAAAAATATTTCGATATTTTATTTGGAAAC
>PKTE01000320.1 GCA_002869335.1 Salinivirgaceae bacterium | reverse complement strand
CTTGAGCAGGGTCGTAACCTGAACCGCTTACAATACCGTTAGCAACGATAATATATTTTTCGTCAGCTGCAAGTGTGTAATTGAAAGCAGCAATTGTATCATTAACGCTAGCTGAAGTTGAAGGCGCAATACCAACTACAATTTCTTCCTCAGCAGGAACAGTTAAGAAAGGCGTTGAAGTACGGAACATAAAGTCGTCTTTAACTAAAGCACCGTTAAGATATACGTCAACCATTTCAGCAGCAGCATCAGCTGAGTTGTGAATGATTTGTACTTGAGCTTCGCTAGGCTCAACGTATGCAGGAAGTTCAACTAAATCACCACCAGCAGCCAATGATACCCAAAGACCGAATGCCTCACCATCACTGTTATTAGCAGGGTTCAAGAAACCTGAAGCCACAACTGTAATAGCAGCGTCATCTAGACCTAAAGTAGCAAGAGGAGCCTGGTAAGCAGCAACAGTAGTTGCCCCAGTTTCGTCGCGTACCTCTAATACATAATCATTTGTTGCTAATTCAGCATATCCAAAGAAATCACCGTACATTAAGTCATTGATTAATTCACCACCAACAACAGCAGTTTCATAAATATCAACAGTAGGAGCGTCAGTACTTCCGTGGAATACTAAAACGTCAGTGTTACCTGAAGTTGAGGCCATGTCACGAGCCATAGGGAATACATACAGATCAAACGCTTCAGCTGGATCATACCCTGAACCACTTACAATACCATTAGCAACGATAATATATTTCTCGTTTTGAGTTAATGTGTAAGCAAAAGCAGCAATTGTATCATTTACTGAAGTTGAAGTTGAAGGTGCAATACCAACTACAATTTCTTCCTCAGCAGGAACTGTTAAGAAAGGCGTTGAAGTA
Source organism: Salinivirgaceae bacterium (assembly GCA_002869335.1). Classification (GTDB taxonomy): domain Bacteria; phylum Bacteroidota; class Bacteroidia; order Bacteroidales; family Salinivirgaceae; genus Salinivirga. The sequence continues at coordinate 24,213 of PKTE01000320.1, read as the reverse complement.
CGGAACATAAAGTCATCTTTAACTAAAGCACCGTTAAGATATACGTCGACCATTTCAGCAGCAGCGTCAGCTGAATTGTGAATGATTTGTACTTGAGCTTCTTTAATTTCGGGTAATTCAACTAATGCACCACCAGATGCAAGAGCTGCATATAGACCGAATGCTTCACCATCACTATTGTTAGCAGGGTTTAAGAAACCTGAAGCCAATACAGTAATAGCAGCATCATCCAAGCTTAAAGTAGCAAGAGGAGCTGCGTATTTAGCAACAGTAGCTGTGCCTGTTTCGTCGCGTACTTCTAATACATAATCATTGGTAGCTAATTCAACATATCCAAAGAAATCTCCGTACATTAAATCATTGATTAATTCACCACCAACAACAGCAGTTTCATAAATATCAACAGTAGGAGCGTCAGTACTTCCGTGGAATACCAATACGTCAGTATTTCCTGTTGATGCAGCAGCATTTCTTGCCATTGGATAAACGTATAAATCGAAAGCTTGAACTGGGTCATACCCTGAACCACTTACGATACCGTTTGATACAATAATATATTTTTCATTTGCTGTTAAGTTATAAGCAAATGCTGCAATTGTATCATTTACTGAAGTTGAAGTTGAAGGAGCGATACCTACAACTATTTCTTGTTCAGCAGGAACTGATAAAAATGCAGTAGCTTGTCTGAATGGGAAATCATCTTCGATTTTAACTCCATCCAAGTAAATATCTACCGACGAAGCGGCAGCGTCAGCTGAATTGTGTATAATTTGCACGTCAGCTGTTTGTGCTTTTAGTCCAATACTAAAAAACAATGCGAGTGTTGAAAGAATAATTGTTCTCATAATCATTAATTTTAATTATAGATTTTGAGACCCTAACATCCTAAAAGCAACGTTTGTTTAAAGAAATTGCAAGAAAGTTAAACAAATAAATATGTGTTATAATTTAATATTTGTATTAAAGCACTTAAAATAAGCGTGTTGTTGTTGATTTAAGATATTTGTTCACAACAACTATTTAACTTTAATTTAACAAATGCAATAAGATCAAACTTACATATAGTTTGATCTTTAATTATTAGGTTTTGTGAATGTTGATATAAAAATTCATTGATTGAATGAGCTTATTCAATTTCAGTTTTGCAATGTTTCAATAGATTTATTTACATCTTCTAATATATTCTCTGATATGTTTTCAGCTTTATTTAAATCAATCTCATTTTTATCCGGATCAAGCCATAAAAACAGTTCTTCATTGTAAAAATAGTATCTATTTTCATCTGTTTTTGAAATTTTAGCTCCTTCTACATACATGGGACGGTCGTAATAATCTTCTTTCGTAAAGGCAAAAATTAGTTTTTCATTTTCGAAATAGTATTCTTTAGTTGCCCGGCCTGTTTCACCAAATGCAAATACTATTATTTTTATAATTTTACCATTATGCTTATAAGCTTTGATTTGCCCTCCTTCTGCTGATTCTTCCATCATTTCTTTTTCAATTACTTCAGCAGTGCTGGCTAGTTCATTTATTTTGGCATACATATCCCTAATATGAGCTATTGCTTCTTTTTTGTTGAGTTTATGAGGTTGCTCTTTTGAAATTTCAGTTTTAGACTTGTTATTTTCTTTTTGTATTACTTTCTGTTTTTTTTCCTGGTTGCATGCTACAAAAGCAAATATTAATATGATGATAAAGTATTTCATAATCGTAGAATTTAGTTTAATAAATTTACGCATTTTGGATTGAATTGAGATAAAAAAAAGAGACTGTGTTTTTCAGTCTCTTTTTATGTTGTGCTTCAATTCTTTAGAATCTTTTTTCCACTACACTCCAATCGAGAACCTCAAAAAAGTTCTCAATATATTTTGGACGTGCATTTTGTGTGTCTAAATAATAGGCATGCTCCCAAACGTCCATAGTCATTATAGGAGTGTAGTCATCTCTAATAGGGTTTTCAGCGTTGGCACCCTGTAATATTTCCAGTTTGCCATCTTTGTTTTTAACTAGCCAAACCCAACCAGATCCAAACAATCCTGCTCCAGCGTTTGCAAAATCTGTTTTAAATTGTTCAAAGCTTCCAAATGTTTCATTTATTGCAGCAGCCAAATTGCCTTCAGGTGCTTTTTTTGCATCTGGACTTAATGCTTCAAAGTAGAATGTGTGATTCCAAACTTGTGCGCCATTGTTAAAAATACCGCCATCTGATTTTTTAATAATTGTTTCTAAATCAGCATTTTCAAATTCAGTACCCTGAATCATTCCGTTTACTTTGTCAACATATGCTTTGTGATGTTTTCCGTAGTGAAATTCAATTGTTTTTTCACTAATGTAAGGTTCAAGCGCATTGTGCGCATAAGGTAATTTTGGTAATTCGAATGACATAGCTTTCCTTTTTAATATGTTTATAATTCAACCGTCTGCCACAATATACAAATAAGGGTGTCATCTTGTTTGATGACACCCTTTATTAAGATTCATTCCAGATAGGTCAATGGGTGGGAAAGCTATACAACGGTTGGTAAATGTGAAATGCTCGGGTCATTGAGTAGCTACCTGGAATGAATTTTTTTATACTATCCTTTAAATAATTCATTTACTTTGTCCCAGTTGATTACATTGAAAAATGCATCAATATATTCTGGTCTGCGATTTTGATATTTTAGGTAATATGCATGCTCCCATACATCAAGCCCTAGCAATGGCTGACCCTTAAAGTCTGATACATCCATTAGAGGGTTATCTTGATTTGGAGTGCTACCAATTTTTAATTTTCCATTTTCTTTAACTAACCATGCCCAACCTGAACCAAAACGAGTGGCTGCTGCGTTGGCAAATTCATCTTTAAATTTGTCATATGATCCAAACGTTTCAGCAATGGCATTGCCAATATCTCCTGTTGGATTTCCACCTCCATTTGGGCTCATGATTTCCCAAAATAGGTTGTGATTGAAATAACCACCACCATTGTTACGAATGCCCATGTTGTATTTTGATACAGATCCTAAAATTTCTTCAATGCTTTTGCCAGAAACATTTTCTGCCTCTAGTGCAGCATTTAATTTAGTTGTGTATCCACCATGGTGTTTAGTGTGGTGAATTTCCATAGTCTGTGCATCGATGTAAGGTTCCAATGCATTATAATCATATTTTAAATCTGGTAATTTGAAACTCATAATTGTAATATTTTTACGATTAATTTTGTGTGTACAACGCAGACGAATTAAAATTGTTTAGGATATTAATAAATTAAGATGCGGATATATTAAATTGATTATTGCTGTTTTTTGATGTAAATTGACAAAAAAAAAGAAATGCATCGGAGATTTCATCACTACACAGTAAAAACACTACCCAAAAGCTATACATCTAAATTAGGTACACAGTATAGCCAAACAGCTGTAATTCATTTTTTCGATAGTGAAAATCATGATATTGGAACCATTGATTATGGATTGGCCGAATTGGAAGATGTATACAATGCAATTGAAAATGATCAGGAAGTTATTTTGGATGAGGCTTATGTGAGAAACTTTTCAATCACTGCATGGCGAAGATTGCAATTAAAGGATAAAAAAGAGCTGGTCGCATTAAAGAGGATCGTCGCGAATAGATCTTTTTTTGAGGTTAGTCGCATCATAGATTTTAGTTATATACAAATTGAAGAAGGAGAAATTAATTTTCGAGATACGATTTTTTTAGGTGGAGATCTCGATTTACATCATTCCAGATTCACAAATACTAATGTTTCTTTTGAATATATTGCTTTGCATAAAGGAGGAATTAATTTTTCTGAATTGAAAATGAAAGGAGGCTCTTTTAGTATGAAGAATGCTATATTGAGCAATCATGAAAAGTATTTTCAATATGCAAGGTTTGAGGATTGCCCGGTAGACTTTACCAATTGTGAATTTAAAGGTGGAAATATTAATATGGTTGACACCTATTTTTCAGGAGGAGTTAGTTTTAAAGTAGCACAAATAGGTGATGGAAGAATAGGCTTTCAATTTGCAAAGTTTTCCGGTAAAGATGTTTCATTTGATAGGGTTAATTTTGGAAAGGGAGATATTGATTTTAGGACAACAGAGTTCAATGGAGTGAAGGTAAATTTTAACCGTTCTATAGCTGATGATGGTTTTTGGGATTTTACAGGTTGTGAAGTTAGAAATGGAAAAATGACCTTCAAGAAAGTTGGATTTGGTTTTGGAAGAGTTGACTTTTCAGAGACTATTTTTGAAAAATCAGATTTAAATCTATCACGGGCAGAAACAATGGATGCATTGCTAATATTTGAAAAGGCAAATATTTATAACCTGGATTTAAGTTATTGTTTTTTCAATAGATATTTAAACTTTAGAATGAGTAAAGCATGCTCCATTGACATGTCAAATGCTGTTGTTCGTGATATACTTGATATGCATTTGCCTGAAGGAGGTTTTCCTGTGCCAATAATCAACTTTACTGATATGAGTTTACCGGGTCTGCTTTATATTGACTGGAGAAAGAACGAAGTAGAAAAAGCGGTTTATAATCAAAAAGATAAAACAACTTATTACCAAAAAGCTACGCAGTTTCTAATGTTGAAGGAAAACTTCAATCGCAATGGGCAATATGATTATGAGGATTTGGCTTATGTAGAATACCGTCGATCCAGAGCTAGATCTAGGAGAAACAGAAATGAAGGGGGTGTTTGGGCAAAAATTAAAGATCATTCTGCCTTCATATTGGATAAATTACTACTCGATTATACTGGTTTGTACGGTACTAGCCCTGCAAGAGTATTTGGAACCATGATTTTGTTCTATGTTCTCTTTAGTTTAATGTATATTCTTATAATTGTGACTGGAGCAGGTGATATTGTAGTGAGTGTAGGAGCGGAGTATGACTTATCTCTTTGGTCTAAAGGTTTTTATCATAGTGCAATTACAATGTTGACTATTGGATATGGAGACCATTTTCCTGTTGGACCAGCTCGCGGTTTGAGTGCAATTCAGGGGTTTGTTGGGATGCTATTACTTAGTTATTTTACTGTTTCATTGGTTCATAAAATTTTGAGATAAGCATATAATATTTTTTATGTTTCATCTAAATTGATGTATATTGAGTAAAATCTGAAAGTTATGCCATACATTACTGTTAAAAATATACGTATTTTTTATAATGAGCGAGGGAAAGGAAGTCCTTTGGCTCTTTTTCATGGTAATGGTGGTTCTTCAAAAATGTTAAAAGCTGAAATTAAGCATTACGCAAAACATTTTCGAGTATTAGCATTTGATTTACCAGGACATGGAAGAAGTGATCGCATTCCAGGTTTTGAAGGTGATTTTTGGCAGTATAGTGCATTTCTAATAAAGAAAGCGTTGGTTAGTATTGGAACCACAGAACTTCATTTAATGGGTAATAGCGGTGGTGCTATTATTGCCTTTCACTTGGCTGCAGATGTTGAAATTAATTGTAAAAGTGTTATTGCAGATAGTTTTGAAGGTTTGGCTTTGCCGCCTGAAAGAGCAAAAGCTATAGTGTCTCAGAGAAACCGTACTATGGATGTGAGATTTTTTAAAATGTTTTTTAAGTATCTTCATGGTCATGATTGGCGCGATGTGCTAAATAAAGACTCTAAAAACCTGCTCCATTTTGCAGAACATAAAACCGTATGGTTTGATTCTTTAGAAGAGGTAGAATGTAAGGTTTTACTTACTGCGCTAGAAGAAGATGATATGATACCGCGTGCAGCTGATAAGGTAAGGTTAGTTCATGAACTATTGCCGCAAAGTGAGTTGCAGATTTTTTCAAAAGGAAAGCATCCTGCAATGCTTTCAAATAGAAAACGTTACAGGAAGCTCGTCTGTGATTTTTGTTGTGATAAAAAAACTTAATTATTCTTCAATTGTATCAGTATCTACTTCGTTTTCCTCTGAAACTTCAATATTAAAATTATCAAGATCTTTGTATTTATCATTCAGCTGTTGAATGCGTTTAAGAAAAGTTTCATTAATAACCATTAATGCTTGCTCTTCCTCAGATGATAAATCTTCGGACATTAAATGATACGTTTCTTTCATCATTGCCATTTTGGCTCCTAATTTAGCCATCTCAGCTGTAAATTGGATTGCATATTTACTTATCCGTAATTTGTCCATTGTAGATATTTCAGACTCTGGAATATCTGCATATGGTTCAATTTTCACATAAAGATCTTCAAGTTCTCTGGAAACATCATTTAATACATCTGTTGTTGTATTGATGTATTCTACAATATCTTGATTGTCTTGTAGTTCCGCTGGTATTTCAGCTTTAATTGGTGGTAAATAATCTGGTTCAGATGGTTTCGGTCCGGAGGAGCATCCAATAATTACAGAAATTATTGAAATTAAAATGACTAATTTTTTCATAATGTTATATTTGTAGTTTAAAATCAAATATAATTAATTTTTTCGTTTATTGTATTTGTCTGGATTTTTATAATCAAAACACTATGAGATATTTAGCACAGCTATTATTACTTTTAAAAATTATCGAGCTATCTTCTCAGCCAAATGTGGATATAGATTTAATTTAACTTGAAAAGAGCAATATGGAAAACATTATAATCAATAGGATAATTAGAGCCTTTTTGGTTGCATGCTTATTTTTATCTTCCTTTTTAACTTTAGCGCAATCCACTTTAAATCTTCATATTAATGGAGCAATTCCATTGCAGGATTATGGTAGTTCTGATGTCGATGATGAGAATGCGGGACTTGCAGGTGCTGGATTAGGCTTAGGTTTAATGGCGGATATTCTTATTGATGAAGGACCTTTTAGTTTTAATGCTGGATTTGATGTGATACTTAATGGAATGAGCTATAGTGCAAAGCGAAACATAGAAGACACGTATGGTGAAGCCGCAGTATTATATCCACGTTATTGGAATATTCCATTTCAATTAGGAGGTCGATTTAGGTTATATGAAGGCGAAAGTCGTAAAGTATACATAAATGCATCCGGGCTTTTTAGTATGTTCTATCGAAGTGATATGGAGATCAAAGGACCTATGTTTTTTGAATCCTATGATACTGAATCGTACTCTACATCTGCAAGTTTTGGATATAATGTTGGCATAGGTGCAGAGATAAGTGATCGAATAACTTTAGACTTGAAGTATATGTCTATCAGACCATATAATATTGAAGTTACGACCTATGTTAATGGTACTCCTAACTTAGAAACAGATCAAAAGAAGTTAAAAGTTGATATGGTTACTTTTGCTGTTGGATATAAGTTTGAGATTAAAAATACCCGTAATTTCCTGGTTCTTTAATCGTTTTTTAATGCTTCCCATAGCATTAGCCTTCTGAAGTTTCGGTATTTTTTAATTTGATTATACTCCGGGTCGCTGATCTTACGCATAATTGATATGTAATGATTCCTATACAAATGTTTGTATAACCGTTTGATTCTGTTTTTACTCAAATTTGTAATTTTCACAAATTCAGGTATTCCAATATGCTCTTTCTCTGGACCTGTAAGTTTTTGTAGCCATGTGGCTGTTTGTTGCATTTGCTTACGTGTTACAACTAAAAATTTTAAGGCAGGAAGGTAATCGTTTGTTGAAACAGGATTGTCGATATGTATAACTGGAACCGAATTTTTCTTTAACTCATAAGTATAAGGTAGAATTTCTGTATAGTCATCACCATCGCTGATCGGATGCTGTAAAAATATTCCCCTGGGAATGAGCATGTTGTTGGTAGTAAGATGGTAATAAGGATGCTGATTGCGTTGGTCTGCATCAAATGTAAGCAAATTATGCATGGCCATCCAATGTAACTGATATGGCTTATCGGGTTTAATACCAGATGCTGTTGTTCCTCCTTCAATGGTTACCCCCGGCTGCATAACTTCGGTAAACATTTGGAGGTAATTTCGATGTGTAATATGATTTTTGCCATTTAAAAAAAGCAAATATGATCCCTGTGCTTGCTGCGCCAGGAGATTTTTCATTTGACCATGGCTTAGATGCTGATTGTGTTTGAAGTATTTAATGTGCCTTTTTGTACATAATTGCTCATTCATTGAGCTGTAATTTTGATCTGAACCAGACTCTGCGACAAGTATTTCCGATGAAATATCAAGTTCTTTAGCCTGATCGGTTAGTCGTGATATCAGTGATTCAATATTACTATTCCTTGTGGTTATGCAAATACTTAGCATCATATTTTTTAACTCTTACGGCAAAGATAAATCGGTTTTAGGAAATATGAAATGAAATTTATTTATTATCATAAGGTTTACTAATAATTTTTTATAATCTGTTTTACAATAATCAAAAAAGAAGTATGTTCGTGTAAATTTAGAAATACCATTATGATTAAAAATATTGCCTTATTTATAATTTTCATTGCGGCAAGCTCTGTTAGCGCCCAGATTACCCCACAACAGTATATTCAAAAATATAGTGATGTAGCAGTTTCTGAAATGAAGAGAACTGGAATTCCTGCAAGTATTACTATGGCGCAGGGTATTCTGGAGTCAGGCAGTGGAAATAGTTATTTAGCTAAAGAGGCAAATAATCATTTTGGAATTAAGTGTCATGGCAGTTGGGAAGGTGAAACAATTACGCATGATGATGATCAAAAGAATGAATGTTTCAGAAAATACCCAACCGTTAAAGCTTCTTATGATGATCATAGTGATTTTATAAAGAATGGCAGTAGGTATGCATCTCTTTTCGAATTAAAATCGACAGATTATAAAAATTGGGCCAAGGGTCTGCAGCGAGCTGGTTATGCAACGAATAAAAAGTATGCTGATAAGTTAATTGAGCTAATTGAGCGATATGACTTGCATAAGCTTGATCTTGGTGTAGCACCGGTACTTGCTGAAAAACCGGAACAGATTAATAAGCCAACTGGAGATAAACTTGTTATAAGTAGTGGTGTCCACCCTGTACTAGAAAGAAATAGAGTACAATATACAATTGCCAAGAATGGTGATACGTATGAGGATTTAACCACTGAATTTGACAAAATGCGCTGGGAGCTAAGAAAGTACAATGATGTACCTGAAGGCATTCAGCCAGAAGCTGGACAGGTAATATATCTTCAGCCCAAAAGGAACAAATCTGAACGTGGGAACAAAATACATGAAGTTAAGAAAGGTGAAACCATGTGGTTTATTTCGCAAAAGTACGCAGTGCGCCTTACAAAATTATATAAGCGTAACAAATTGGAGCCAGGAGCCGAACCCGAACCAGGAGACAAGATTTATTTAAGAGGGCGAAAACATTAATCATCTAAAGTAATTACATCACCTTTTTGCAGCCCGCGAAGGAATTCTTCACCAGTAATTCGCTTTTTCGATTGCGGTTGGATTTCAGTAATTTCGTAAAGTCCTTTTGGTAATACAACACCAAAATTTCCATTTTCAGCAACTACAGTCCCAATTGGTTTTGTAGGAGTTTCTCTATGAAATTTACCAGCAAATATTTTAGCCGTAAACGGTTTGTTGTTTCTTTTAAAACTAGCCCAGGCAGCAGGGTAGGGAGATAGCCCACGTACAAAGTTATTAATGTCTGTCCCTCGTTTACTCCAATCAATTTTACAGTCTTCCTTAAAAATTTTAGGAGCTTCTTTTTTACAAACAGTAGTTTGTGGACGCGATTGCAAATCACCGGTTTCAATTTGCTTCATCGTTTTTACTAACAATTCTGCACCGGAAACCATTAATTTATCATGCAATGTGCCTGCAGTATCATCGGGATAAATATTAATTTTTTGCTGCATTATAATGTTTCCCGTATCAATTTTTTCCCGAAGAAAGAATGTTGTAACACCGGTTTGTTTTTCACCATTTATTATAGCATGGTTTATTGGTGCAGCACCACGGTAATCAGGCAATAAAGAGGCGTGCAAGTTTATAGATCCATATTTGGGAAGGTTCCATACTTCTTTCGGTAACATTCTGAATGCTACAACTGCATTGATATCAGGATTATAAGAAGAAAGTTCTTTGATAAATGATTCATCTTTGAGATTTGTCTGTTGTATAATAGGAATTCCCTGTTGATAAGCATATTGCTTAACAGGTGTAGGGATAACCATTTGACCTCGTCCTCTCTTTTTATCTGGTGCTGTAATTACAGCAACTATATTAAATTCTTTGTGAAGAGCTTCCAATGACTTTACTGCAAAGTCAGGAGTGCCCATAAAAATTATGCGCAGTTTTGACATGATGTGATTGTTTTCCTAGATAAAAGCTATTCAGCTTGTTGCTTTTTATATACTTTAATCCAATCTATTTTGAATTCAGCAGGTAAACTCTCTGGAGCTTTTTCAACTATGGAAGCCATGTTGATGTATAACTCTTCTCCATTCAGTTGATGATTTTCTCTTGCTATTTCAAGTCCATTTAGCGACCAAATTAGCTCTTTCTCTGTCCATTCCAACCCGTGAATATAGTATTTGTCATTGATATTTATTCCTTTGACTTTATGTGCAATAATATTTTTAGGATTGTCTTTTGGAATATATCTTACTTCATAACCATTTCCCTTTCCAGTTTTAATTAAATCAATATGTGGCGTGATCTTTTCACCCTTAAGACTTAATCCGTGGATAATGGTATTAGCTTGTTGAATATTAATTTTTGCTTCGATTTTTCCCTGATTAAAACGGAATGCTTTTGCTGTATTCAGAGTTCCTGATGTGTAATCGAAATTTTGTTCCATGAAACCATTTTTAGGACTCCATGCTTTTCCTTTTGCTTCTTCTTTTTTAATCTGAATACTTAATGCTGAATTGGCTACCTCAAGGTTTTTACCATCTGTAAACATTTGTTTTTCACCTTGAGTAACAAAATTTTCGTTGATGGACATTAAACCTGTAAAAACCATTGGTGTCCATACATCTTGGTTTAAATTATCGTCAAATTCATCTTCGAAAACTTTTTCCCACTCCATTAATGGTTTAAACCTATCATCATTAAGCATGGATAAGTACCATTTGATGTTTTCACTATTTTCTAGTTCAGTGAATGATTCAAATTTTTTATACTCTTCAGTTTTTTCAAACTTTTTATCGTCTTTAAGATATTCTACTTGCTTAATAAATTCCTCTTCTTGAGTTAGTGATTTTAATTCATCCAAGCGTGTAAGCTTTTCACTATCTTTTACTTCCAGGTAGTTTGTGTAGCCTGCTGATTTTTCAAATTTGAAATAAAATTTTATATCAGCGTCCTTTTTAAGGGCTTTATAGTCGTTTTGTAACTTGAATAAGTCGGATGATTTCCAATCTGTTGCTTTTAGTTTTTCTTGATATTCTTCTGAAGTTAAATAGATTTCAAGTGCTTCTTGTTCTCTATATGCGTCTGTTTCAGGAACCTTCTCCATTAGATCAGCATTCCCTGATTCTTTAAACTTTAAATATGTTTTGAAAGCACTATCATTTTCAATAGTTGCTAATTGCTCCTTAGCTTGTATTTGTTCCTGGAATTCTTCTTTATTTTCATCATTAACCTGACTATAATCAAAAGCATCAACAATTGACTTTAATCTTTCAAATTCAGAGGGTTTGTCCGATTCAGATACTTCTGTAAAAGTTTTGAAATCATTACTATTCAGTAGCTTTAGATATTTTTTAATATCAGGTTGTTTTATTATGGCTTTGAGTTTTTTCGGCTTGGCAAGCTCCGCTTTATGATCCTGAATCATTTGGGTCTTTATTTCCTCAATCTGACCACTGTCCACAGTCTCTTTCATTTCGTTGAACTGTGTGATTTTACTGCCCTCAATGAGGTCTGTAAATCGCTTTAATTCAGAAGACTCAAGGGTTGAAAAATAATCTTTGATAGATTTATCTGCTTCAAGTGCTTTGAGTTCATTTATAAGCTTTTCTTCTTCACTGCCAGTATATTTAATGGCTTCAATTTCTTTTTTCTTATTGAGATACTCGTCAGACTCTACGTAAGCTTTTAGCTCATTATACTGAGCTAGTTCTTCAGAATCTGCAATTTCTAAGAAGCGTTTGTGCTCTTCAATCAATTGATTTTGAGTCGCTTCAATTTTTTCTGTTGCCGGTATTTGACCTAAAAGGTTCTTTAGCCATAAATTTGCCATAAGTCTTCAACTATTTGAATAACTGATCAAGTGGATAAATATACAAATTTCGTAGCTTAGGTTATAATTTATTCTTAAATAATCTGCAATTTTGTAGATAATACGGAGTTTTAATGTCAAAAGTTGTATCATGGTAAAAAATCCTGTGCAAAGAGTAGCTGCCATTCATGATTTAAGTGGATTTGGAAGAGCGTCACTTACAGTTGTTATTCCGGTACTAAGTTCCATGGGCTTTAAGGTATGTCCGATCCCAACGGCTGTGCTGTCTACCCATAGTCAGTTTAAAAATTATCGATTTGTGGATTTAACAGATCATATTCCTGGGATCATGCAGCATTGGAAAGAGCTTTCGCTCACTTTTGATGCCATTTATAGTGGATTTCTAGGATCAGCACGTCAAATTGATATGATGGTTGAATTTATAAATGAATTTAAAAATGGCGATGAAACTCTGGTGATGGTTGATCCTGTGTTGGGGGATAATGGTAAATTATATGGCCCGTTTGATAATGAAATGGTGGAAGAGATGCGCAAATTAGTCCAAAAGGCAGATATAATTACACCCAATATTACGGAAGTTGGGCTACTTCTGGAAGATAATCCAACATTGATTACCAATACCAAAGATACAATAAAGGCCATAGATAAACTTACTGCGATGGGTCCTGAAATAGTAGTTGTTACTAGTGTGCCGGATGAAGAAGGGAGAACAGCAGTTGTTGCATATAATCGCAATGATGGCCGTTATTGGAAAGTGCCTGTCGACTATTTACCAGCGGCTTTTCCAGGAACTGGTGATACTTTTGCGAGTGTGCTTTTGGGTTCTATTTTGCAGGGCGATAATTTACCTATGTCTTTAGACAGGGCAACACATTTTATCTCTCATGGCGTAAGATCTACCTTTGGATTTGATTATGATGAAAAAGAAGGTATACTGTTGGAAAAAGTATTGCCAACCCTTAAAACCCCGGTACAGTTAAGTAGTTATGAGGTTTTGAAGAAGGAATGATTACAGAAAATAGAATAATAAAGTCGGAGGAAGACTTGCATAAATTTTTTCATATTCGGGTAACCTTTAAGAAATTGAATTAATAGTCGGCCCCGACCAGATGTTTTGTTTTTAAATGAGTCCTCTTATTTGTGCTACTCCGGCAATAGTCTCCACAATTTCTTCAGTGCTCAATTTACTTCGGTTTAATACCAGATCAAACATTTCAGCTTCTGGTTTATCACCATTAAAGAATTTCATAAATGTTTTTCTGGCATTTGTAAACTCTTTGATGCGCTCAACGGCACCCCTTTCGTCTAATTCAAATCGTGTTTTGATACGATTGATTCGAAATTCATCGGCAGCTATAAGTCTTACATGTAAAGCTTTAGTTATGTGTTTGGCTAATACGCATCCAGCTCGTCCTACAATAATTACATGACCTTGTTCAGCATAATCTCTCACAATTTTACTGATGAGTTTTTTTATTTTTGGATCTCGGGCATATTGCTTTACCGAAAAAGCAAGGGCCATGTCTTCCAAAAATGAACGCTCGTTGGCTGCAAAAATATGTGCAATTTTATCTGGAGTAGTATCCAGTTCTTTTGCTGCTTTGTCTAATATTTCTTTGGCGATCCATTGCCAGCGGTATTTGCATTTACGTTCCTGTGCGATAACATTTAGGCGGTCCGACAGTAAACGCGCAATTTCACTAGCATAGCAACCATATTGGCGGGAGATCGTAATCACAGGACCCGGTTCGTACTGGGTCTGATCCTGTTCTTTTTGAACACGTTCGCTGAGGTACTTGATTAAAATATTATCCATTTGTCAGAATGATTTTGGGTTTCTCTTTAATATACGAAAAATACAGGAAAAAGTCAACTTAAATCGATCTTTTTTAGACGTTTAATGGAACTTTTTTAATCTAGAAGTATATAAGCTCCAGAAACAGATTTATCTGGATCAGAAAGGGGGACAAATCCATGAATTAATTTGCCATTTTTTTGTTGAATGGGATATTTTTTAATTGCTTCATCTGCATATTCTCTAAATCTCTTTTTAGGATTAAAAAACACACTGAATTTACCTTTAGCCTCCGGATGGATAAGTTTTTGTAATTGCAAAGCAACTAAGCCCATATTATATCGCCAATTAACCTCAACGCATGGGTGAATAAGTGATTCATTTTCATCTTTGATTGTCATTAAATCAACGCCTGCGAATCCTTCATATAATGATTTTGTATTTAAAGATTCAAGGGCTAGGGATACGTGTGAGACCAGGTCCTCAATGGGAATTATATTTTTAATGAATTGTGTAGAGGGGTTAAGTAAATTATCAATATACTGCCCATTACTGTTGGTATTAAATTTCCCAACTCCTAAAAACTGAATTCCTTTTGGTGAAATATGAAATTGCAAGGAAAAATCTTCCTGTTTTTCCAAAAGAGGTTCAACCATTATGTAGCCTTGTTGTTTGATGATACTGGAAATCCATTGCCTATTGGATGCGTTTAAATCAGCTTGCCGGAGCATTTGTACCCCTCTGCCAGAAGAGCTCCAGGGGGCTTTTAAAACTATTTTACCCCATTTTTGAGATAACATTTCAACCTCTATAATACTTGAACATTTCAATGGTTGTCGGTCTATTGGTAGATATTGAAAGGAGGGATTTTTAGAGATTATAGTGTTTAGAATTTTTGTGGAAAACTGACGACTAACTATTTCTTTATGTTGCTTGTCCCATTGATAATTTAAGCTTTTCCTGAACTTTTCTGAAGTTTTACTTTTGAGTGGTTTAAGAAAATGATGGGCTGCAGGACTCCATCCCCAGGGTTGTAACGATAGATTCTGTAAGTTAAAATTATTTCGAATTTCTGATTTTCGAATAAACTCAGGAGAACAATCTTTAATTGTCTTGAGTTTATTGATGAATTTTTTGGAAGGTATTTCATCTACAATCAGAATATCGTTGTCTTTTGCAAACAGATAGGGAAGCAACTCAAGGTCTTTTTCAAATTGTTGCAAAGTCTGGTTCGGTTGCCATGCAATTTCTCCATTGGCGATGGCCATTTCGCTGGTAGGATTAAATAAGAACAGTTGACGTTCCTGAATATGTTCGATTGATTGCAAGTGTTTTAAAATTAGGTGTTTATGATAATGGTCGGTCGTTTTTAAGAAGCAGTAAAGTTAATAAAAGTGTTAATTTCCACATAAAAATTTTATATTTACAGCTGTTTCAAACACAATAACTAAATTATGCAGCAGATAAACGATTTTTTAACTACCCTTCACGGGTATTTAGGTGGACATCCATGGTTTGTTTTTTTACTGTTAGGAACTGGTTTGTTTTTTACACTCTATCTTAAATTTCCACAGTTTAGATATTTCAGACATTCAATACGTATTGTAAAAGGAAAATATGATAGAGAAGGTGATGAAGGAGATACAAGTCACTTTCAGGCACTTTCTACAGCATTAAGTGGTACGGTTGGAACAGGTAATATTGCTGGTGTAGCATTGGCTATTCACCTGGGTGGACCATCGGCAATGTTTTGGATGTTGATCACTGCATTTTTTGGAATGACACTGAAATTTGTTGAGGTAACATTGTCTCACAAGTATCGCGATTTTACTGAAGATGGATCTGTTTCAGGAGGTCCGATGTATTATATGCGAAAGCGATTGAATATGAAATGGCTTGCTGGTTTTTTTGCTGCTGCAACCATTCTATCTTCTTTTGGATCAGGTAGTTTACCGCAGATTAACTCCATTTCAAATTCAGTATTTTCAACTTTTGGAATTGAGCACTGGATAACAGGAGCTGTTATGGCAATTCTGCTTGGATTTGTTATAATTGGAGGGATTAAACGAATTGCAAAAGTTACTGAAAAACTAGTTCCTGGAATGGGACTTATCTATTTGATTGGTGCATTAGCAGTTTTGGTTTATAATTATGATAATATTGGGCATGCTGTCGTGTCTATTTTTACTGACGTAATTGATGGTTCAGCTGCAATGGGCGGATTTATTGGAGCCAGTTTTGCCTTTGCATTTAGTAATGGTGTAAACCGCGGATTGTTCTCAAATGAGGCTGGACAGGGTTCTGCGCCAATTGCACACGCCAGTGCACGTACACATCAGCCTGTTTCAGAAGGTTTGGTTGCCTTGTTGGAGCCATTCATTGATACCATTGTGATTTGTACACTTACTGGTTTGGTATTGCTTTCTTCAGGCGTGTGGACAGAGAAATTGGAAAATGAGTTTCAGGTAACTGATATAGTTGTGCTGGATAGGACATATGATGAAAATAGCGAAGAAGATTTTAGTGCAATCAAAAGTTACTTGATGGATGCTTCTGATATTGCCAAATTTTCTGGTGTATTAACTGTCAATGAAGGTAATATCGCTGAAAAAAATACAATATTGCATGCACGTTCTATCGCTGAAAACATCCAGGTTTTCGAAAATGAAAAACCTTACACAGGAGACCTGAAAATTGAAGATGGTGTTATGGATGATCATGGAGGCGAAATAGTGATGAAAGGAAAGTCATTGATTCATAGTGCACCATTGACTGCGGTGGCTTTTACCAGAAGTTACTTCGGAGAATATGGTAAGTATATTATCTCTATCGGGTTATTACTATTTGCTTTTTCTACAGCTATAACATGGTCCTATTATGGGGGGCGATCAATAACTTATTTGTTTGGCTCTAAATATGTAATTTATTACCGTGTTTTATATGTTGTAGCCTTCTTTATTGCCAGTTTTACTGATACAACTATTGTATGGAGCCTTTCATACCTCACAGTGGTATTTATGGCCATTCCTAACTTATTTGGATTGCTGATGCTGCGGAAAGAAGTACGATCAACCGTGAAGAAATACTGGTTCGATTTCAAGAAAGAGTGGCCGGATGAAAAGTCGCCAGAATAAATAATTCTAAAATATTATAAAAGCGAATCTGAAAGGGTTCGCTTTTTTTATGTAAACAAAAAAAGCGACAACTTATTCAGTTATCGCTTTTCTGTGACTCAACTGGGGCTCGAACCCAGGACCCCATCCTTAAAAGGGATGTGCTCTACCAGCTGAGCTATTGAGTCGTGTGCGTTTCTCTAACGCGGTTGCAAAAGTATATTATTTTTATTTTCTTCCAAAATTTATTCGCGCTTTTTTGCGGTTTTTTTTAGGTGTATTTCCTACTGTGTTGATTTAAAGAATGGTAAGTGCTATACTTTTTTTGTCGATGATTTACCTAATTAATAATTAATCATTAAAAATTGCTTCTCTGATTTTCACCAACTTTTTAAGTAGACGCTCAGCATGATCCAGCTGTAACATATTGGCACCATCACTTAAGGCTTTTCCCGGATTTGGGTGTGTTTCCATAAAAATACCATCGGTTCCGGCTGCAATGGCTGCGCTGGCAATTGTACTGATCATTTCAGGTTCTCCGCCTGTTACTCCAGAGGTTTGATTGGGTTGTTGCAGTGAGTGTGTAACATCTACTATCACAGGGAATCCTAATTTTTGCATTTTGGGGATACTTCGCATATCAACCACAAGGTCGCTGTAGCCAAACATAGTACCACGATCTGTAAGCATAACACGAGAATTACCAGAATCTACAACCTTTTTGGCTGCAAATTGCATAGATTCTGGCGATAGGAACTGACCTTTTTTAATATTGATTACTCTTCCTGTTTCTGCGGCTGCCACTAAAATATCTGTTTGGCGACATAGAAAAGCAGGTATTTGCAATACGTCAGCTACCTGAGCTGCCATAGCCGCTTCTTCAGGTAAATGAATGTCTGTTACAATAGGTACTTCTAATTCTGCTTTTACTTTTTCTAAAATTTTCAAAGCTTCTAAATCACCTATACCTGAAAAACTGTCGATGCGCGAGCGGTTTGCTTTTCTGTAAGATGATTTGAATATAAAAGGGATTTCTAATTTTGTGGTAAGTTCTTTGAGTTTCTCTGCGGTTTGCATGGTTATTTTCTCATTTTCAACCACACAAGGTCCTGCCAATAGAAAGTACTGATTGCTATCAGTAAATTGGATATTTGAAATTGTATTTATCATTTTTAGTAGATTAATCTGAAACAATTTTCTAATGAACGTGCATCCATATCTTCTTTGATGATGTATGTGCGTGCTCCAGCTTCAAGCATCTCTTGAATGTATTCCATCTCCTGATGAAATGAAACTGCAATTATAACTACGAAGCGGTTTTTATCGATAATTCTTTTTGTTGCTTCAATGCCATCCATCACAGGCATATCAGCATCCATGAAAATAATGTCGAAATTTTCTTTTTTTGTAATTTCTACTGCTTCTTCACCATTTGATGCAGATCGAATGTGCTGAATCTTGTCTTTGTAAATGTCTTTTAGTAAGTAAGATAGCGCTTTGGTGAAATGATGGTTGTCATCAACAATTAATATTTTATACACAGTTGTATTACTTTTGATTAGAGTACGAAATTAAGTAATTGGGTTATAAAAAACGAATTTTTGTTTATTTCGTGAAGAACTGTAAACAACATTTTTTTCAAAATTAATCTGAAAAATCTCATATTTAAGGTTACTTTTGGTATCCTATGGAATCACTTGGAAGACACATATTAGTTGAGTTTACAGGCTGTAACGCTGATATTATGGATGAAGTTCAGGTTATTGAGGAAGATATGATTACAGCTGCTGAAAAATCTGGCGCTACTATTATTAACTCAACTTTTCATCATTTTTCACCTTTGGGAGTATCCGGTGTTGTTGTTATTCAGGAAAGTCATTTAGCAATTCACACCTGGCCTGAATATGGTTATGCTGCTGTAGATTTATTTACATGTGGAGATATGGTTGAGCCCTGGGTAGCATTTGAGTTTTTGAAAGAAGCTTTTGGTGCTAAAAACTATTCTGCAATCGAAATGCGAAGGGGTAGTATAAGCTTGCTTGATCCTGCATTGAAGTTGAAAGATGCTCGCCTTGAAACGGAACAAAAAGTGATGCCCAAATTCAAGAAAAATATTTGGTTTACAGATAGAGATAATGCACAGGCACTTTCATTGCGTTACACAGGGGATATATTGTTTGATAAAACATCTGAATATAATCGTATTCGAATAATAGATACATACGCATACGGCAAAGCTCTCACTAGTGGTAACCGACTTATATGTACTGAAAAAGATGAATATCATTACCACGAAATGATAGCCCATCCAATAATTTTATCTAACGGAATGGTTGAGAAAGTGCTCATTCTTGGTGGTGGAGATGGCGGTTCTGCTCGTGAAATATTAAAGCATAACTCAGTAAAATGTGTCGATTTAGTAGAGATTGACGAGTTAGTAGTTGAAGCTTCAAAAAATTATTTGCCGTTTTTGTCAAAGGCATATGAAGATGAGAGGTTGAACTTAATTATTGGTGATGCATTGGAATATGTGAAAAAACCAAATGAGCATAAATACGATC
This sequence comes from Salinivirgaceae bacterium, assembly GCA_002869335.1. GTDB lineage: Bacteria > Bacteroidota > Bacteroidia > Bacteroidales > Salinivirgaceae > Salinivirga. The sequence continues at coordinate 4,650 of PKTE01000320.1, read as the reverse complement.
TTATAATTATAGATGGACCTCATACAACCGGTGAGCTTTCTGCGCTGTATTCGGTTGATTTTTTCAAGCAATGTAATATGCTATTAAGTGAGACTGGCGCTTTGGTTGTACAAGGAGAATCTCCAAAATTTAATGAAAAGGCATTTAAAAAGATTGATACAAATCTAAAATGGGTATTTAAAGAGTATAAAAAGTATAATATGCTTTTTAACGTACCAACTTTCCCTTCGGGAATATGGTCCTTTCAAATCATTATGAAAAGCGACGCTGATCCACGGAAAGTTGATCCCGCCAAGGTAAAGCTATTTGTTGGCCAAAATAAAACTCGTTATTACAATTATGCTACACATATGGCAGCTTTTGCCATGCCTGAGTATGTGAAGAAAATGCTCAATTAACAGTATTGAGTATTGAGTGTGAGTGTAGAGATTATGAATACGGTCAACTCTAATCAGGGCAGGTAAATTATCTAAGATCTAATTTCCAAGATCCAAGATCAAATATCCAATATCCATTAAAACAAATAATTCAGTCCAATATAAATTCCCAACCCGCCATCTTGTGGGTCTAGGCTGTGGGCTGCATCAAAGGCAATTACAAAGTTTTGATTCATTACAACTCGCATTCCTGTACCGACTCCGAAGTGAGGTTTTTCGCCTTTCGAAAAGAAATCATCTGCATTAAAATCAGGGTTTAGAGCTGTAGCATTTTCAATTGCTTGCGCCTCGTCGAATTTAATTTTTTCTGTTATCATTCCCACATCTCCAAATACATTGGCTCCAAGGTAAAAATTCTGTTTGAACAATCTGAAGCGGTGAAATTTCCATCTTAATTCAAGGTTTCCGTATGCGATTCCTTTACCTACTAGTCTATTACGTAGAATTCCACGGACGGTTTTTGCTCCACCTAATCCCTCGCTGTTAGCTCCTTTTAGAAATGACGTAGTGATTAAAGGGTATAAATAAAATGGCGTGCTACCTTGAGTTGTTTGATATTGAACACGGTAGGCTAGTGATAAGTCTTTAGGTATAAGTGTGAAATATTGCCTGTGAGTTAAAGATATTTTAGCATGACCAAAACCTTTATTGCCAGCAAATTCCGGTGCGCCCTGTACCACAAATTCTGTCCACATGCCACTCATAGGGTTGGGTTCATTGTCGCGTGTATCGTAAACAATACCAGCTTTAAAATAGTGGTGTGTGCCGCCATCTTTTTCATCTTCACCAATGATGCCCCAATTTACGAATAGGTCATATAGTCCTGCAGTGTCGGGCAATTCATTGCTTTCAGTTTTACCTCTGTTCAAACGGTCGATATCTACGCTGCCTATCTCAAAATTGTAACCCTCATAGCCTAAAATCCAGCCAAAGTTTTTGTAGGGTAGTTTTCCCTGAAAATCTGTTTTAAATCGGAAAAGCTTTCGCTCATGTCTGTAAAAAACACGAGATATATAATCGTCAGATTGATCATCTTCCCAGTCTTTATTGTAAACTGCCTCAGCTCCGTTAAATCCATAGAATGGGAGGGCTTGTTCAGTTAAATAACTAACATCAGCGGTTAATCTAATGCCTGGAATGAGATATTTTGAATCATAGAATAAACGATTGATACCACTTCCTTTTGTAAAACGACTTATTTCAGTGTAAATACTATGTCTGTATTGCGGATATGTTGATCCATCACCGTAAAAGTAGAAATTTACCATACCGCCATATTGTAATCCAAAATCAGAATCGTAAGTGATTGTGGGTAAGGCTCCAAGGTTAAGTCCTGTTTTTACACTGTCTTTTTTTGCTTTTTGAGAAAATCCAGTGTTAGACAATAAAACAATTGATAGAAATAAAATAGTATATGTTTTTAAACGCATAAGTCGAAAAATCTTTCTAAAACATTCTTAATTTGCTAATTTCGTACTTTCAAAAATAGAATAATTATTCGGAAAATAAATTAAACGTATATTCGCTTTTAGATATGCTTTCTGAACTTTTAATTGAAAATCAATCATTTACCCCGTTCACTAAAGGGAGTGATTGATTTTCTTCCACCCTTTAGGGATTGGGGAAAAGAAGAAAATCGATAGCGATTATTTATCTAAAAGCGGATATGTATAAAATAACCCGTTATGTTAACACTCATAAAGAATATCAAAAAGCTGGTACAGACTGAAGAATCACCACGTAAATGGGTAGCTGGAAAAGAGATGGCTGTATTACCCTCAATTGAAAATGCATGGCTCTTAGTTGAGGATGGTTTGATAAAAGATTTTGGCAGTATGGACACTTGCCCTGAGCCGGATGAAGTTCATGAAGTAGATGTGGAAGGTCGGATTGTGATGCCTGCTTTTTGCGATTCACATACACACTTAGTTTATGCAGGAAGTCGTGAGATTGAGTATGGCGATAAAATTCGTGGCCTGTCTTATGAGGAGATTGCCAAACGTGGCGGGGGAATTTTAAATTCATCTAAATTATTGGCTGAAACAAGCGAAGACGATTTGTATGAGCAAGCTTTGGTGCGTATTCATGAAATTATAGGGTTTGGTACAGGAGCCGTTGAAATCAAATCGGGTTATGGACTTGATACTGAGAATGAACTAAAAATGTTGCGTGTCATCAAACGTTTGAAGGAAACTACACCAATAACCATAATTTCCACTTTTCTTGGTGCACATTCCATTCCAATGGAGTATCGCGATAACCAAACTGAGTTTGTGGACAAGGTTATCAATGAGATGATTCCTGCAGTTGCTGCAGAGGAATTAGCCGATTATATTGATGTCTTTTGCGATAAGGGTTTTTTCACTGTAGAAGATACAGAGCGCATTTTGATGGCTGGAATGAAATATGGTCTGCGTGGAAAAATTCATGCCAACGAGTTGGATTACAGCGGCGGTATTCAGGCGGGAGTAAAATACAATGCATTGTCAGTAGATCATTTAGAGTTTGTTGGTCCTGAGGAAATTGAAGCCTTAAAAGGTAGTGAGACAATGCCTACAGTATTACCTGGTGCTGCATTTTTCTTAAATATGAAATTATCACCTGTACGCGAAATGATGAATGCCGGATTGCCATTGGCTTTGGCATCGGATTATAATCCAGGTTCATCCCCTTCGGGAAATATGAAATTTATAATGTCATTGGGTTGTATTAATTATAAAATGACGCCTGAAGAGGTAATCAATGCAACTACCTTAAACTCTGCCTATGCAATGGGATTGTCTGATGAGTTAGGCTCAATTTGCAGAGGTAAAAGAGCAAACTTAATTATTACTAAACCTATACCAAGTGTGGAGTTTTTACCCTATGCGTATACCAGTCATTTGATTGATCAGGTAATGCTTAATGGAGACTTAATAACACTTGAGTAAAAGCAAATTACAAATCACAAAATACAAATAACAGATATCCAATATCCAATATCCAATATCCAATAACCAAAATCTAATATCTAAAATCTAATAATATGAGAAAACTAATAGAATGTGTTCCAAACTTCAGCGAAGGAGTTGACGAACAGATCATAAAGCAAATCACAGATCAGGTAGAGACAGTAAAAGGAGTACGTTTAATTGACGTAGATCCTGGACAGGCTACTAATCGTACGGTTGTAACATTTGTAGGAGAACCTGAACCAGTTATTGAAGCTGCTTTCAGAGCCATTAAAAAAGCGCAGGAATTAATTGATATGCGCAACCATAAAGGAGCTCACCCACGTTTTGGAGCTACAGATGTTTGCCCCTTAGTGCCTGTGGCTAATATTACAATGGAGGAGACTGTGGAGTATGCACATAAGTTGGGAAAACGTATTGGTGATGAGCTAGGTATTCCTGTATTTGCATATGAATTTGCTGCCCGTGAAGAAAAACGTCGTAGTTTGGCCAACTGTCGCAAAGGTGAATACGAAGCTTTGAAAGAACGTATCACATCTGACGAGTGGAAACCAGATTTTGGTCCAGCAGAGTGGAATGAAAGTATTGCCAAGTCAGGTGTAACAGCAGTTGGAGCACGCAATTTCTTAGTAGCTTATAACGTAAACCTAAATACAACTTCTGTTCGTCGTGCCAATGCCATTGCATTTGATGTGCGTGAAGCTGGACGTGTGAAGCGTGAAGGTGACCCTGTAACAGGAAAGAAAGTTAAAGATGAGAATGGTAATGATGTACGAATTCCGGGTAAATTGAAAAAAGTACGTGGTATTGGTTGGTTTATAGAAGAGTACGGAATTGCACAAATTTCAATGAACCTAACAGATATTTCAGTTACCTCTATTCATGAAGCTTTTGATGCAGTAGATGAAAGTGCCATCAGCCGTGGTATTCGCGTAACTGGTTCAGAATTAGTGGGTGTGGTGCCTTTGAAAGCCATGTTGGACGCAGGTAAACATTATTTGCGCAAGCAAAACCGTTCAACTGGTATTCCAGATAGTGAAATCATTAAAATTGCTGTAAAATCACTTGGCTTGGATGAATTGTATCCATTTGAGCCTAAGAAAAAGATCATTGAATATATTTTGGAAGATGATGATTCAAAAGCATTGGTAAACAAAACACTGGTTGACTTTGCCAATGAAACTGCTTCTGAATCTCCAGCTCCTGGTGGAGGTTCTATTGCTGCATACATGGGTGCAATGGGTGCTGCATTGGGTACAATG
>PKTE01000356.1 GCA_002869335.1 Salinivirgaceae bacterium | reverse complement strand
TTCTCCTTTTTCTTTTTTCTCAGGTATGTTATCCTGACCTAGCATTAGTAACTTATCACCAGTTTCTTCAACTACTGTACGGTAGAATGATTCAGGATATCCTGGGAATTCTACATTGATAACACCAGTACCATTAGTTGAAAATTCTCCATTTTTCTCAGGTTTAACATTCCCATCCATGTATTTCATAAAAATGAACTGGAATAGTTCTTTCCAACGCTCAAAAGTGTATTGACCTGCATTTATTGAGTAATCTGAAACTAATTTTTTGGCTCTCCATGGTGAGCTTTGATATAATGTTTTTGCTTTTTGGTCCATTTCAGCTACTTCTTTCTTGAATTTTTCATCCAGTTCTTTCATAGCTTTGCGAATATCTGGCTCAATCATATTGTAGCGTAAGTAAGCAAAGTTCGATACCATATTGAAGATCCAAAATGCAGATGTTTCTGACCACTCATACATGCTTCCATTTCCTTCTGCATATGCTTCAGGAGCTTTTTGCATTCCAACATAGAAAGGAACATAAACTGAAGTCGCTGCATCATCAACGCTAAACCAGTTAATTCCGCCAATTGGGTCTGGTAACCAGTCACGTGATTGAGTTACAAAAGAGAAACCTGTTTGCTGAGTAGCAGTTGCTCTTTCGTTGCAATATTGCACTGAATCAATCTCCCAAGTAAGTGGGCGCCAGCGATATGGGCGTTCAAATGGACCTGCTCCAACATCTTTGCGCATATCAAGTGGGGTGTTTTCTAAATGGTCGCGCATGAATTCAATTACATCCTGAACCGCAATTTTTTCATCAGGTTTGATCCAAAGAGGCATGCGGTTAGTTGCGATGCCAAATTCATTATGTTCAACTTTACCACTAGCATAGTCTAAGTATTGCTGCATGTTTTTGTTTACATCTTTAAAGAAAGACCAAACACGAACTTCACAGAAACGAGCTCCTCCAAAATCAACTGGAGCATATACATCTGAAAAACTAAAATCTTTATCTTCACCTTTGTAATAACCTTTTTCTTTGGCAAAAGAAATTACGTCAGGGGCGTGGAATGTAGTTTGTTCTTTATTGAACCAATCGTTTGTTTCGCTAAATGGGAAAGTAGTGATTCTGGCCTGATTCGCATGCCCAGAAACGTAACCATCAGGAATTTGACGTGCTACCCATACGATACCTTTATTGCCCGGACCTTTACCAATAATTTCCATGATCCAAACTTCGTCTTTATCTGCAATTGATAAAGATTCGCCAGTACTGTAATAACCATATTCTGATGTTAACTCAACCATGGTTTTAATGGCTTCACGTGCAGTTTTAGCACGTTGAAGTGTAAGGTAAATAAGACTTCCATAGTCAATTATACCTGTAGTATCTTGTAACTCATGGCGACCTGTATATGTCGTTTCGCCAATAGCAAGTTGATGTTCATTCATATTTCCAATCACAGCATAAGTATGTGGTACCTGAGCAATTTCTCCAAGGTATTTGCCAGTATCCCATTCATATACTTTTACTGTGGCTCCTGCAGGATAATCTGCAGCTGGGCGATAGTAAAGCTCACCGTATAGTACGTGAGAGTCAGCTGCATAGCTGATCATAGTTGAGCCATCTTTAGAAGCTCCTTTGGTAATAAGGAAGTTTGTGCAGGCATCGGCTGGTAAAAATGCAAATGCCACAACAATTAAGGCTAAAAATGATGCGATAAAAGTTCGTTTCATTACTATATAGTTTTATAATTTAAAATCGATAAAGGCAAAAATAGGAAAATTTTAATCAATACATATTTTTATGTTGTAAGTGTGCATTTTTGAACATTGAATAGTGAATTCAATGTTTGATGAACTGAGCCATGATAATGGTCTACTGCCTTCTATATTAGTTGTTTGTATTTTAAGTTGAATTGTTGATAAGATCATTGTTCTGACCTTCGTTTGATTGCAAAAAAATGATTACCTTAGCACTCGCATTGCACAAAAGTCGGTTTTATGGCGTTTGTGCATATTTTTTGGGCATAACTGCTCGTTTAAGTTGATCATTAACCATTTTCAAAGTTAGAATATATGAAGATTGATGTATTACTTGGGCTCCAGTGGGGCGATGAAGGTAAGGGAAAAGGTGTGGATTTATTGACACCAAATTATGATGTAATAACTCGTTTCCAGGGTGGGCCAAATGCTGGCCATTCGTTGGAGTTTCATGGAAAAAAACACGTATTACATTTAATTCCTTCAGGTATTTTTCATGATAGTATTAATCTAATTGGCAATGGTGTTGTGATTGATCCGGTTAGGTTTAGAACTGAAATTGAAAATCTTCAAAAACTTGGTGTTGATCCTTTTAAAAAGTTATTGATCTCTCGAAAAGCTCATTTAATTCTGCCTACACACCGTATTCTGGATGCAGCCATTGAGGAGGCAAAAGGAAAAGAAAAAATTGGTTCTACTTTGCGTGGAATTGGACCTACTTATAGAGATAAGATAGGTCGAGATGGTTTACGAGTTGGTGATATTGAAACCATAGACTTTAAAACAAAATATGAAAAATTAAAAGCTAAGCATGAGTTGCTTTTGAATCAATATAATTTCTCATACGATATTGCAAAAGATGAGGAAGAGTGGATGGATTCTTTGGAATTTATGAAACGATTTGAACTCGTAAATTCTGAATATCGGATCAATGAGTATATGGAAAAAGATAAGAAAATTCTTGCTGAAGGTGCTCAAGGATCATTATTAGATGTTGATTTTGGTTCTTATCCATTTGTAACCTCTTCAAATACCACGATTGGAGGAGCATGCACAGGTATGGGTATTGCACCACAAGCTATTGGTAATGTAATCGGTATTGTTAAGGCATATTGCACAAGGGTTGGTTCAGGTCCATTCCCTTCAGAATTACATGACGAAGCTGGACAGCAATTGCGTGACCAGTGTGCAGAATATGGATCAACTACTGGAAGACCACGCAGATGTGGTTGGTTAGACCTTGTTGCCCTAAAATATGTGGTAATGCTTAATGGCGTTACTGAAATTATTCTTACAAAAGCTGATGTATTGGATGAGTTTGAAACTATAAAGATTTGTACATCATATATGATTAATGGTAAGGAGACCTCTGAACTTCCATTTGATATCAATGCTAAAATAGAACCTGTTTATTCTACATTAAAAGGATGGAATACTCAGATTAAGCATATGCGCAAGAAAGAGGAGTTGCCTGCAGAATTTAATGAGTACTTAAAATTTATTGAGAACTATGTAAAGGTTCCCGTTAGTATTGTTTCTGTTGGTCCAGATAGAAATGCGTCTATTTATATGAGATAATATTGAAAAAAGAAATAATGAATAGGACTGTCATTGACAGTCCTATTTTATTTTAATGGCAATTCAATTGTAAAAATAGACCCTTTACCTTCTTCACTATCCACATGGATTTTCCCCTTATGAGCTTCTGTAAATTCTTTGCATAAGAGTAGCCCCAGTCCTGTCCCTTTTTCGTTTTCTGTTCCCGGAGTGCTTATTTTCTCAGAGATTTTAAAAAGTTTATCCTGTATTTTCTTGCTCATCCCTTTGCCATTATCTTTAATACTAATGACTGTTGAGGTATCAGTGTTTTTGGCTAAAAACTCTATGATTTGCCCTTTAGGGCTAAACTTTATTGCATTGGAAGTAAGGTTTCTAATAATAGTACTTACCATATTATAGTCTGCATAGATTTCTGCAGTATAATCAACATCAAATTTAAACTTAATATTTTTTGCTTCTGCTTGATTATAGCTGGACGCAGTAGCATTATCAATAAGATTTGCCAGATTATGAGTTTCAGGTGCGAAACTGATTTGACCCATTTGTGCACGACTCCATTCTAATAAGTTTTGAAGTAGCTTGTATGAGTTGCGGCTGGCTTCGTATATGTGTTGTGCATAGTTGGAGATTGTTTCTTTATCATACTTTTCGATTTTCTCATATAAAAAATTAGATAGTCCCATTATAGAATTGAATGGGTTTTTTAAATCGTGAGAAATG
>PKTE01000062.1 GCA_002869335.1 Salinivirgaceae bacterium | reverse complement strand
TGGTTAAATTCAGGAAATTATCCACACTCCCTTTAGTACCGGACAAACCACCCACTGCAAAACCACCTTTTACTCCTTTAGCAGTATTATCAAGATAAATTCTTGCACTATCTCTGTTTATTGTAAAATATTGATCTTTTGTAGCTTTGGTTCCACTCAAACCACCAACGGCAAATCCACCCTTAACTCCCTTAACAACAGGATCCTTTAAATAGATACGAGCACTATCATCATTTATCAGAAAATATTTATTCCCGGCAGCTTTGGTTCCACTCAAACCTCCTACAGCAAAACCACCTTTTACTCCCTTAGCTCCTGTATCATCAATATATATCCTTACACTATCAGGTGTTACTCTCATGTATTCAACAGGTTCAGCTTTGGTTCCACTTAGACCACCAACGGCAAATCCTCCTTTTACACCTTTAATCGTTTCCTTAAAATTCACTTTAACCTCATTTTCATAAACTGCAAAAATGACGTCACCTACACTATTTTTAACTTCAAACAAAGGTTCATCGGGTGCAATAGTAGCATCTCCCTGAACAGTTAGTCTGGCAACTGGAGAGGCAGTACCTACACCATATCTCTTGCCATTTCCTGTTATAAAGATAGTATCACTATTCTCTGACCATAACGATGGGGCGTCAATTGGTCTCCATGAGCTATTTGCAAAATAATAGTAATGGTCCAGATCAGTATCATATACCAAAAGACCATCTGCGGGTGTGGCAATCGCCAAACGTTGAGTTGAGGTTAATCTTGGAACAAGCAATCCTTTCGACAAAGAATATATATCTAGCATCGCACTATTGTGGGACTCATAACTCTCATCATCAGTAATAACTGTATTCTGTGAATAAACTAAGCATGGACTAATAGCAAGAAAAATTAAAAAGTAGATTTTTTTCATAAGCTAAGTCATTTTTGGTTGAGACAATAGTTTCGTTTAGTTAGTTTACAAATTCCAGTAATAGTTAATGCCTCGGTCCATAAATTCTATTAATACAAATTAGACCAAAGAGCAAATAATATAAACATTCCGTTAACCGAGAAACAACACAACAGGCTATTTTTCAAAATATTATAAGCAATTTAAGATATTCATAGTTAAAAATCAAGGGTTTTTTACCTGATAACAAAAAATTAACCTGTTTAATTTCATACGCATGAATAAATAATAAGTTATCTTCGTTAAAAAAAAGATGGCAAAGAAATTTTCATACAGCGAAACCCTCAATGAAATAGAGCAAATAGTGGCTGAAATTGAAAGTGGAAACCTTGAAATTGATATTTTAAGTGAGAAGGTAAAATTAGTATCTCAACTTATTAAAAAATGTAAAAACCATCTTCGTAAAACCGAGGCTGAGATTAATAATATTTTAGATGATTTTGATGAGCAATAACTACTTTTTTTCCAATGCCAAATAGTAATCAGCTAAAATCTCTATTGGATATCTAACCACTGCTTCTAATTGAATACCCTTACGCTTTGCAACATTCATCAATATTGGTTTTCCCAATTCAGCTATAGTTCCGCCAAAAACAATAGGATAGTAATGATTTGACCATAAGGGTCTGTAAAATTCAAAATAATCAAGAAATGCATCTTTTATAATTCCAGCACATTCTGAATTATTTAGATTTTCAAAAAGTATTTTATTTATTTGATTTAATAAATTATCATCATAATCATTACTCATTAGAATGCCATCAAACAGCTTTATAGTATCTTGTCCAAGGTTTTGATTTTTGAGTTTTTGAATAATCATTCGCCCAATAACAGGGCCACTTCCCGGATCAAGACCTTTGCCTGGAGATGTAACTTCAAAATGGAGTTTTTCACCATCATAATAAGCCATTGATGAACCAGTTCCCAAAATAGCTACCAACCCATTTCTATTTTTAAAAAAAGGGTGAGCTAACGCCATAAGATCTGAATAAACCTCAATTGAAGCCGTGGAAAATTGGTTAGATAAAAAACTTGTAACCTTTTTAGCCTTTTCATTAGTAGCGCAACCTGTGCCATAAAACACAACTCGATCTATATTGCCACTTTGCTTCAGCAACTCTGTTGGTATTTTTGTGTCTGAATTAATAATATCCGGGTGTAAGCCCTGTCCATTGAAATGGGTAGCCGACCCTCTATCAATCAACGCCCAATTTGTGCCTGTTCCTCCACTATCAGCAATAAGAAGCATAAGAATTAAATTTCTGGAAAATTACAAAAGAAAAAAATACATCCGTCTTAAACTTTTATTTATTTCAATAGTAACTATTTTTGTAACACTAAATAGGCAACCGTGAGTAAAAAATATATACAAGAACTTATACGACAAGGTGAGCATCAAAAACTAGATTTCAAATTTGCAGTTAACGATGCAAGAAAAATTGCACGTTCGCTGGTTGCTTTTGCCAATACTGATGGTGGCAAATTATTAATTGGAGTCAAAGACAACGGAGCCATTGCAGGAGTAAGATCCGAAGAAGAAATACATATGATTCAAGCTGCGTCAGAATTATACTCCAAACCGACGGTTCCATATACAGTTAAAGAATGGCAAATAGATGGTAAGGTTGTTTTGGAAATTGATGTAGAACCGGGCAGCAAAAAACCCTATTATGCTCCTAATGAAGATAAAAAGTGGCTTGTATATTTAAGGGTTAACGACCAAAATAGGCTTGCCAATAAAGTAATTTTAAAGGTTTGGCAAAAACAGAAAGATAAATCAGGAATATATTTTGAGTACAGTAAAAACGAAAAGTTTCTTTTAAGCTACCTTGAAAATAATCCCAATATTACTTTTTCAAAACTCTGTAAATTTGCTAAGATCAAACGTCATGAAGCTGAAGAGCTACTTGCCAATCTAATTTCACTAAATGTTATTGAACCTGATTTTTCTTCAAGTAAAACTATTACTTATAAATTGGGGAAAAGTGAATGATCTTTCAAAAGGGAATATCCGAATTGATTATTTACTGCCAAAATTCAAAAAGCTTGGACATTAACTTTCCAATTTTATCTTTTCGTTGAGTTGTAACAAGCTCTCGTTCCAATTCATTTAAAATGGAATGCATTGCTTCAGTAATTAAAGTACTTCCAGAGGATTGAAGAGTATTAATTTGCTTAATAGCATCCTCAAACTCTCGATTTCTAAGAGTAATGTCAATTGAGTTTAATATTTGACCAATGTGATTTTTTTCTGATTGATTGTTTTTCTCATCTGCCTTTTGTTTTGACAGCATTCTTTTTTTTGCAAATAGAGCAAGTTCTTCAATTTTTAAAATTAAAACGCCTGTTTCATATGGCTTAGGCAAAAACTCATTAATACCTGCATCCAAAGCAGATTTTCTTGTTTCATCATCAGTTTGTGCTGAGATTCCAATTACAGGTATATCCACATTCGGATTATCCTTTAAGGTTTTAAGTTTATTGACCACCTCAATACCATCCATTAACGGCATTTTAATGTCGCAAATAAATAAATCATAAGTATTCTTTCTCAACTGCGTCAAAGCATCATGACCATTTTGAACAAATTCCATTGTAAGTTTAGGATTATAAAGTATCAGCGTTTGCTTTAATAGCTCTGCACTGGCAACATTATCTTCAGCAATCAAAATTCTTCCTTTCTCCAACTTTTCACTAATGGTTTCATCATATACAACAGCATAACGGTAGGTAACATGAAAAGCTTCTTCGGTAGGTATTGTAACTTTAAAAACAGAACCTTCACCTGGTTTACTATCAACCTCTATTTGACCTTCAAATAAGTCAACCAGTTGCTGCACAATATTAAGTCCTAAGCCACTACCTTCAGCTTTAATTTGTTCACTGTTTTTAATGCGACTATACCTTTCAAATATTTCATTTTGCTTTTCCTTATTAATTCCGTAGCCAGAGTCTTTAACTTCAACTTTAAGAAAACGGTTATTGATATAAAAGAATGTAATGGAAACTTCTCCTTCAGCTTCAGTATATTTAATTGCATTATCAATCAAATTTGAAATAATTTGAAAATAACGAATAGGATCAATTGTAATTATTTCAGGACAGTTTTTATCTATACTGCAGCTATATTTAATTTGTTTTGTATTAGCTAATACCCTGAATATATTATCTAAATATTGTGTCAGATCAGTTAACTTAACACCTTCAAAAACTAATTCAAACTGTCCGGTCTCTAGCCTTGAAATTACAAGCATATCCTCAATCAATCTTAATAAGTGATTAGTGGAGCTTTTCACCTGATCAACATAACTTTCACGTTGCTTTGGATTTGTTTCATGCTGTAACAGATTTGTAAATCCATTAATAATATTTAGAGGAGTACGCAATTCATGAGTAGTATTCGCATATAGTACCTCGCGACTTTTTAATGCTTTTTCGAGTTTTTCTACAATAGCTGATATTTCTTGATTTTTTTCTGTAATAGATTCATTTTTAATTTCTAACATCTGATTGGAAAGCTTCTTATGCCTGTACATACTGTATATCATAATAAGTGCAAGCAAAACAAGAGCAGCAACTAATAAACTTAGAATTGAAATTCTTTTTCTATTTTTCATTTCATCTAGTTGCCTAATATTCTCAAGTTCAACAACTTTGTTGCGTTGCTGAAGAAGGTCTATTTGTTGGTCTTTCTTTTCAGATTCATACTGCTCTTTGATATGCGCAATCTGAGACTCTTTTTTAATTGTATGAACTGAATCATGCATTAATTTATATTCCTTGTAATATTTTAATGCATTTTTGTAATCACCTATTGATTCATATGTTAAAGAAGTTTCTTGCAACGAATTAGCATATTTACTTTTTGCTCCCAGCTTTTTTAAGATCCTTAGTGATTCTTTATGAACGCGCAATGCATCCTTAGTTTGTCCAAGATCAGCATACACTCTTCCAATGGAGCTTAGTGTTTCTGCCTGACTGGCTCTTTCGCCTAATTGCTTGTCGATTTCATAAGACTTTTTATAATAGTAAAGAGCTTCTTTATATGCTTTTTGCAAATAATAAATTTCTGCAATATTGAAATATGGCATAGCCTGGCTGCGCAAATCACCAATTTCCCGATATATATTTAAACTACGTTTAAAAAACTCTAATACTTTCTCATAATTCCCTTGAAAGTAATATACAATCCCAATATTATTATAGAGCAATGCCTCTCCTTTTTGATCACCTAATTCTCTTTTAAGCGGCACGGCTTCTTCGTAATATTTTAATGCCTCGTCATAATTAGACTGGTTATTATAAACAACCCCTATATTAATTAATGCTCTGGCCTTTAAATCTTTTAGCTCCAGACTATCGCACAGCCGCATTAACTCAAAATAATAACTTAAGGCTTCCGGATAATTACCGCGTTGTTCTTGAAGTGCTCCAAGGTTATTTACAACACGAGCCATGGCGGCATTTTCCCCCAGTTCTTTAAAAACCTTTAAAGCAAACTCATAGTATAATTGCGAAGAATCATAAAGATCGGCTTGTTGAAAATAAGTTGCTTTCTGAGATTTATACTCAGCTCTTAAAAAGCGAAATACTGTATCATTAGATTTTTGCTTAATTACTTTTAATTCCCTCTCGGCGAGATTTAGAAAATAAAGAGAGGAATCAAGATTCATTTTTCTATATGCAACAGCCATTCTCAGAATAGCCTTAAACCGCAATGTATCATTTTCAGATTTAGACTGTATACGCAACGAATCTAATCCATCAGCCATAAGCATGTTGCTCATTAAAATAACTATCCAAAGACTCAGTATTATGCGGTTCATCAATAGAAAATTTTATTGAAAGTAAACATTTTTACGGAAACTTAAAAAAGAAAGAATTGCTTCTGATAAATAATAAGTTATTGATTAAGATCAATCAAACCGTCGGGCAAATCTAAAAGCAGATAATTTTCTTGCTGAAATATTTCAACTATAAAATCTTCTGTAAATGGTATCATTACCTCATCCCCTTCAATATCAACAATTAAAAGGTAATTCCCAGAAATTTCATCAACTCGCTTGCATGGGCCAAGCTCTCCCTTATTTTGGTCAATTATAAGTAATCCTTCAAGGGCAGATAAATCAAAGCTTTCTGTCAATACAGCATCATTATCCTCCACATATACCTCATGACCTATAAGTTTTGCTGCTTCATCCAGATCAGGTACAAGTTCCAGTTCAATAATATATTGATCTTTTCTTTTTTCTTCGAGGGATATCAAAAAGAAAGGAACCAATAACCCATCGATTTCGATGAAAATTGGTTCCCTTAAATCTTTAGTTTCAAGATTAGTTTTCGTAATAAGTACTAGTTTACCATCAACACCGTGTGTTTTAGTAATAGTGCCCAGATGAACACAATCTTGAAAAATCATGCAGACTTTGTTTTACGCTTTGTCTTCGCTTTTTTCTTCAGCGTCAGCGGCATCAGCTTTTGCTTCCTCTGCTTTTGCTTCTGGTTGAGCTTCTTCTGCTTTTGCTTCAGGTGCAGCTTCTTCAGCTTTAACTTCAGGAGCAGCCTCTTCAGCTTTAGCTTCAGGAGCAGCCTCTTCGGCTTTTGCTTCAGTAGCTTCTTCAGCTTCTTCAGCAGCAGCTTCCTCAGCAGCAGCGTTCAATTCAGCATTCTTCTCTGCAAGAGCTTTAGCGCGTTCTTCATTCACTTTACGCTCATGTTCCAAACGTTCCGCTTTCGCTTTTTCTTTTTCAGCTACTGTTTTATCAGCTTCGTCCTGAACTTTAACTTGCTTTTCAGCTTTCCAAGTTTCGAACTTTTTGTCAGCAGTAGCTTGATCGAATGCACCTTTTTTAACACCTTTTAAAAGGTGGTGGTACATCATGACACCTTCCCTAGATAGAATAGAGCGGCAAGTATCCGAAGGTTGCGCTCCATTTTGCAGCCACGATAATGCTTTTTCGAAATCCAGTTGTATACTAGCAGGATTTGTCATTGGATTATATGATCCAATTCTTTCGATAAATCTACCATCTCGTGGCGCCCTGCTATCTGCTACTACTACGTAGTAGAAAGGATGATGTCTTCTTCCGTGTCTTTGTAATCTAATTCTTACTGGCATAACATTATCGTTTAATTAAAAGTGCGGCAAAGGTAAAAATTTCTTTCTAAGAAAAACGATGTTTTAAGAATAATTTTCACTTTTTTTGTAATTATGAACGAAAACTACTACTATCTGGAAGATAGCGACATAGGAAAAATAAAAGTCATTAAAAAGAAGGGAATTAAAAACTTCAACATCAGGCTTAAACCATTTGAGCCTGTAACCCTTACTGCTCCAAACAGAGCGTCTAAACATCAAATAAATGATGTAATTCTCAGAAAGAAAGGGTGGATAATCGAAAAACAAAAGATCAATAGTACAATTGAAAACACAAGAACGACTTTCGATCAAAATAGCATAATCAAAACATATTCAAGTACTTTTAAAATAAAAAAGACTACTGTAAATCGTATACAATTGCACGGTAGTAAACCTGATTATACGATTTTAGTTCCTCTCGAATTACCAATGAATACACCTGAATTTCAGGAAAACATTAGAGAAATAATTCATTTTGTTCTTCGATCAGAAGCAAAATACTACCTTCCCAAAAGAGTTGAAGATCTGGCAAAAAAATATGATTTTAGATACGGTAAGTTAACTTTCAGGAACAATAAATCACGCTGGGGAAGCTGTTCAAACAGAGGAAATATAAGTTTAAACATACATCTGATGCGTTTGCCTGAACATTGTATTGATTATATTATCATTCATGAACTTTGTCATACTAAACATCCCAACCATGGGCCTGGATTTAAAAACTTACTTTATACCATAATGCCGGAAGCTCCAAAAATTGAAAAAGAAATGCGAAACTATCGCACACAAATCTATTAATCATGTCAGTATTCATTGAACGGTTACACTCTAAAGTTCACACAAGTTGGAATCCTTTCTTAACCTCAGATATTATTGCCGATCTTGAAGATATTGAAGAAAAAATTCTAGATTCAAGCTACACCCCTCATAAAGAAAGAGTTTTACACTTTCTCACAATAAACCTTAACGAAATAAAAGTATTAATCGTTGGTCAGGATCCTTATCCTCAAAATGGTGTGGCAACAGGAAGAGCTTTTGAAGTTGGCACATTAACAGATTGGAATCAAGCATTTAGAAATGTATCACTTAAAAATATAGTGCGCCTCATTCATTCAACCTATCAGAAAGAAAACAGGCCTTACAAAGAAATAATAGCTTTAAATAATCAACAGCCCAACATTTTGCCACCCAATAAGCTTTTCAAAGATTGGGAAACGCAAGGTGTTTTGTTGCTTAATACTGCATTTACCTGTTTAATTGGAGAAAGTGCCAGCCATAGTAAATTGTGGAAAGGTTTTTCTCTAAAATTACTTCAATTTATTGCCACCAATTATCCTGATGTATACTGGATTTTGTGGGGTAATCATGCCCAAAAAATCACTTCTGATCTACCACTAAAAAATGTTGCTAAGTCTAACCACCCTATGATGTGCAGTCCAAAAAGTGATAACGATTTTTTATATGGAAAGGTGAATACTTTTGAGGCTACAAAGCATTTGGTAGATTGGAGAGGTGTAGAATCAGCTATTGGAACTATATACACACAAGGACAGCTATCTTTATAAAGACTTGATTAAATAAAAAGAGTTGGGAGGTTTGAGTTTTCTGTAAAGAGCAAAAGAAAAATGTTAATGAAAAATCTGAGCTTGATCCTGACACTTAACAGCACCATCATATTACTATTCTATTTGCCAAATCAAGTTGTTCAAGATCGAAAACTACTATTGCTAATTCTGGTGGCTCCAGCGCTGCTGAAAACATTGTTGTTTGATTAATTTTATCCTTCCAACTCCCTGTTATTCTTGATGATTCATGAATATGGCCATGAAGGGTTAATAATGGTTGTTTTTCTTCAATAAAGCGCTGTATAGCAATACTCCCCACATGTACATCGGCTGGCACATGATCTATAACGATATCATCCAAAGCTGCCCTGTCGAGATTTGTTTTATACGGTGGGGAGTGAAATAAAAATATTGCTTTATCCAAAGCCTCATCTGACACTAATGCAGAAAGATCTTTAGCAATAGTCGCAAATTTCACATCTTCTTTTTCTTCTATTGATCTTGTTCCATCTGTTGGATGCACGCACCCCGGATCCACATATCTCGATACATCATATCTCTCCCAATCTTTTAACATAAAAGGTGTTGGAGGAATATTGGCATATCCATAAAATTTATATCCATTGTAAGTTAACTTCCTATTATGCAAGTATTCCCAAATCTCATCTTGCTGCCCCTTAATAATTTTTTCTTCTTCAGCCTTAGGGTCATCATTACCTAAAATAAGAAATACTTTGGGGTATTTTTCTTTTAGCTTTTGTCTGAGGTCTTGGAAAAGTGGGATTAAATAATCAGTAATAAAATCATCGTATTCAGCCTTTATAAAAGAACCAAAATTTGGTAAGATATCTCCTCCAATAAGCAATATATCTGGCTGCTCAACTTCTATATTATGAATCAATTTCTCATATCGATCAACTTTTCCATGTAAATCCGAAACAAAAAAGCACTTCATTTGCTAATCTATCTTTTTTAATAACCTGGCAGAATTATACAAACTTCCTATCATTACAGCAAAACTTGTTTTTTTCATAATATCATCGTCTGTTATTATATGCAAATCAACCAGCCCATCAGCATCTCGATACCCGGTTTTCTCAAAATTAATTGCTTCCAAAGCATAACTCCAACCTTTAATCCATGATTTCAATAACTTCTTTTGAAACTCATCACCAATAAAATGCACCATCAAATCAATATCGCTGGCAGGGCCTGCTGTAGCATCCTTAGTACTTCCTATTATATAAATAGCGCGAATTCCATAATATTTTAAATCTGTTGTGGAGGCAATCCTTTCAGCCATGTTAAATCTCCATTTCCAGAATTCATCTTTGTTTTCTTCTAAATAAATACTGCAATTTATATTATCAGCATTATTTGATAAACATTCTATTGTTTTTTCTAATTTATCATAAAAAATAAACTGTCCAATGCGTGAAGCGATTGTGTTAAGTAACTTTTGCTCTTCGGGCAAAAACGATTCTTTCCTGTATGGTAAGTCTTTATAGAAAACTGTAATATTACCAACAGTTGTATTATCCACAACAATTGGAGCACTAATACTTGTACTTGTAACTTTAGACTCAATATTAAAGTATGTTTTGTCTCCATAAACTATTACAGAATGACAAAATTTTGGGATTTCCCAGCCATCAGGAATAATCTTGACAATTCCATTAAACATCTCATCGTAATCAATTTCTCTGTCTTTCAAGATACTCTCAACTTCATATAAACAATGAAGTTCTTTTTCTCTTTCCTGAAGTGGTTTAATTGAAGGTATATTCATAATCCCAAGATATAAATATGTTTTTAAAACATTAAATATAAGGCGATTTCATGGTTTTTTCTAATTATTTATAATAATATACAAACGAAAAGATATATGTATAATGCAAGGGAAAAAGGATTTAAGGTGGGAAATTAAATTTGCTAAAATCTAAATCTATATCCCACATTAAAGAATGAACGTACTTTTTTATTATACGTATTTGACGACACGTTTATGACAATAGGACCAATAATAGAAGCATAGCCAACTTGTAATCCATATCCCAACACAAATTCTTCCTCAATTTGAGTATTTACAAAATCTTCGATATAGTCAGCCGAGATCAACACATTTAATCGAGGTTCCACAAAGAAATCAGGCAAAAATTCCCATTGAACTCCTGCTCCTCCAGTTATCAATTGCAATGAAGAGTATTCCAACTCATTGAAACCTTCAAATGGAATCAAATAGGAGTAAGCAGTAAAAACCCCACCTGCTAAAAACTCTTTAACCAATGTAAAATTCTCCCCCAAAGTTAATCCTGCATGAGAGCTTACATGAAGTGATATTTTTTTATTTTGCAATAAAGGTTGATAATAGTCCATCCGGAATTTAACACTTCCGAATGTTTTATTGAACATGCTTCCACTATTAAAACTCTCTAAACTATCTGCTAAAGTCACATCAAACAACAGATCAAAATTAAACTCATAGCGAGCTAGCAAATTAATTCCTTTAGAAGGAAAATATCTTCTGTTTATATTATTTAGTTCAAATGAAGCGTATAACTGTTTGTTTTTTAAAAGCCACCGGTTAAAATCAAAGTTATTTAGAACCTTTGGTTTTATAGAAGTTCTCTCCAATAATGCTCCAATACTAACACGTGAATCATTAGTAATTGTGTAGCGTGTATTTATCTCATAAGATGTATAGTTATACTTATACAAGCGGCTTATGTCGCCTTCAACATAAATAGGGACATCAAAAGCATCGTTATTAAATTGCATACCTGCAGTTAGTCGTCTTTTTCGTCCTAGATATTTGAAAAAATAAACTTGAAAACCCGGGTTTTCTGAAATATTTGCGGTAAGACTAATCCTACTGGAGGGAATAAATAAATCTCTAAAAGTAGCATTAAGCAACATAGCAGCCCTTTTCTCGGAATCGTAATGTAAGTTTACACCTAAAAATCCGCGTGGTTTTTCTTCTGCGTAAATCACCAATCGCCTTTTCTGCAAAGGTGTTGTTTCAAATTCATAATGTACTCTATAAAAATACTGCGTACCATAAACTCTCCGGATACCCTCTTCCAATTCACTTACCGAAAAATATTTTCCGGGCAAAATCCCAAACCTGGCGGTAATAAAACGTTTATACTTTTCTGCAATTCCACGAGTAGTAATTTCATCAACAATTAAACTATCCGGTTTTATTAAGGACATTAATTTCGGTTGTTTCTGTTTAAATGTAGCCAGATAAGATGCCAATGAATCCAATTCTTTTCGATGTAATTTACCAGCAATTTCACCTCTGTTTATTATTGAGTCAACTTTATTGAAATCAGCAGATGCAAAGTCATCAAGCTCTGGTACCACATAAACATCAACCATCTCCCTTTGGGTCTTAGCATCAATAACCCCCATTAAGAAAGAGGTTTGTCCCATAATATCCAATAATTACTTCAGTTCATCTTTATCCTTAAGCACACCACCTGTATAGACCCCAATGACGATATCTGCACCCATTTCCCTCACTTCCTGTACTGGAAAATTACGACTTAAACCACCATCAACCAACAACTTATCTCCCCACATTACCGGAGTAAAAGCAGTAGGAATAGACATACTTGCACGCATCGCCATTGCAAGACTACCCGTATCGAGCTCTACAATGTCTGCATTGGTAATATCAGCCCCTATACATTTAAAAGGAATGGGTAACGAATCAAAATCGTGAATATCATAGGCAGGAAGTGTAAAATAATTAAGTAATTCCATGACATGCTGCCCAAAAATTAATCCTTTCGGTAGGGAAATTTCTCTCCCCTGAATAGGCAATTCAGCAATATATTTGCCATATTGATCTTTTTCATTGATACTGATGTCAGATAGCTGCATATCATTTGAAAGTACATCATTCCAGTTTTGTGATTGCAGCATTGCTTCTATTTCATAAGCATTATAACCTATGGCATAAAGCCCCCCAACAATGCTTCCCATAGATGTTCCCGTAATATAATCAGGTCGAATACCAGCCTCTTCCAATACTTTTAAAAACCCCACATGAGCCATACCTTTTGCTCCGCCACCACTAAGAACTAAGCCAACCTTAGGTCTTTGTATTGTATCTTTTAGGTTTTGAGCGAGTAGCCCATATGCACTAAAGAGAGTTAAAAGGAATAATAAGATTGGGGTCTTTAAGCATTTCATGGCTGTTAATCATTGTATTAAAACATTTTCGTTCTTCTAGTTAAGAAACTAGTTAGCACCTGGTCAAATGGCTTATTTATATCTGCTGTTACAAAGTCAACCTTGTATTGCAAGCATTTATTTCTAATGGTTTCGTAAAATTCCTCCATCTTCTTTGCGTACACCGAACGAAAATCTTGTGGTTTTAGCTTCATCTCCTCTCCGCTCTCCATATCGATCAACTTGTAAGGCCTGTCTTCTAGTTTCAGATTAAGCTCATAACGCGAATCATGCACATGAAAAATTACTACTTCGTGCTTATTATATCGTAAATGCTCAATAGCATTGAAAAGTGGTTCCGGGTCAGACTGTTCAAACATATCAGAGAAAACTACAATGAGCGATCTTTTATTGGCAGCTTCAGCAATTTGATGCAGGACATCTGCAATTTGTGTATTAGCCCTAGCCTTTGGCTTGTATTTCAGTTGCAAAAGCTCATCCAATTGTGCATAAAGTGTCTGAATATGACTTTGTGTCAATCTTGCTTTTGTGTGGAAACGCAACGATTCATCAAAAAGAGACAGCCCGGCTGCATCACGTTGCTTGTTAAGTAAATGAATTAATGCTGCTGAGGCATAAGTTGCAAACTGAATTTTATTGATAGGGTTATCTGTTGGAAAAAACATGGAACTGGAAGCATCTATTACAATCTGACACCTAAGATTTGTCTCTTCCTCGAAACGCTTTACGAATAGCTTTCCTGTACGGCCAAATAATTTCCAATCAATAAAACGAACTGATTCTCCATTATTATATGCCCTATGCTCAGCAAATTCTACAGAAAACCCATGGAAAGGACTACGGTGAAGACCCGTAATGAAACCCTCTACAATTTGTCGTGCAAAAAAATCGAGACTATTTAGATGTTTTACTTCTTGTATCTTTTCTAAAGTTATTTGTTCGGGCATAATTTTAGTCTTTGTAAGACCTCGAAAAAGGCAATTATCTTATATTCACTTCATAATGAAACAATCCAAAATGACTATGCAAATTAACAAAAAAAGGTTGTCTCATATATAAGACAACCTGTTAATGTATGTTAAATCTTTCGTTTATTCTGTTATAGTAAAGAATCAAGCTTTTCAGTAAGTCTTGCTTTTGGAACTGCACCTACCTGCTTATCAACAACTTCACCGCCTTTGAAGAATAATACTGTAGGAATATTACGTACACCATATTTTGCAGTAATACCAGGATTGCTATCCACGTCTACCTTTGCAATAACTGCTTTGCCTTCGTATTCAGAAGTCATTTCTTCCATAATTGGAGTAAGTAATTTACATGGGCCACACCATTCTGCCCAAAGGTCTACAACCACAGGTACGTCTGATTGCAACACTTTTTCGTCGAAGTTTGCTTCTGTTAATTCTAATGCCATAGTTTTAATTATTTAAATTTTTGCGTAAATGTAACAAAATTTTTGCCATTAATTTAACGAATATTCGAGCTCTGGAAATCGTTCCAAATACTCTATAAGCTCCTTTGTAATCTCCACACTTATTGACCTGGAGAAAAGAGGAATAACCATATCTTTCTTTGGGTCGTGCACTAAAAATTGTAAAGCGGCATTTCCTTTGCCTCGTGCCATTATATCATGCATTTCTGTCACCAATTCTTCTGAAAGCGCTTCAATTGGAATTTTGATGTTAATCATCTTAATCTTTTCCTCTCGCACATCACCCAAATTGCTTATCTCTTTCATTTTAAATTCCAGCTCTTCAGTATCTCCCCATTCACGATTTTGTACTCTTCCTTTGATCAACAAATACCAATCTTTTTCCATGTAAGGTTTAAAGGCCATATAATCTTTTCCAAACAGAGCAAATGAATACGATCCGCTAAAATCTTCAACCGTAAAGCGACCCCATGGTTTGCCAGTTTTAGTAGTAAGGTGTTTCACCTCTGTTACCATTCCACCAACTGTTACATCCTTGCCTTTAAAACTTTCCATATCTTGCTGAAGATCAACAAACTTTGCTGTGCAAAAATGATTTAGCTCCAATTTATAATCATCCAACGGGTGCTCTGAAAGATAAATACCCACATACTCTTTTTCTATGTTCATACGGGCCATTTTTGTCCATGGCTCACTAAGTGCTGGTTCTGGTTTTGCTACTTCAAAACCTTCTTCAGCGCCTCCAAATAATGACTGCTGAGCGCTAGCATTTTCCTCTTTTAATCTATTTCCGTATTTTATAATATTTTCAATAAATGTGCTCCCTTTTTCATCCTCAGCAAAATACCTATGACGCTCAATTCCAAAACAATCAAATGCTCCGGCATAAGCTAGTCCTTCCATGTTTTTCTTGTTGACAATTCGCATATCAACTTTTTCCACAAAGTCATAGATATCTATATATTTTCCCTTTTCTTCTCTTACTTCAATAATATGATTTACTACGTTACCTCCAACATTTTTCACAGCTCCTAAACCAAATCGTAAATCACCTTTTGGTGTAACGCGGAATTTATAAATACTTTCATTCACATCGGGACCAAGCACCTCAATGCCCATGTGACGGGTTTCATCAAGGAATATAGTTACTTTACTAATGTCAGAAAGGTTACGACTTAGCACCGCAGCCATAAAATGCGATGGATAGTGGGCTTTTAGATAAGCCGTTTGATATGACACATACGCATAGCAAACCGAATGTGATTTATTAAATGCGTATTCAGCAAATGCTTCCCAATCTTTCCAGATTTTGTCAATCAACTTTTCCGGATCTTTCTTCATTTGCTTGCAACCATCCATAAAGGCGGGATTGGCTATGGCTCCATCATGGAACTTAATTTTAAGCTCCGCCATAATATCCTTTTTCTTTTTACCCATAGCTTTACGCAAACTATCAGATTGACCACGGGTAAAATTCGCAAGCTTACGAGATAAAAGCATCACCTGCTCCTGGAATACAGTAATACCATAAGTTTCCTCAAGATATTCCTCCATCAAAGGATGGTCGTATTCAATTTTTTTCTTACCATGCTTACGGTCAACAAAGTCTGGGATATATGCCATTGGACCCGGACGATAAAGAGCATTCATCGCAACCAAATCCTCAAAACGGTCAGGTTTCAGTGCACGAAGGTGCTTTTTCATACCCGGTGATTCAAACTGAAAAAGTGCTGTTGTCTCACCACGAGCGTATAGCTCAAATGTTTTTTGATCGTTTAATGGAACCTTATCAATTTCAGGTGCAAACCCTGAAGAATCATGGATATATTCAAGTGCCTCTTTGATAATGGAAAGTGTTTTTAAACCCAGAAAATCAATTTTTAACATTCCTACAGGTTCCACATAACCACCATCATACTGAGTTACCAGTAGCTTGGCATCTTTTGCCTTACATACCGGAATATATTCTGTTAAACTATCTTTCGAAATTATAATACCACAAGCATGCACACCTGTCTGACGTACAGATCCTTCCAGCTTTTCAGCGTATTGAAGTACTGCTTTTTCAGAAGGATCACCGTTGGCGCGAATCTCTTTTAATTCCTTAGATTCTTTATATGCTTTTTTGAAACTCATTTTGGGAGCTTCCGGTACAAGCTTGGCAATTTCATCGGCACGTTTCAACGGAAATTCCTGCACACGAGCCACATCACGTATAGATGATTTAGTTGCCATTGTTCCAAAAGTGATGATGTGCGCGACCTTATCTTCGCCATATTTATTCACAACCCACTCTAAAATCTCCTGACGCCCATCATCATCAAAGTCGATATCAATATCGGGCATTGAGATACGATCTGGATTTAGGAAACGCTCAAAAAGCAAGTCATATTTAATGGGGTCGATATTGGTAATTTTCAAACAATAAGCAACGGCTGATCCTGCAGCTGAACCACGTCCGGGTCCCACGATCACTCCCATTTCACGAGCTGCCTTAATGAAATCCCAAACAATTAGGAAATACCCCGGGAATCCCATAGTTTTAATGGTTTCCAATTCAAAGTCCAATCGCTCTTTCAGGCTGTCGCTAAGGTCTTCGCCCCAACGTTCATGAGCACCCTCATAGGATAAGTGCTTGAGGTAGTCATCTTCATTATCGAAACCTTCCGGCAATGGAAAGTCCGGCATAATAGGAGCGCTATTCAACTCAAGTTCCTCTATTTTATCAACAATATCCTGTGTATTTTCAATGGCTTCAGGCACATCAGCGAAGAGCTCTTTCATCTCATCTGTAGTTTTGAAATACTCTTCTTTGGTATAACGCATCCGCTTAGGATCGTTTATTGGGGCATTGGTTACAAGGCATATTAATCGATCATGTGCTTCGGCATCTTCTGCATTGGTAAAATGCACATCATTAGTAGCAATCAACTTAATATCAAGCTCCTTAGCAATTTTGATTAACTCTGCATTTACCATTTGCTGGCGATCGTAAATCTCTTCGCGCTGCTGCGGAGCTTTGGCCGGATGACGTTGTAATTCCAAATAGTAATCATCGCCAAATAGGTTTTTGAACCATTGCGCTTTCTCGCGGGCTTTGTCAGGTTGCCCATGTAAAATATATTGAGGTATTTCACCTCCCAAACACGCCGAACTGGCAATTAAACCTTCATGATATTTCTCTAACAATTCATGATCGATACGTGCATTGTGATAAAAACCTTCCGTAAATCCAATTGAGCTCAACTTCATTAGGTTTTTATAACCTGTTTTGTTTTTGGCTAACAAAATCAAATGATGCCCACGGTTTCCTTTACCCTTCTCTTTCACATGTCGTCCATTAGCTGCCACATAGGTTTCAATTCCGATAATAGGTTTAACCCCGATCTTTTTAGCCTGATCCCAAAAGTCTTTCACCCCAAACATATTACCATGATCGGTAATAGCCACAGCAGGCATTCCATCACTTTTAGCTTTTTCAAGTAATTCACTAATTTTTGAGGCTCCATCAAGGATGGAGTATTGGGTATGGACGTGTAAATGGGTAAACTTAGACATAATGGGAGTCAAATTTCAATAAACAAATTCCACCCTTCGACTTCGCTCAGGGTTCTAAAAAAAACAAATCACAAAATCCAAAAAACAAATGGCCCTGATTAAACATGCATTTATTTTTTGAAGTTTTTTTACTAATGCAAAAATACCTTGATTTGTTCGGCTGATTTGAGAAAAAAGCCGATTATCTTTTAACATTTTTGAAGTTGTTTTCAACAATTTCGATAAGCTACTTAATCTCTGAGGGTTGGAGATAGATCAGATTTCGCCGATGGAACCTTTCATTTTCAATTATAGGCATAGCGCGGCGAATTTATATGAACTCTATTTACGCAGGGCGTTGCCCTACGTTAGAATGAATAAGCCTTTCAGGCATAAAAAACCAATAAAGACTGAGAACCAATGTACAAGATGATGCAATAAATCGCCCTGAAAGGGCTAATCATTTTTAACCCAATGCAACGCATTGGGGTTTTAAAACAACATTATAAATGCCGCAACGAGTATCTATTCAGAGACGCTCAATTCGCATCGGCATTATTATCAAAACTAAGTGTTTAGCACATATAAATCATTCGCTCCTATGTGCCTCAACAATCTTGATAAGTTCTATAATTTCTTCGGGTTGGAGGTAAATGGATTGTCTGCGCTTTCGGTAATCGTCAGAAATTGCTTGATTTTTAGATACTTCCACAGCATATTGATACAATTGGTGACCAAATCCACGCCAAATAATAATACGATCAATGGTATGTTCCAGCTCTTGCTTGCCTCTTTTGGTGACATATTTAAATCCCAAAGCAATTATTCCCAATGAGCGTTTTCTTCGATAATCAATAATGTGCGCTAATTCGTGAGCAAAAAGTCCAACACGCGCATCAAAACTAAGTTCATTGAGTGGCACACCTCTACTTTTGCCCATATTTTGATTGAAAATCATCAGAAACTTTCGCTTTTCAGACCTGCGCAAAACTGAGAATGGCTTGGGACGACATTGCATGGTGGTGGGGATGTTTCGATAATCGAATTCTATTTCAACATCAAGTAATTCGGGATAGACTTGCAGGGCTGCGTAGAAGCTTGGTTGATATTTGCCGTTGTATTTTACATTGGGGTAAATGGTTTTTAGGGAGTCCAGTTTTTGTGCTACAGCAGCACTATCCAGTTGATGGTTTTGCGCAACTAAAGTCAAGGAACATGAAAATATGAAAAAAAATATTAGAGCTTTCAATTGATGAAAATTTTACTCATAACGCTACAAAATTCAGACCTATTGTATTTTAATAATAAATTGAAATTTCATGATTCTCTCATCTGCGCTTTAACAATTGATCTGTTGACTATTAGAAATAGAAACCTACTAAAACCAACTTCATAGATTTCCCCAACACTAATCACACATAAGAAATGACATCCATAATATTTCGCCGATAGATTGTATGCGTTTTCAATTGTTTTAGCATCGCGGCGAGTTAGACATTTAATTGCATAACCTTGGGTGGCGCTATTCGCTTACCCAAGGCTATGATAGTTTAATCCCTTCAGGATTATCGGAAGTGTTGATTTGGTTCGATTAAAACGATTCTTTAGTGAAGTTTTTTTTGCTTGCTAAAGTTATCAGATCACTACCAATTCGAATGTTGGAAATTAATGGTTCCCTCATCTGCGGTTTAACAAATGATCTGGTGACTATTTGCAATAGAAACCTATGAAAATATTGTTATAGATTTTCCAAATACTAATCCACAAAAGAGATGACCTACGTAATATTTCGCCGATGAATGAGCTGCGTTTTCAATTTTTTTTAGCATCGCGGCGATGTAGGCATTTAATTACATAACCTTGGGTGGCGCTATTCGCTTACCCAAGGCTATGATTGTTTAATCCCTTCAGGATTATTGGTAGGGTATAAATTTTTTCGAATAGTTGTGCTACTGCTGTAGAATAAATCTCTTTTGTCTAGCTGAAGTCATCTGAACACTACTTATTCAAAGGTTGGAATTTAATGGTTCTCTCATCTGGGATTTAACAAGTGATCTGATGACTATTTGCGAATTCAAATCCGGAGGATTTGCATATCTGTAGAAAATAGATTAGATGCATTAAATTAGGACTCCGGAGGAGTCCAATATTATATTCAACCGAATAACATATCACCGATTTTTACATTCTGCAACAAATCAAATGCGCACCGCGGTGATATCTGCAGCTAAAAATCAAGCTACAGATATTTGATTCCGCTGGAATCATTCGAAAAAAGTCGGGGTCCGACTCTTCTTAAATAACCTACTTATGAAAATGGTTCTTAATTAAAGGTTTTTTGTATAGTCGGGCCCCGACTATCATTATTATTCGGGCAAATAAACATTGTATCTCAATAATCGGGACTCCATATATGAGAAATTAGACATTGTCCAAATGCTTTTTCCATAAACTTTCCCCACATTGGGTGCAAAGTAATTATCAACATAACGAGGATTTGGGATATTCGGATTTAGATTATAAACCCAAACTGTTCCCCTGAAATTCAGAACTTCAAAATCTCCTGCAGGCACAGAAACAATTTCATCGACATATTCCATTTTATAGGTTGTTCTATAAATTGAATCCTCGCCCATAACAAATAATTTGGTATAAAGCGTGTCTGTAAAGTTTTTATCACTGAAGAAAATTGCTCCTGAACTATCTATGATATAACCAGATGAATCTCTATAGTACATTCTTGGTTTCACACGAATTTCTCCATTTGAAAGTGTTGTAATTTGCTCGAATACAAAAAAAGTTTCATTTTCGATTAGTGTATCCCTATTTATAAAGACACTATCAATTTTTTCAGTAATAATTGTACCTAGTGTATCAATCATTACATTTTCATACACCCAATAATTTCCAATAGCCATGGGAAAATAATCAGGTTCAAGTACGGTTTGATTTGAATCATCGTCTTTGTGACAGGCTGAAAAGATCGCAAATAGTGTTGCGATAAAAAATAGTTTTCTCATTGTGTAATTTAGTTTTGAGGTTTAACATGTAAGTGATCAATGAGTAAACTATGTTGCTATATCAATTGGATTTTATGATTATGATAAGAAAACGAAAGAATGTGCACTTTATTTTATGGTTAATGGTCAATACGATCAAATTTAGCAATCCGTTTTTTGTCAAAACTCCCAATCCAAAAAAATGCAGCCTCCATATTGCTAAAAGTATTGAAAACTATTGGCAGTCGAATTGAAAGAGAATAATGAAGCATTGCGATTAAAACCTCATTTACCACATTTGTTAAAAATGCAACCTTTTTAAATTGACTTTTTTTAAGACTGTTTTTTATAAAATCAGCATATTCAAGAACCATAGCATATTTAAGGTTTAGTGCACAATTACTAAAATCAATTATAATATTTGAATTCCTTGAAAATTCAGCTTGTTCTAGCAAATCTATCATACTAACCTTTATGTCATCAAAAATGATTACTCCTTTATAATCTAAAATTATAAATCCAGACTCTTTATGAAATTTAATACGGTGTTTCATTTTTCCTAAAAAAAAGCCGGCACCTTTCAGTACCGGCTTCCAACCAACAAATGCTAATTTTTAACTACTTTGTAAATGCTATGAGAATTATTAACGTAGTTAACTTTTATGAGAAACAGACCATTTATTTGCGAACTAAAATCAATACTTTGAGAATACTGAACATCAGAAATTGTTTCAACCAATTGTCCAGTTGCAGTATACACATCAATTGTATTTATACCACTAATATTTTCAAGAGAAATATTCAATGTATTATTGACAGGATTAGGATAAATATGAATACCAGCTTCAGCTTCACCAATTCCAACAACCTCAAATGCTTCAGAATATCGAATACAACCAGATGGATTAGAAACTTCTACTTCATAACTTCCTGGCACAACATCTTCAACTAATATATATCCTGGATGCTGATCTAATCCCATAGTATTCATGTCGATAGCTTCTCCGTTTAAATACCACACATAATCATAAACCCGACCAAAATTGCCATAAGGATTAGCAAATAGCGCCACATCATCCATGTCTATAAATGCTTCAGGCATTATTTGTACTATTGGTCCAACTCCTGAAGTATGTGGTATATCAGGACATTTTTCAGGATAAGCAAATATGACATATTCACCCTCTAATTTTGGCCAAAGAGTATCATTATTTGAATCAGGTACCAGCTCTCCATCTCTGTACCATTCATAACTCTCCCATTCGCCAGGAAAAGCTAAATTAATCATAACCGAATCACCTTCTTCGCAAAGCTCATTATTTCCATACGATGCAATTGCAGGATCAGCAAACACCCATCCATCAATGGTTTTATAATCAGTAAATCCGGTACAAACCTCGTCTGACCCCATTACTGAATCCACTCTTACTTTAAAATGCAGTTTATCATTATCAACACCATTCACAAATGAATAAACTCCGTTGGTTTCTCCTTCGATATATTCCCATTCATCTGTTACAGAACTTGGGTCAAATAATTTACCCATCCATTGAATCGATGAGAAATTTGTTGAATCATCCAAAGTCAAACTAATATTTTCATATTTACAGAAAATCAGATGTGTTGAGTCACCTCCATAAACTTCACCATCAGGTGTAACTGAAAACTGAGGATTAACTCTGTAAGAAAGAACTACCGAATCATTGTTCATAACAGGATCAGCGTCTTCACAAATAGTTGAAGTTATTTCAAGATCATAATATCCTACTTCAGTGGTGTAAAACTCCTGATTATTTGCTGAATCAACTGGTTCTCCGTTAAAATACCATTGATAGGTAACATTTGTAGTGAAGGTTTTGATTTTTACAGTATCACCATCGCACATTAAACGATCCCATGGTGTAACACTTAAATATGGTGCATTTAATGAAAACTCTGTAATGTTTTTGCTATTAGAAACATCATCACATCCGTTTAAAGTAGTTGCAACCCAATAATATCTTGTTTCTTCGGGCACAGGAATATCAATTATTGAATCTGTAGCTCCAGAAATCTCAACAGCTGAAGAAAAATCATTTACATCGTTAAAATACCATTTGTATGATTCGTACCCACCTACTGGTACAGAACTTCCTGCTTTAGCTTCTAGTGTAACCGTATCATTAGGACAAAGTGTTGCATTATCTTTAATATTTATAGATGGCTTTGTAGCAAAGGTTAAATCAATTGCATTTGATTCAAATTCAGTAATCTCATCAATACCTGTTTTTACCATCACGGTATAGGTTCCTGAACCACCTGACCAATCATTTTGAACAGTTAAAGTAGAAGAAGTCTGCCCCCACATAGAAGATCCATTCTTATACCATTGATAAGCAGCATAACCCTGGTTTACTAGCTCTAGTGTAACAGATGCATCACTGCATTGAAATGTTTCGGCTGGTTCAATAATTTCCGGTAAGGAATATAAAGAATCATTAATTAAAGCACGATCAGACATGGCAGTACAACCGCCATCAGTAGTAACTTCTACTGCATAATACATATCTGTAGCAGTTGTGGTTGCATTATATGTATAAGTATCGGCTCCTGAAATAGCATTAAGCGTACCGTCAACTGTAGTTGATTCATACCACTGGTAATTAGTATAATCCTGAGATGTTTCCAATGTAACCCTGGATAAATCAGGTTTAAATTCTCCTGACACAGAAGGCTTCACATAATGAAAAGTAACAGCGTCACTTGTATAATATGAATCAGGACAACCTGTCTCGTTTGACAAAGCAGACACGTAGTAAGTACCTGGCTCTGTAATATCGATAGACTCATCAGTTTGACCAGCCATCTCTATATCATCCTTATACCATTTATAATATCCGGTTCCTAGTCCTGTAACAGATGAAGAAACTGTCAACATACTTCCTTCGCAGAAAATCGTGTCTGAATATACTAACTCCGGAACCTCTCCATTTAAACGTATGTGGTATACATCTGAAAAACTAGAATTAAAGTCTTCAGATACTTTAACCCAAAAATAAACTTCACTATCAACAGTTAATGTATATGTAGTATCTGTAGGATAAACATATTCCCATTTGTCAAAATTAGACCAGCCGACTAAATCAGGTTCTTCAGAACACATATACCATTCAGCCCATCCCCATCCCTGGTAGTCAATGGTAAAGGTTACAGTTTCGCCCATACAAAATTTTAATGAGTCTGGTGCAGGATCAGGATCTGAGATATAAAAATCAAAGCTCTGAGCATTTAAGCTTAATGCTGTAAAAAATACAGCAAGGAATGTCAATAATTTTGTCATAGTAGTAGTTTTTGTGATTTTCTGAGCGCAATATCCGAATAGCCAAACGACATTGCAAAATAAAGGAAGGACAATGTGTGACACCAACCGTGACAAAACGTGACAGAGTTACAAGCAACTCAAAAACAAATAATTACAACTATGTTTTTTGCAAGTAAATTGTTAGATCAGTATCCTTATCAAGTTGTAATTTTTCACGCAAACGCTGTTTTCTTTTGCGCACTGAATCGGGAGAAATATTAAAAATTTGCGCAATTTCTTTAGCATTTAAATTAATGTAAAGATAGGCACACAAGCGGAGGTCGCCTTGGGACAGGTCATTGTATTTATTGGTTAATTTATTAAAGAATTCACCATTAACCTGTTCAAAATGCAGTTTAAATGATTCCCAGTCATCATCCATACTGATATTGGAATCTATCAAACGTGTGATATCTCTCAACGCTGATGAAATATCGGTACCTTCACATTTTATGCCCTGAACCTGAGATTTAATATCGTCCAGAATTTTATTTTTACTCACCACATGCAGAGCTCCTGATGCCAACTCTCGGTTCTTATGGTCGATCTCTTGCTGCATCTTCTCCTGCTCCATTTTATTGAGTTCCTCGTTGGCTTTCATTTCTTCAATCAAGCATTTGTTCTCTGCCTCTGATTTCTGAAGCTCAAGCACATGCACCTCTTTCTCCTTATTTAATAATTGATTGCGCTGCTTCGTTTTAATATTTCGGTTTCTTAGTGAATAAATAATAAAGAAACCCGACACGACAACAATAAATAAGGATAAACCCCATATGTATAAATTCAAACGATTTTTTCTAACCAAAAATGATATTTCCTGTTCCTTCTTTCCAAATTCATATCGCATTTGAGATTCAGAAACCCACTGCTTACTTTTCACTTCCAATAATGAATCTTTTAAGCTTAACGACTTCTTATAAAAGTCTATAGCCTCATTATAACGACCCGTTTTCGCATAAGCATCACCCAATAAACGAGCAGCTGCAATAGCATTCTCACCATGTTGTATTTCTTTGGATGTGCTCAATCCTTTCTTAAGTGATAATATAGCTGAATCAAAATCATTCAGTTTTAAATATGACTTACCTAAGGCAATATAAAACTCAGCTTCATATATTTTATCTGGTCGTTTTTCAATATATTTCAATGCTTTTTGATGACTTTCTTTAGCCAGCATATATTTTTGCTCA
>PKTE01000089.1 GCA_002869335.1 Salinivirgaceae bacterium | reverse complement strand
CACTTGGAGGTGAAATAAAAGATGGATTTGTACATGGACGTGGAACTGTTGACCAGGAAGGCGGACCTGCTGCATTTGTAACAGCTGGTAGAATTCTTAAAGAACTTGGGTTTGACAAAGACCTTACATTATATTGTGTTGGAAGTGTAATTGAGGAAGATTGCGACGGACTATGCTGGAAATATATCGTAGAAGAAGAAGGCATCAAACCTGATTTCGCTATTAGTACAGAACCTACCAATCTAAATATTTACAGAGGACACCGTGGTCGTATGGAAATGAAAGTACATTTTTATGGTACATCTTGTCACGGTTCAGCACCTGAGCGTGGCGACAATGCCATTTACAAAGCAGCAAAAATTGCGTTAGAAATTGAAAAACTTAATGAGCGCTTGAAAGATGACCCATTCCTCGGTAAAGGAACAGTAACAATTTCAGAAATTGTTTCTGGTAGTCCTTCACTTTGTGCTGTATCTGATTATGCGGCATTTCACCTTGATCGCCGTTTAACATGGGGTGAAACAAAAGAATCAGCCGTTGCAGAGGTTGAAGCATTGATCGAAGGAATGAATGCTAAAGTTGAAGTGTTAGAATACAAAGAGACAGCTTATACAGGATTAGAATACGGAATGGAAAAATACTACCCCACATGGAAAATTCCAGAAGATTCAGAAATCGTGCAAAAAGGCGTAAGCACTTTTGAAAAATTATTTGACAAAGCCCCCAAAGTAGACAAGTGGACATTCTCAACTAATGGTGTAACAATCAATGGAATGTATGGTATTCCATTAATTGGATTTGGACCTGGTAACGAAGTTTTGGCGCACGCTCCAAACGAAAAAGTACCCATTGACGACTTAGTAAAAGCAACTGCCTTTTATGCAGGATTTGCTTACGAAATTGCTGACTAAAAACAAGCCTGATTATTTTAAAATCAACAGTTTTGACAAAAACGACTGATTAAAAATATAACAAATAGACCTTTGCATCTAGTGAAACTTAAAAATTACAAACATGAACCTAACAGATAAAATCAACCAGCTTAAGGAACTCAAATCTGAGTTATACAAGAAAGATTTCCTATTGACATGGGAAAAGAGTGATGAAGATTTAAAAATGGTTTTAGAGGTAGCTGACATCCTAAAAGAGATGCGTTCGCAAAATATCTCACCACGCGTTTTTGATACAGGACTAGCTATTTCAAACTTCAGAGATAACAGTACACGTACTCGTTTCTCATATGCTTCGGCAGCAAATCTTCTTGGTCTTGCAGTGCAGGATTTAGATGAACAAAAATCGCAAATTGCACACGGAGAAACCGTACGTGAAACAGCCAATATGATTTCATTCCTATCAGATTTCATCGGAATACGTGACGATATGTTTTTGGGAGAAGGAAACAAATACATGCGCGAAGTTGGTGATGCATTAGATGAAGGTTTTGCAAAAGGTGTTTTACCAGAGCGACCAGGTATTGTAAATCTACAGTGCGACCAGGACCACCCAACACAATCAATGGCTGACCTTTTACACTTGCAAAAAGAGTATGGTTCATTAGAAAACCTAAAAGGAAAAAAAATTGTAATGAGCTGGGCTTATTCACCAAGTTACGGAAAACCTCTTTCTGTACCACAGGGTATTATTGGGCTAATGTCTCGTTTTGGAATGGACATTGAATTAGCATACCCTGAAGGATATGATTTGATTCCAGAGATTGTGGATATGGCCGGTAAAAATGCCAAAGCAAGTGGTGGTAGCTTCAAAGTAAGCCACGACATGAAAGAAGCCATGAAAGGCGCTGACATTGTATATCCAAAAAGCTGGGCTCCATTCCACATTATGCAAGAACGCACAAAACTACTTCAGGCAGGCGACAAAGCTGGTTTAGATGCACTTGAGCAAACATGTTTAGCCAACAATGCTAAGTATAAAGATTGGGAATACGATCATGACAAAATGAAAGTTACCAAAAATGAAGATGCGCTTTATATGCACTGTTTACCAGCAGACATCTCAGGTGTTTCATGTAAAGAAGGTGAAGTAAATGCTGATGTATTTGAAAAGTACCGCATTAAAACATATCATGAAGCTGGATTCAAGCCATATATCATTGCTGCCATGATGTTTACTAATAAATTCCAGAACCCTGCAGCTACATTGAAACAAATCATGGATAGCCAGAAAAAAAGAGTTCTTTATTAAACCAATAACGAGATCAAAATCAGATTGTTTCTCAAATTAAGATTAATGTTATAGTGAAATGAAACGGGAGTCAGCAGTGGCTTCCGTTTTTTTGTACTAATACCGCTCAATAAACTCACCTTTCGGTTTCTCGATAAGTTCGCCATACCTAATCACTTCTTGTCCTTTCACAAACACATGAGCTGTTGCTCCTTTGGTATTGATGCCTTCGTAAATATTGAGATCGGTATTTTGATGGTGTGTAGCTACACTAATTTCTTGTTCTGTATTGGGATCCCAAATCAGGATATCAGCGTCGAGTCCTTCACGTAAGTCACCTTTTTTATCCAAGCCAAATATTTTGGCTGGTGCGGTTGCCATCATATTGACCATTTGAGATAGTGTTATCTTTCCTTCCAACACACCATAGGTATAAAGCAATGCTATACGGTGCTCTACTCCTCCTGCACCATTGGGAATTTTTCGAAAATCATGCTCTCCAGCTCTTTTTTGCTCCAGTGTGAAAGGGCAATGATCTGTTCCTACAGTTTGCACAGATTCTGATTTTAAAGATTGCCACAAAGCTTCAGAATCTTTATGCTTGCGCAATGGAGGACTCAATACATATTTGGCTGTATCAGCAAACTCACCTTCGTAAACACTATCATCTAGCACCAAATAGTGAGGACACGTCTCAGCCCACACTTTTTGACCATTTTTCTGAGCCAATTGAATATGACTCATTGCTTCTGCAGTAGAAACATGTACGATATAAAGGGGACAATTATTTTCTGCTGCCATTTCAATTACCTTTTTCACAGCATCCCCTTCCGTATAATTGGGCCTTGTTTGTGGATGAGCTGTAGGTGATAGAATGCCTTTTGCAGCGAACTCATCTCTAAGTAGATCAATTTCATCGCCCATTTCAGCATGAACCGTTACCATGCCACCTAACTCCCCCACGGTTTTAAGAACATTATACAAGGCATCATCTTCCAAACCTACTGCCTTTTTATAGGCCATGTAAACCTTAAAAGAGGTAATACCCGCTTTCATACAGGCTTCAATTTCTGAAGCAGTATTTTCAGTCCACTCTATTGGACTGACATGAAATGTATAATCAACAAGGGAATTTACTGCTTCATTTTTACGTTTATCAAGGGCATCAATTAATGATTGTCCGTGTTCAGGAGTCACAAAATCTATTAAAGTTGTAGTTCCTCCATGCAAGCCGGCAATACTACCAGAGCGAAAATCATCAGAAGAAAAACCGGCTGGTGTAGGCAAATGCATATGCACATGAGGATCAATACCTCCGGGCATGATATATTTTCCAGTAGCATCAATCACCATATCAGCAATAAAATCAGCTTCTCCAATTTTCAGGATTTGCTCATCTTTAATCCATAAATCGGCATAAATTTCACTTGATGCTGTTACTATTTTTCCACCGGTAATTCTGGTAATCATCTTTTAGATTTTTTTCTCCAATACTTTTGCATAGGTACCATCAGGTTGCTCATCAAAACCTATTTTCTTGAGATAGCTAAAATACTTATCGCTATGCGCATCAGCAATAACTTTTTCAAAACCTTGATCCAGAAACCAATTGCGAAGACGAGAATAAATGAAACGGCCATTTTTAAAATCGCGGTATTTAGGTCCCACATAATCAAGGCCCACTCGCAACACATTTACATCTTCACGGTGAGCTAAGAACAGACCGGCAACCTGCATGTCTCTCAAAATAAAGAAACTAATAGTATTCATCTCCTGTTTATATACAAAGCCCGGAAAAAATCGTTGTATCTCTGCATCATGAAACTCCAGATAGCGAGCCAAATATTTATTACTTGGTCTTACTTCTAAAGTCTCAAAAACCTCTTTCTTGT
>PKTE01000112.1 GCA_002869335.1 Salinivirgaceae bacterium | reverse complement strand
TTTAGCTTCTTTTGTTTCGTAAGTTACACGTTCGAAATTGTCAGCAGCTTTGATTACTTTACCGTCAGTAAAGTCTAATAATGTAGCTGTAGCAATAACTCCTGGAGCAAACTCCCGCTCAATAACAGCTTGTTTTTCATCTTTAATAGTTGCATCTCCACGCACAACAAGAGTTGCTTCACGCATTGCAGGATCAAATGCAATTTTGTCAACTATTTCAAAAGAACCGCCACTTTCGTAAGGAATAACCTTATTATTGGCTTCTACATCTTCTCCTTGCATTGTAAGAGACTTAAATGCTACTTCCTGTCCACCATACTTTAACACTGGAGTAACCTCAAGCGTTACTTTTTTCTGGAAAAACTTTGCAGGAAAGGCTCCTGTTAATTTAATTTCAATACTATCTCCATGCATTTCAACAGGACTAGTAGAAACACTTAATGTTACCTGGTCAGCCATTTTTTGCATTTTCTCAAGATCTTTACATCCTGTAAATACTAAAACAGCTGTTGCCACCATGATTGCTAAATACTTGAAACTTGTTTTCATAGTTTTACAATAATTTTATGGATTTCTCGATTTAATTTCCTTTTACTAAAGCTACAAAGCTATAAATGTTTTTTGGAAAAAAAAAGCTTACAATACATTTTGTAACGTTTATTTAAGCCTATAATCAATAATTTAGTTAAAACTCCTATTACTTATGGAGAAATATTTCAGAACATCTTCAAAAAACAAATAGAATAAATCCTTTAATTTCAAATAATTGTCAGACAATACATCTTGAAACATTGCCACTTTTTTAGGCATTGATGTATAGTATGTCATACCATTTAGAACTCTATACAAACCAGTCTTAGTTTCGTAAAGTTCTGGCCACCTGTGCTTCACCCAAAATGGCATCATTAATTGTATACGATAAGGCATATATTCAAAGAATGATAATAAAACTCTATTTATAACATTAACATAACTTGCTAATGGTTCTTTATGAAAATCTTTCCAATTTGAAGCCAGATAGTGATCAAATAACATATCAACTGCTACTCCTGAATATTTTTCATAAGAATTTTTAAAAAATAACTTTGCTTCTTTTACAATTGGATGGTTATCTGTATAGCTATCAATGCTTCTGTGTAAAAGAATACCTTCTTTTATCCTATCTGGGTAACTCATAAATAGCTTACCCTTAACTGCATCACCAATAAAATTACCAACAATTAATTGATGGTCATTTCCCGACAAATATAAATGAGCAAGGTAATTCATTAACAATTTCTGAGTTAGTTAGACAAAGATTAGGATTTTTTGTTTAAACCCGTATATTTGCTGATGCAATTTATTACCAATTACTAACTTTTAAAATGGAGGACTAAAATTATGGCAAAAAGAAATGTCATTATTATTGGTGCTGCAGGTCGTGATTTTCACAACTTCAACACTTATTACAGAGGCAATGATTCTTATAATGTAGTAGCATTTACTGCTGCTCAAATTCCTGACATTGATGGAAGGAAATACCCTGCTGAATTAGCTGGAGAATTGTATCCAGATGGTATTCCTATCTACGCGGAAGCAGACCTCGAAAAACTAATCAAAGATTTAGATGTTGATGAATGTGTATTCTCATATAGTGATGTGCCATACGAGCACGTAATGAAGGTAGGATCTAAAGTAAATGCTGCAGGTGCAACTTTCTCATTAATTGGTGGAAAAGACACAATGATTAAAAGTACCAAACCGGTTATAGCAGTTGGAGCTGTTCGTACTGGTTGTGGTAAATCTCAAACATCTCGTCGTGTTATCGAATTATTAATGGAAGCTGGACTTAAAGTAGTTGCTATCCGTCACCCAATGCCTTATGGTGATTTGGTAAAGCAGAAAGTGCAACGTTTTGCTACTATTGAAGATTTAGCTAAACATGATTGTACAATCGAGGAAATGGAAGAATACGAACCACATGTAACTCGTGGTAACGTAATATATGCTGGTGTAGATTACGAAGCTATCGTAAGAGCAGCTGAAAATGATCCTGATGGATGTGATGTAATTCTTTGGGATGGTGGAAACAATGATTTTCCATTCTATCAGTCTGACCTAATGATTACAGTAGTAGATCCACATCGTCCGGGACACGAATTAAAATACTATCCAGGTGAAACAACTCTTCGTTTATCTGATGTAGTTGTTATCAATAAAATGGATAGTGCTGATGCTGCAAATATTCAAATTGTTCGTGAGAATATCGCTAAAGTAGCTCCTAATGCAATGGTTGTTGATGGTGCTTCACCATTAACTATTGACAAACCTGAAATTATCCGTGGTAAAAAAGTATTGGTTGTAGAAGACGGACCAACACTAACACACGGTGAAATGAAAATTGGTGCAGGTACTGTTGCTGCAATGAAAGCTGGTGCTGCTGAAATGGTTGACCCACGAGAATATGCTGTAGGTAAATTGAAAGAAACTTTCAAAATTTATCCAGGTATTGGTGATCTATTGCCTGCTATG
Organism: Salinivirgaceae bacterium; assembly: GCA_002869335.1. Classification (GTDB taxonomy): domain Bacteria; phylum Bacteroidota; class Bacteroidia; order Bacteroidales; family Salinivirgaceae; genus Salinivirga. The sequence goes on along the minus strand of PKTE01000112.1, from coordinate 22,914 downwards.
GGATATGGAGATGAGCAAAAGAAAGATTTGGAAAAAACAATCAACAACACTCCTTGTGATGCTGTTGTTATTGGTACTCCAATTGACTTAAGCCGTATTGTAAAAATTGACAAACCAACCGTAAAAGTTGGATATGATCTTCAAGAAATTGGACAACCAACATTGGCAGAACCAATTAATGATTTCATTAAGAAATTTAACTTGAAATAGTCAAGATTTAGATAAAAAAGTAAAGGCTTGCATAGAATGCAAGCCTTTTTCTTTTAATTTACTATCTCATTTAGAATCCTAAGTTCTTCTTTAATTGTTGAAGCTCCTCTCCCTCTTGTTCAAATCCCGGCTTTTGCAAAAGAGCAAACATATTACGCTTATAATCTTCAACGCCTGGCTGATTAAATGGGTTTACCTGAAGCATTAGGCCACTAATACCACATGCTGCCATAAAAAATTGCAACAAACCGCCTATACTTTTCATATCATCATTTGCAATTCTCAATTTAATATTAGGCACACCACCGGTTCTGTGAGCAAGCATAGTACCCTCAAGTGCATTTGCATTTACAAATGACAGATCTTTTCCTGCTAAATAGTTTAACTTATCTAGGTTTTCAGAATCCTCTTGGATTGTCTCAGCTTTTAACTGAGTATTATCAAATTGAATAACTGTTTCAAATATATTTCGCTTACCATCTTGTAAATATTGCCCCATCGAGTGCAAATCTGTTGTTAGATCAACACTAGCAGGAAAAATTCCTTTTCCATCTTTTCCTTCGCTTTCACCGTAAAGTTGTTTCCACCATTCAGAAATATAGTGAAACTTGTGATGATAATTTGCCAATACTTCAATTCCAAATCCATTCTGATTCAAAGCATTTCTAATTGCTGCATATTCTAAAGCAAGGTTCTCATCGTTTTCAGACCAAACATTTTTCTCCATTTCAACAGCTCCTACTATAAGTGCTTTGATATCAAAACCTGCTATGGCTATGGGTAATAAACCTACAGGTGTAAAAACAGAAAAACGTCCGCCAACATTATCCGGGATAATGAAAGAAGGCAATCCTTCTGCCTCTACTAACTGACGCAAGGCACCTTTTTTCTCATCTGTTATGGCAACAATTCTGTCTTTTGAGCTATTTTCACCAAATTGCTCGGTCAATTTTTGTCTTAAAAACCGAAATGCAATAGCTGGCTCAGTAGTAGTACCAGATTTAGAAATAACTACAACACTCCACTTTTTACCTTCTAAATGGGATGCTAATTCTGTCAAATAACCTGGTGATAGATGATGTCCGGCATAAATTATTTCAGTTCCCTTATTAGCAAATGGATTAAGTTGACTTTCAATTACCGCACGTGCCCCAAGATATGACCCTCCAATACCAATCACAACAACTGCGTCACTATTGCTTCTTAATTTATCAGCAACCTCTTGTATTCGATTTAGCTCATCATTTGAAATATGAGATGGTAAATTCATCCATCCTAAAAAATCATTTCCTTCACAAGTGTTATTTTTAAGTGCTTGAATTACACCAGAACCCATTTGTTTGTATCTATTATAATGGTTTTCAACCATTAAATCTTTAACTAATGTTTTATCAATTGATAATTGCATAGTAGTATTTTTAATTAATTATTTTTCAATGCCTTATAAACACCTAACTTGAAACAATAAAGTTAACCAAATCACGTCAGCTCAGCAAAACATTGCGAAAATACATTATTTTTTGTCTAACGCGTTTTAGTAAACATAAAATGTACCAATCAAAATGAGCAATCGTTTGCAGTGAATAAAATTTTCAAAACCCGACTACTCTAAGCAATTTTTATATCTTTGCCGCCTCAAAATAATTGATTGTGAGTAAAGAATTATACACGAGAGTTGATAAAAGTATTACCCAGAATGGAATAAACCTACCTTTGGTCGAGGAGTTTTACAGCATTCAGGGAGAAGGATACCACAGTGGTAAAGCAGCATATTTTATTCGAGTTGGCGGATGCGACATTGCATGTCATTGGTGTGACTCAAAATTGAGTTGGAATGCCAAATTGCACCCTCTTGTAAGTATTGAAGATATTGTAAGTAAAGTACTTGAAACTCCTGCACAATCAGTTGTTGTTACTGGAGGTGAGCCGGGGATTTATAATTTAGAACCACTAAGCAATTTACTGAGAAAGAACAAAATTAATAACTTTCTTGAAACCAGTGGTGCATATAAACTAAGCGGAGAATGGGATTGGATCTGTTTAAGCCCTAAAAAAAATAAGGAGCCACTTACGGAAAATTTACAACTAGCCCATGAATTAAAAGTTGTAATTTTTGATGATACGGATTTTGAATTTGCTGAGAAGTGGAAATCACAGGTAAATGAGGATTGTAAGCTTCTTTTGCAGCCAGAGTATTCACAATTCGATAAAATGGCTCCTAAAATGGTTGAATATGTAAAAAATAATCCTGACTGGAATATTTCTTTACAATCGCATAAATATTTAAATATCCCCTAGCCTAAAGGAAAAATAAAGCAACTCCACCTACAGCTACAAATGCTCCCACTATCTCGCGAAGAGTTACTTTTTCTTTGAAAATGAATACTGAAGGTAAGATTATAATTACAGGCGTAAGTGACATCAATGTTTGAGCAATACCAGCAGATGTAAATTTAACAGCCACTAATGAAAGGGTAACTCCAAGAAAAGGTCCAAAAAAAGCACCTCCTGAAGTAAACAACATCCCTTTCCCATTTTTTAGAGCAGCAAAAACTTTATGCCATCTTCTCATAAAAAAGAAAACTATCATAAAACCTATTGCACCAGCCATAACTCTAATATGCGTTGAAGCAATTACATCATAATCTGCCATCCCTTTTTTACTAAGCACTAAGCCAATAGCTTGCCCTGTAGCTCCTCCAAATGCTAATAATAAACCAACCGGATTATTGAACCAGTCTTTAAACTTTGCTTTTTTGCCATTTGCATCTTTAGCAGGCTTATTCAATACTACCATCATAATACCGGTAAGTGTAATTACCATACCTAAGATGGCGCTGTACTCCATTGTTTCATCCAAAATAATCCACCCTGCAATGGCTGCAACAGGTGGAGACAATGCCATAATTAACATCGAAATACGAGCTCCTACAACAACAAATGCTTGAAAAAGAAGCAGGTCTCCAATAGTAAATCCAATCAAACCAGAAAGTGCCAACAATATCCAATTATGCGTACTTGCATCCAATGGAATAAACAATCCTCTTGTGATCCAGGTTACACTGCCCAATAAAAGAAAAGCCATCACTAAACGAATAAGGTTTACAGAAAGGGAACCTATTCTTTTCCCAGCAGCTTCAAAAAACATTGAGGTCGCAGTCCAACAAATTGCTGTGCCAACACCCGCTATTTCACCATAATATTGTTCCATTGACCAAATTGGATAGAAAATGAAAGTGCAAGATGGCAAAAAAAACTAAAAATGCGTAAATAAGCCCCTTTTAAAATATCAATATTTGATTACCTTCGTTATATGTACGTGAATTCAGAAAACATTAATTATATAAAGGAGAAAATTTCTTCTGCTCCTATATTTGAAGGCACACAGGGCCACCAATTAGAATTAATTCTAAAGGCCTCCATGCTTGTAAATTACAATGCAGGACAAGTAATATTTGAGCGTGGTGACAGGGCTAATGGATTTTTTATAATCATTGATGGACATGTAAAAATCCATGTTAGACAAATAAAGTTTATTGAATTAGGACCAGGTAAATATTTTGGAGAATATGCAATGATTCAGAAACAGTTGCACAGTTCTACCGTAACTGCTATTGAAGACTGCAAGTGTCTGGTTGTTCCGCCGGATATATTTGAAAATTTGCTACAGCAAAACCTTCCTTTTAGTAATAAACTTCTAAAAAGCTTAATTCAACGTTTACGCTCTAAAGACAAACTTGAGATATCGTTAATTGAAAAAAACAAAGAGATTAGCGATCAGAATGAAAAAATCAGGGAGCAAAATCAGAAAATTAGAGAGCAAAATGAGAAAATTCATGAAAGTATTGAATATGCAGGAATGATACAATCTACAATGCTTCCCTCACAAAAGCTACTTGACTTAAAACTAGAAAATTATTTTATGATTTTTCATCCTAGAGAAAAAGTGAGTGGCGATTTTTATTGGTTTGCTCAAAAAGATAACAAATATTGCATAGCAGTAAGTGATTGCACTGGCCATGGTGTGCCCGGAAGCATGATAAGTATCTTAGGGATTTCATTCCTAAATGAAATTATTACTCAAATTGGCGAACCCGATCCTGGAAAAATACTTACAAAGCTTAACAATAAAATGCAAAACGCATTAAACCAAAACAGGGAACGCTATCAGTCACACGACGGAATGGATATTTCTATTTTGGTAATTGATTTTGATAGCATGGAGCTTTCCTATGCTGGAGCCCAAAGTTCGCTTTATATATTAAGAAATAAAGAACTTAGTATTTTCGAGCCTGATAAAGTAAATGTAGGGACCGCACCTCATAACTATAAATTCAACAGACAAGATACACTATTAGACTATGATGATATGCTTTACCTCTTTACCGATGGAATTGTAGATCAGCATGGGGGGAAAGACTTTAAAAGATTTGGAACAAGTAGATTAAAAAAAGTTCTTGAACAGTATGCTAATTTAAGTTTGGAAAAACAAGAACAAGCAATATTAGATAGCTTATATGATTGGAAAGGTGAGAATAAGCAGACAGATGATATTACTCTACTTGGAATAAAAATATAAAAAAAGAGGCACCTCAATGAAGCGCCTCTCTCAATGCTGTATTAATCCTACTCTTTGATGATTTTCTTTGTTTGAATGACATTTGAATTATCTACTAATTTAAGCATATAAATACCTCTTGGTAATTCACTTAAATTAAGTTGATAATTAGTAGAACCAGTTATTGATTGTGATAAAACCAGTTTTCCTACTGCGTCATAGATATCAACCTTTGTATCAGGATTGGTGCTTCCATTGAAATAAATATTCATAGTTGAAGTCACCGGATTAGGGTATGCATTTAATTCATTTGTATTTGCACTGAAAATGCCAACTGCATTAACGTAATATTTCACATAAAAATCCATTGATTCAGATCCATCTGATGTTGCCAGAGTAATTTTTACTATAGCTTCGCCACTATTCTCATAAGGCCATAAATCAACATCTAATGATTGAGCTGAACTAGGTTCTATTGTAAATTCAACATCAGTAGTGTTTGGCGCATAGCAAACACTTAGACAAAATACTGATGCCATTCCATCAGGAAGTACTGTATTTTCTTTAATGATATCCATTCTTAATTGAGAAGCAGTTAGATTCTCTATGTTAAAATGTCTTTGGATATCAAGATCGTCAGCCATTCCATAGGCTAAAATGGTATCATTATTTGACACAACTGTATCTGTGTCCATAATTTTCACTTCAAAACTCTGGGCTCCTGCTATGTAGGCAATGAGCATAAAAATGATAGGTAGGTAGACTTTTTTCATAGTATAATAATTTGAGTATAGTTCATGAATTTATTCAATAAGTTTTCTTTGTTCTCCAGTATAAATTTCTGTTGTACTTCCATCAACAATAATGCCAACCACATATACGTTATTGAGGTTCCAATTTTCATCCACTTCTGTAGTAAATGATAAGTTAGCATTCCCGTTTGTAAAATTAACAGTATTTCCGTTTAAGTTACTTATACACTTTCTGAGTACATGCCTATGATCATAGGGATTTATATCAGAACCAGTTTGTGGACCTTCAATATGGTCTTCAATAATATATGTATAAAACCGCAGCTCAGATGCCACTGCATCCCTTTCTGTAATTTCATAATTTACAGATATTGCATTTTCAGCAAGCGATACGGTAGGTTCAATAATATATTTTGTATACTGAGGCACAAAATATCCAACCTCTCCCTGCCATGATGCAGTAGCCCCAACAATTGCATCATCGACATTCATACTCGCAAAAATAACAGCCGGCGTAGATGGTTCTTCTAATGATTCATACAATTGATTTCCAAAAGGAGTGCGAAAATCTGGTTCCTCTGAACCATGGGGTTGTGCAAAAAATCCAGCATGTACACTTATTGGAATAACATGCCCATGATATACTGAATCAATATTTTCAATTGCCACATGACCATCTGGACAATTTGTACAGTGTATTCCCGTAAATTCAAAAATAACAGCTTTACGAGTCAACTCCGTAGCTTCTTCAATTTCAATCTGATTTCCATATGGTTCATCAATTTCATCGCAGCCAGTAAGAGCAGCAATAAAAAGAGTAAGTATAAAATATAATATTAGATGTTTCATAGTTTCCATTTTAATTAGAATGTTGAAGAAATGGTTACATATGCTCCATAAGCAGATGGCACCTGACGACATACACCACCTACACATACGATTCCCTCTCTTTGTTTACCAAAATTAAGCTGTATACGATTTCCCCCTTTATTATATCCCATTCCTACTGTATAGTAGTGAACACGCAAATCTTTGTCTTCATTTCCATAATTATATTGGTCCATTAACGAAAAGAACCAATGAGGCGAAATTGTATATTCAACCATTGCGCTGTACCAATCTCCTCTATCCTGTTCAGTCAAAAGTATCTGCTGCTCTAATCTAACTGTATGACGTCGCATTAATCGATAGCTCAAATCAAGAACTCCCGTTTTGGCATAAACTATACCGCCTTTACCCTCAATGATTTGTTTATTATAACTAACATGCTGTGCAACTAATACAGCTTTAAACTTTTTGGTAAACTTGCGCTCAATCTTTAGGTTAAAATCATCATAAAGTAATTCATCTGAGATAGCCAAGAACTGATCGGTATAACCAAGTGTATCATTTGATAAACCTTCTGTTTCTCTTTCAATATCATGCACTCTTGAATAATTTAATGTTATCAGAGTTCCATATTTTCCACCTAGCAAGGATTTCTTTTTTAGTCTATAGTATAACTCTGCCTGAACACCAGCTTCTCCAGTCAACTGAGTTGCATATGGATACATGGCAGCCAGTGCATAAGTATGATTTTGAGTAATGGCTGGTAAATAGTTTATTAATAAGTTCTTTTCTACAGCCTTATAGTCTGATCTAAAACTCATATTATCAACCCATTTACCATCTAAAACAACACCAAAAGTTCCTTTTGACCAGGTTGCATTAAGTAATAATGCATTACCATCTTTATAAATCAAATTATTATCTGCAGAAGGATCATTAATTTTATGAGCATATTCACCTTTAAGACCAAACATACCTCGTTTATAATTGAATCGTCCAGCAAAAGCAGCTACATTTTCAGGTAGGTTATATTGAAGATTTTCGTCCTTTTGATATTTAGATACAATTCCACCACCAATAACAAGGCGAGATTTAATTGAACTAAGTGTATCAAATATCTCATTAAGATTAAACTCAGCATCAAAACCACGGACAATCCCATCTCCTAATTCAAAGAAAATTCTTTGTCGACCATACAATCCCTTTAAATAAACTCCCTTATACGGATTATATTTCACATGGACGCCTTCAAAGGCGTTGTCATAACCCAGGTTTTTATCTTCCCAGGCTCTTAAGATTAATCCATTTCCAAATTGATCATAAAAGTTACCTACGGTAAATTGAAGTTCGTCATTTTTATATGATAAAAATCTGTAGGGTATACCAGTACCGTCATTGCCTTTTTCAAAGCCTTGCAGTGTGTTTAAATAACCTTCAAAACGTAAGCCAGCAGTAAAGTTTCCATATTCATAGCGGAAATTACCATAGGCATTCATTAATGTTTTTTCGGGGGGAACTTCTGTACCTATTACAGAATCTTTCAGATAGTACCATGCTTCCATATTAAAATTACCGGTTAACCTACCAACAGGTTTACCATCAGATTGAGACATAACAGGAAGACTACAGGCTAATATCAAAATTGATAAGATAATCTTTCTCATTTCAATTTTATTTTAGTGATTACAAATCACTAATTACTAATAATATAGTTATTTACAAGATTATTTTGCTAGCTCAAGAATCTTTTGATAAAGTTCTTCCTCGTCACCTTCAACGTATGATGTATGCTGCCAAACAATTTTACCATTCCCGTCAATTAAGAATGTATGCGGTACATTTGGCACGTTCATGGCACGTTTAAAATTAGCATTCTCATCAAGATAAACATCAAACTCCCAGCCTCTTGCATTTACATAAGGTCCTACTCTACCAGAGCTCCGAGTATCATCAATTGAAATAGCGATAATTTTAACACCGGTTTCTTCAACCCAGTCTTCATAATTATCACTATAAGCATTAAGCTCTTTAACACAAGGCTTGCACCATGTAGCCCAAAAACTAATGACCATTGGTTTTCCATCATTTTGAAAGGTGCTGGTACTAACAGTCTCACCAGACATTTTTTTTACATCAGCAGACGGAATTTGCTGTGCGGATAGATTTAATGTGAAAAAAACTAGTGTAACAAACAGTAAACTCTTCATAGTTGTGAAATTTTAATATTAAAATAATTAAAAGCTTCTTCAATTTAAACAATAGCAAAACGGGTAATAATGCTATTCTATTAACATTTCATTTGCGAAAGATACGAAAAAGTTCTACTCATAAAAACTGATATTTATCAACATCACGGAAAAGATTAACTTTTTAATATTTACAAACATGTTACTTTGTGGATATAATGCAACTTTTGATAAAAAAAACTTTTTTGAAAAAATAGAATTATTACCTTCATAACCTAAACACGCCAAACGCCTCACAAATATGAAACTAACTAAGGATGAAGTAGCTTATTACAAGCTACTGGCCAGGTCTTACCCTACAATCCAAGCAGCTAGTACTGAAATCATTAACCTATCTGCTATTTTAAATTTACCCAAAGGAACCGAGCATTTCATGTCCGACATTCATGGAGAATATGAATCATTTATTCACATTGTAAATAATGCTTCTGGAGTTGTAAAACGCAAAATAAACGACGTTTTTGGAGATACAATTTCACAAAAAGATAAAGCTGAGCTTGGAACTTTAATTTTTTATCCAAAAGATAAGATAAAACAAATAAGGCATGACATAGAAGATGAACTACATGACTGGTATAAAGTAACTCTTTTTAGGTTAGTAGAAGTATGCAGAAATGCATCAACGAAATATACCAGGTCAAAAGTGCGTAAAGCTCTCCCTAAAGATTTTGCCTATGTAATTGAAGAACTATTACACGAACAAGAAAATGCGCCTAATAAGCAAGAATATTATAATGGTATTATAGACACCATTATAAGAATAAACAGGGCCGATAATTTCATTGTAGCCATTTCCAATTTAATTCGAAAGTTGGTTATAGACCATTTGCATATTGTGGGTGATATTTTTGACAGAGGTCCTGAGCCAGATCGTGTCATCAACACTCTTATGAGTTTCAAAGATGTTGATATTCAATGGGGAAATCATGATATTTTATGGATGGGAGCCGCAATGGGATGCCAGGGATGTATTTCAAATGTATTACGTATATCAGCGCGCTATGAGAACCTACCCATAATTGAGGAGAATTATGGTATAAATTTAATGCCACTTGCAACTTTTGCAATGGAAACATATGCCAAAGACCAGTGTCTTATTTTTACACCAAAAGAAGAGGCTCAAACTGATATTTCAAAGCAACAAAAATTGCTAATCCGGCAAATGCACAAAGCTATAAGTGTAATTCAATTTAAGATTGAAGGCGCCCTAATAGACAGGAACCCATGGTACAAAATGGAAGACAGAAAGCTATTGCATAAAATAGACTTTGAAAAAGGTACTGTTGAATTAGATGGAGAAACATACCAACTTAAAGATTTCAGTTTCCCTACAATTGATCCCAAAGATCCATACAAATTAACTTCAGATGAAGAAAAAGTAATGCAGCGTCTGCAAAACTCATTTATGAACTCAGAGAAGCTTCAAAAACATCTCCATTACTTATATGAGATTGGAAGTATGTATCTTGTTTTCAACAATAACTTACTTTACCATGGCTGTATTCCTATGACCAATCATGGAGAGTTTCAGTCTATGAAAATTTTCGATAAGGAATATAAAGGAAAAGAACTAGTACAAAAACTGGAAAGTATTGTAAGAAAAGCCTTCTCAAATCATCTTAGAGGAACACCCAGCAGTTACGAGCTTGATTTCTTATGGTATTTATGGGCAGGACCTGTTTCTCCTTTATTTGGGAAGAAGAAAATGGCCACTTTTGAGCGATATTTAATTGCCGATAAAAAATCACATGCAGAAGAAAAAAATCCATATTTCGAGTTGCGAGATAATGAAGAAGCTTGTAATAGAATATTGGCTGATTTTGGAATAAACCCGGAAGATGGGCACATTGTAAATGGACACACACCTGTAAAACGTAAGAAGGGTGAGAATCCGGTTAAAGGAAATGGAAAATTAATTGTAATTGATGGTGGACTATCAAAGCCTTATCAAAACATTACAGGCATAGCTGGATATACCTTAATTTACAACTCATATGGTTTAATATTAGCTGCCCACAAACCTTTTGTTTCCAGAAAAGAAGCTATAAAAGAAAATATTGACATTTCCACATCTCAACAAATTCTGGAAAGAAATAATATTCGGAAAAGAGTTGGAGATACAGATATTGGAATTGAACTTAAAGAACAAATTACAGATCTGGAAAGATTATTAGAAGCTTACAGAGAAGGTATAATAAAAGAACAGACCTCTCGAACAAAAATCAAATAATAAAAAAAACCGGCAATTGCCGGTTTTTTCTATTTTAAACTACTCTATTTTCATCAAATTCTTCAAGATACTCTCCTACTCTATTGAGGAACATACCTCCTAAAGCTCCATCCACAACCCTATGATCATAGGACATAGCTAAAACCATAATATGCCGTATACCTATTGTGTCACCTTGTGGAGTTTCAATAACCGCTGGCTTTTTCTTAATTGCACCAAGTGCTAGTATAGCTACCTCTGGTTGATTAATAACCGGAGTACCTGTGATATTATTAAAAGTTCCAACATTCGTAATTGTAAATGTGCTACCCTGAATTTCATCTGGTTTCAGTTTATTATTACGAGCACGATTTGCCAAATCATTTACACTGCGAGCTAACCCAACAATATTTTTCTCATCGGCTTGCTTGATTACAGGAACAATTAAGTCACCACTTGGCAAAGCTGTTGCCATTCCTATGTTAACTTGTTTATGAACAATTATTTTAGTGCCAGAAACAGATACATTTATTAATGGATAATCAGCAATAGCTTTTAGGACTGCTTCTGTAAAAATTGGAGTATAAGTTAATTTTTCTCCATGTTTCTCAAGGAACAAGTTTTTATTATTCGTTCTCCAATTAACTATCTTAGTAACATCAACTTCAACAAATGAAGTTACATGAGGGCTAACACGCTTACTTGTCACCATATGATCAGCAATAAGCTTTCGCATACGACTCATTTCAATTATTTCATCACCAGGTAATGAAGGAATTGGAATATCTGCATGCTTTTGCTCAGATGATGGAATTGTTGCAATTTCTTTTGAAACTACCTCTTCTTTAGCAACTGCCTTTGGATCTTTCAAATAGGCCAATACATCATCTTTGGTAACACGTCCATTTAAACCTGTTCCTTTAATCTGTGCAAGTTGCTCTTTTGAAATATTCTCTTCTTTAGCAATACTTTTCACAAGAGGAGAATAGAACTTATCAAAATCTATATCTTCTTCATCAGTTCCAGACAAAATCTTACGCTCTTCAACTACAGATTCTTGATCAACCGTTAATTCTTCTGCTGATACGGCAGGCTTCTTCTCCTCATCAGTTTTACTACTCTCAGTTAGAATAAGTGATTCGTCGACTCCATCTGTGGAATCAACTTCTATTACTGCAATTAAGTCGCCTACTTTAGGCACATCATTTTCATTAAAAAGTTGTCGTGTTATTTTGCCTGATACAGGCGCTGGAATTTCGCTATCTACTTTATCTGTGGCAATTTCAACGATTGGATCATCCTCTTCTACCTGATCTCCCACTTGCTTCAACCACTGAGTTATTGTAGCTTCAATAACTCCTTCGCCCATTGCCGGGAGTAATACTTTAATTTTAGCCATAACTATTTTTGCAATGTATTTTCTGTTAATTTAAACCAACAGTAATACAATTTAGTGTCCTAATTGTTTCCATAACCTGAAAACAATAGCTAAGTCATTGATTACCCGATAGTCTTTTGCGTAAATCATATTTAAACGCTGGAGCATATCTTCGTTTAAATTCTTGTCTTTTTGAAGCATAGAGGGATTAAGTACACCTTTACGTATTGCAGGTAACTCATGTATTTTAGAAGTTTGAGCAAACCCCACCCAACTTTTTCGTCCAATAAGAACTTGCCAAATATTTCTTAAAAGCTTTGATTTACTTTTTACAGTCAGTATAATAACAGGAAAAAGAATAAGGGTAAAAATAGCAAAGCCAAAGTCAAATGTTCTTTTAAACCTCTGATTATCTGGCTTTACAATTGTATTAACCTCAACACTATACAAATCATCTAAGGAATGTATAGTACTACTTCCAATTACGGAAATTCCATCGGGTGAAACAATTTTAAATTTAATACCAGGCTTGCCTAATCGAATCATAAGCCGAATAATATCTCTGGCTGAAAGATGTAGGGCACTAAAAATAACTTCTGATACTTTATTCACACGAACGACTTCATCAATGTTATTCAGATTTCCAAGCGCACCAGATTGAGAACTTTCTGAAGCGGAGACATGACCAATTATTTCATTAAATTTTTCAATGGCAAGTATTTTCTCTAACTGGGCAATATCACTTTCATCGCCTACAACAAGACTATATTTCTTACTATCCCTGGCACTTGATGAAATACGAGTGTTATTATAAACAACTCGGAGTAGAGGTAATACAAAAGCAGACCAAACAGCACCCAAAATCAACATTACTCGACTAAATCTATAGTGCTCAGGCAATAAAGCATAAATAATAAGTAGCAATAAAACGCCCCATCCAACACCTTTAAATGTGTTCTGCAATCTAAATGGCTTATCATACGCACCCGAATAAACCAGTGCTATTATCCAAACCAAGGCATAGACAGGTACTGCCAAACTTAAATAATAATCGGGAAACCAGCCAGTTGCTCCAAACTGATATTTTTCCCAAATCGGAGTAATTACCCAAAACCCCAGCCAAACCATGGCAAAATCAACAACCGGATAAAACAATCGATGTAAAATTCGTTTACCTATGGCCAATGCCGCACTGAACATTATAGCCATTTTGATCATGAAAGAAAAAAAAGAAGCATACTTTTTGGCAAAATGTTTTTTTGCGAAAATTATCATGGCGTTGTAGAATACAACCACGTAATTAATGGAATCTTTTTTCGTACTCTCTCCTTTATAATGAATGATTGTTGTGTCAGGGAAATAGTAATTTTTATAACCCGCTTGTGTTATTCGATAGCTTAAATCAATGTCTTCGCCGTACATAAAAAATGTTTCATCAAGTCCACCAATTTTGTCAATTATACTTTTACGGAGAAGCATAAATGCGCCCGACAAGACATCAACCTCGTGTACTTTTTCTTTATCGAGATATTTTAAATGATACTTTCCAAAACGTTTAGAGTTTGGGAATAATGTTGAAAGTCCTGCAATTTTATAGAACGCTACCATTGGTGTAGGCAAACCTCTCTTGGACTCAGGCAGAAATCTACCGTTTCCATCAATCATTTTCACCCCTAAACCACCTGCATCCTCATGTTCATCCATAAATGCAACAACCTTAGTAAAAGTCCCTTCTTCAACAACAGTGTCAGGATTAAGCAATAAAAGGTATTCGCCTCTAGCCTGCTTAATTGCCTGATTATTAGCTTTTGAAAAGCCAACATTATCTTTATTATCAATTAATATTACATTTGGAAACTCATCTCTTACCATAGCAACAGAGCCATCTACAGAATTGTTATCGACTACAAAAATCTCTGCACTAATATTTTTTGTAGCATTCTCAACTGACTGCAAACACTGACGTAAAAAATGCAGTACATTATAATTGACTATGATGACACTTAACTTCATGAATTCTGTTTTGCTATTGCAAGCTACAAAAATAGAAAAAGCCGGCATTGAATACCAGCTTCTTCCTTGAATTATTTAAATATTTCTAATGTCTCAATACCCAAACCTGAATATTTTGGTTTTTCAGACGACGATACTCATTGAATGCTTGTTGACGATCTACGAAGCTATTGTATGAAACACGATAGAATCCGTGTCTTTCCATAAATATTTCTGCGTTATATCCATCGCTATTCAACTTAGTAACAAATTTCTCAGCATATTTCTTAGTTTTAAAACTTCCAGCAACCAAATAGTATTTTTTCTGATTTTTCATCTTAAGCTCTTCTGCTTTCTTAATACTATCTTGCTTTGCCTGAGCAATGCTATCCTGAATCATTTGAACTTTGCGAAGTGAGTCTTTTCTTGCTTGTTCCTTTTTAAGAGCTTCTTTATCTACAACTACTTCTTTTGGTTCATCTTTTCCAAATAGAGATTCTGGCAACCAGGTTTTAACAGTATCCCAATTCAAGTATGCTAAAAATGCACCCGCTCCTAATACCACAACTATTGCAGCAACCACTATAATACCGGTTGCACTACTTTTCTTTTTAGGTTTTTGTGATTGAACAGGTTTTTTAGCTCCTGGAGTTGCCGCGCCTGTTACTTTTTTGGCATCTGGCACACCAGCTTTCACTTGCGTCTTAGCATCCTTCGCTGTTGGTTGAGCTTGACCTTTTTTATTGTCGCTCAGTTTTTCATTTAAAGTTTTGGCATCTCCTGCAGCCGCCTTTGGGGCAGCAGCTTTTGCCTCAGGCGCTTTTTTTGCTTTATCCTCAGTCTTTTTAGCTGCTGGTGCAGCTGGCTTCTCGTCTAGTTTTACTTCAGTTTTTGGTTTAACTGGCTCTTTGGCTGCAGCTGTTTTGGTTTCAGGAGCCTTTTCTTCTGCAGGCTTTTCATCTCCTGATTTAAATTTAACTGAGCCCCGTGGATCTTTAAATAAATAGCCTAAACCTTCAACTTTAAACGGCTTATTTGCTTTAAGTTCCTTTTGAATATCTTCTACAAAAGCTTTTACTTTTTTAAGTGCTTCATCTTTAGAAATACTGTCCGCTTTTGCAATATGACCTACTAAAAGACCATCATTATACTTCAAAAAGTCGTTGAAAGAAATTTGCTTATCGCTACTACCTGCAGCAGCTTTTACCATAAATGCACCAAAATCAGGAACAATTACTCTGGTATTTGTTTTTAATAATTCGGCTATGTATTTATCAATCATGACAGTATAGTTTTCTAACAATTTTGACTAATATATTTAATTTTTTTCAAATCAGCAACAAAGAGTGCCTTTTTTACTTTGCTACCTAAATGATATACGCTTTGATAAAAGCTGAAATTCTTCTTCAAAATTCGGAGTAAAAAAGGACTTACCCAAATTTATTTTTATTTCATGAAGGTTCATGAACTTACCATCTTCTAATTCTTTGGTGTTTGGCATTGGTATATCCGTTGTTTTTATGGCGAACACATACACAAACTCTTTTTCGATTTCACTCTCCCATATGTATGAAAATAGAAAATCAGGATTTGAAATTTTTAAATTTAGTTCTTCAAACGCCTCTCTTTCAAGTGCTTTTTGTGGGGTTTCTTTAAAAGAGACATGTCCTCCTACAGCAGTATCCCACTTATTTGGCTGTATTTCTTTAAATGAAGGTCGTTTTTGCACATAAAGTTCGCCTTTTGAATTAAAAACGTGTAAATGAACCACTGGATGAAGAATTTTTTTCCCGCTATGTACCTGTTCTCTTGTTGCTTTTCCAATAACTTTACCATCGTTATTCAATACAGGCACCCATTCTATTTTGCTATTCAATAACTTTTGTCTCAATAGCTCAATCACAAACCAAACTCCTGCCATGATATAAAAAAGACCGCCACTAATAAATGCCCATGCCTCTTTAGATAAATAAAACACGCTATAATAAACCAGAATAGTATGTACCAGAAACAGCCAAAACATGATACGAGTTTGATGGCGTAATTGCTTTAATTGGTGTTCATCTAACTCCTGTCCAGGCATATACCTCTTGGCCATTCCCAAAATTAGATTCTTTGGGGAATAAGCACTTATCCCAATTACAACAATTAGAATAGTTTGAATAATACCGGGCTTTAGTTTAAAAAAAACTTCATCGTGAAGTAAAATACTAATACCTCCAAATGCAGCTAGCAAGAGTGTATCAAACAACACAAAGTTATCTGGTTTACCATTTCTAATCCATGTATAGATAAATATTGCAACACCTGATGCTAATGCAGTTATTATAGCCCATTTTGTATCGACAAATTCATCTACTAATACAAAAACAAAAAGTGGAAGTAATCCGGGAAGAAGTAAACCAAGATATTTAAATTTATTCTGCAAACTCATTCTGCAATATTATCGTCGTATTGAAGAGGTATAAATATTTCTGTTCCGTCTTTTAGATTATCAGCATTATCAAATTTATTAGCTTTAATAATCTCCTTTACAGTAACTTCATACTTCTTAGCAATCAAGCTTAAATTCTCGCCGCTTTTCACAGTATGCAAGGCTTTTACAGGAATACGGATCCGCTGTCCCAACCTTAATCTCTTTGCCTGAACATTATTTATTCTCTCCAAATATTGTACAGTAACATTAAAGCGAATACCTAAACGATAGAAATTATCGCCTTTTTCAATTTTATAAGGAATAAATTTAGGTGTAAGTACCTGTTCTTCTATTATCTCAGGTTCAATATTTTGCACTGTGTCTTTTGCAACGGCAGCAACTGTATCCGGCTTGCTCTGAACCTCTTCTATTTTACTTTCGTCTTTATGGGTTACAGACTCATGAGTAAATACCATCTCATTAATACTGTAAAGCAACGCAATCAAAGCAATTAAGCTAACTACGATCCATACAGCTTTTGGAATTTTTTTTGAGCTCTTTACAATTTCAGTACTTTCGTTAACCTCCGGCACATAAGGAACTTTATCTTTATCGAAAACGTTCATTACTGTAAGAGTAATATTATCGTTACCTCCTACTTCATCTGCTTTTCTTGCCAAGCTATCTGCAATAAAATCAACAGAAGCATCCGGATTATCCATAATCTCGGCAATCTGTCCCTCAGTCAATTCACGGAAGAGTCCATCAGAAGTCAATAAAATTTTATCATCTTGTGAAATTGAAATGGGTTGTTTACATACTGAAAAGTTAACATCTTTTGTAAACCCTAAAGCCCTGTCAGGTTGAAAATATCCCTCATGACTTTCTAAATCATCTTCTAGAACTTTCTTATTGGCAAAAGCAGTTTGAGCTACTGTATGATCGCGCGTAAGACGGTAAATAGTATTATCACGTAAGAAATATATACGAATATTTCCTATGTAAGCATAATAAGCAAGATTATTGACAACCAAAACAACACCACAGCTCGCGCCCATTCCTTTAAAACGATCATTTTTTTGAATATGATCGTATAGTTGGAAATTGGCAAGTGTAAGCGCATTTGTAAGTGCCTTTTGAGGATTGCTAAACTGGCTATTGCGAAATTGTTTTTTGATGGATTCTATGGCCATTTTTGAGGCTATAGCAGCTCCTCCTTCTTTACCATTTATACCATCGCAAATAGCAAAACCAAAACCTCCAGGAATCAAAAATTCTGCAAATGCATCCTGGTTATGCTTCTTTTTGCTTCCTAATAGAGTAACTGATTTATACTTAATGGATAGGTTTTCCTCTTTCGCCATAGTTTATGCAATTTTCACAAATTTAATGCTTCTAATGAAAAGCTTCGTATAAAAATAGGAATAATTAATCTCTTTTTGAAAATTTTCTTAAATATCTATTAACATAACAATTCAAATAGCCATTTAGTGTATAACCGTAACTGTACCTCTTTTTACTTTTTCTTTGCTACCCTCAAACTTAAATGTGGCCACATATAGATAGCCACCCGGTAAAACATAATTTCCTTTATAGGTTCCATCCCAACCATTTTCAATATTATTACTTTCAAATAGTAACTGTCCCCACTTATTGAAAATTTTCAAATTATAGTACTCAGGTATAGATCGTCTTATAAAAGGTCTAAATATTCCATCTACACTATAATCACCAGCAATAATTGCATTTGGCCATTTTAACTCATCCTTTATAATTACTCTTACTGGATTGGAAATTAGTTGAACGGAATCCTCCGTAAAAGATTCTAATCTATAATCAACATTGGGATTGGAAAGCGATTGTGCTAAAATATCAAAATCATTATATTGAATTGGTGCATTAACATCAAAAACACTCTCTTGTCCATCTGCAATTCTATGTAAAAAGTATTCTGCATCACCAAACTGATAATCATTTGAAGTAAGCTCAATATATGAATATCTATTTGCTGCACTTAAAATCAAAGAGTTGATTGTATCACTATAGAGCTTTGTCTCCAGGCAAAGGTCTTGAGTTTCGATATAATAATATCTTACATCTCCCGTACCAACAAAATCTGTGAGCTCCAGGCTTGCCGGAATTGCTGCATACTCCTCTAAAGTGTCAAATCCAAAATCTACTTCAGAGCTTTTAAACACTACTAAATGACCAGTCAGATTTTCATCTGCATTAATGAAAATGCTATTGTCAAAGTTTGAGTTAGTTGACAATGTAGTAAACTCTGCAGGCGAAGGCATTCCAGGCTTACTTACCAAATAACTTGTGGGAGTTGAGGTTGAAGTAAAGTCTTCAGCAATTGCCCTTACTCGAAATGTATATTCTTCATTTTGATTTAATCCAGAAAAAACAAAGCTATTTGAGCTTGCCGAGGCTTTACGATAATCATTTGCAGAAACAGCAAAAACATCATATGGAGGCTCTATTGTACCTGATGTAGCTTCATCATCGTAATAAGTGTTCCAACTCAAATAGACTGCAGTTTGGCAAGAATTATAATTTGCAACCTCAACTTGAATATTTTGTGAATGTTGGTTGGCAATCACACCATTTATAAATTGACCATTTACGTATGTAAAAGCATCCAACCCAAAACCCTGTATATCTTCAATAGGATTAGAAGTAGAATCGAAATAAAAGGTTGCAAAAGCATCATAAATAGTATCGGGATTAGAAAATCCCCCTAATGGGTATACATCTCTAACAATAAACCCACTTGAATCTGTATTATATCCTGTCCAGTCATAAGGTTCCCAACCAAGAATACATCGATACTGCCCATTTGGTAAGATATCAACTGAAATTGAGTCTATTACAGGAGGATCTAATGTAATATCCTGAGCAAGAAGATCTTTACTAGAGATAGATCCCAAAAGAATAATTATTAACAATCTGAAAGCAATTCTAATCGATGTTTTTCTCATTTCGGAACCACGGTTATTTTGCTAAATAATTCAAAATTAAGATAACGATTTGCAATATCCATAATTGTTGATTCATTCAATTCCTTAATTGAATTCTGAAATCTGTTATAAAACGATAAATCCAGACCAAAATTATGCACAGATAAAAATGCACCCTCTCTTGCAAACATTCCATCAAAGATACTCATTAATTCACCCATCATGTAATTCTTCAATCGCAATAACTCCTTTTCAGAAATTGCTTCATTTCTAATTCTGTTAATCTCATTTTCGATCTCTAGCAGTACTTCTTTCTCTTTACCTTTTTGAATCTCCGAATCAATGCGGAACAATCCAACTTGCTCGCTACCAGCAACAGAAGCAGAAATGTCATATGTATAGCCTGACTTTTCGCGAATATTCTGCATTAATCTGGATCCAATATAGCCTCCTAATAGCGTTGTCACTATTTTTAAATCAATATAGTCAGGATGATTTTTCGTAATGGTTTTACTACCCATCAGAATATAAGACTGGCTTGAATAGGGATTCTCAATCAATTGGTTAATAGGACTGTAATCAAAGCCACCTAACTCTACCTTTGAAACGGTAAAGCCTTTACTAATTATTTCATCGAGAGGTCCTAAAATACCTTTTAAAAGCTCATCAATCTCGCCTGATATTAATGCATAACAATTATTAATATCGATATACGCATGATGAAAAGCGATTAAGTCTTTTTGTGTTAAATCATTAAAATGCTCTGGTCTTAGAACCTTGCCATATGGGCTATTAGTACCAAACACAGCAGGAATAAATATATGTTCTGCTATAACACTATTATACTGTAAAGCCTCAGCCAAACTGTTTTGCTCTCTTTTTTTCGTGCTATTAATATTGTTTTCACTTAATTCTGGATGAAATACACCATCAAGAAAAACAGGTAATAGTTCCTTAAAATCTTTCTTTTGGCAAACCAACGTAAAAATTAAATAATCTGCATTGGGTTTACAAAATACATAGGCTCCTTTCCTATCAATATTTTCTGAAAACAAATTCCCTTTATAATTAATACTTCCATCAAAAACAACTTTACTAAACAACGTAATTGCTGCCGCATTACCATATTTCGTTCCAGCTTTAAAAACTAAATTGAATTTAATAATTTCGGTATTCAAATTATTAATGGTATAGCAATTAAGTCCATTCGACATATTAATTTCATTTATATCAAATGGTTTTATTTTAAAATCTGATTTTATATCGGGTGGAGATAAGTTCATTTTTTATTTTTTTTTATAAATCAGTAAATTTCTATTAGCTACATTAAATCGTTCAGAGGCAAATTGGAGAATTTCATCTCTAGTTGTTTTCTGATATTCAATAAACTGATCGTTAATATACCCAGGATCTCTCACAATTTGAGCATAGCATAAATCCTGTGCACGATTTGCATGATTTAAATAACCTACTTTCTGAAAGGTAATAATTTTGTTTATTGCCTTTTGAACTTCATCTTCAGTCAAATCTTGCTGTATACTAAGCATTTGATTTTCTATGACCTCAATTCCTTGCTCCACACTATAACCTTCATGAAGTTTGCCGCGAATTAAAAACAAACCACTATCTAAAAATCCCGTAATCGATGCATTCAATGAAGTAAAAACAGAATCACTAGTTCTCAAGTATTGTTGAAACCTGCTAGATCTATCATATGCCATAACATCAGATAACAAATCGCCTCGATAAAAATCTCTTGAATTCTTCTTACCCATATGATATGCCATAACAATCATATCCATGGGAACGTCTTTTTCAACTACCTTTTTTCGCTCTCCATTTTGCATTGGTTCAGCGGGGAGTTCATCTAATAAATCTTTATTGCCCGCTGCCTGACTAAACCATTTCTCAGCTAGCTCAAAAACTTGATCACTAGGAACATTGCCCGAAACAGACAAAACAGCATTTGAAGGGTTATAATACTTTGAATGAAAATCTTTTACATCTAATAGAGTCATTTCTTCAATATGATCAATTTTAGCTCCAATAACCGGCCATCTGTATGGGTGCTGACTATATGCCAGTGGTAATAAATTAAGCATCAAATCACCGTATGGGGGATTGAGCACACGCTGCTTATACTCTTCAATCACAACCTTACGTTGTATCTGTAAAGTTTGTTCTGATAAATTTGGATGAAACATTCGATCTGACTCCAAATAGAAAGCCGTCTCTATATTTGCTGCTGGTAAAGTGATATAATAGTTTGTGTAATCAGAAGTAGTAAATGCGTTATTACTGCCACCAGCCATTTCAACAGCTTTATCAAATTCTGGCACATTTTTAGATCCTCCAAACATTAAGTGTTCAAATAAATGAGCAAGTCCAGTTCGCTCTCTATTCTCATTTTTGCTACCAACTTTATATGCAATTGAAAATGTTGCCATTGGCGTTTCAGGCATATAATCCGAAATAACCGTAAGCCCATTTTTTAGCTTAATACTTTTGTATTTAATCATTAAATAAATTCGTTAATGAATTCTTAGCTTCATTGTATTCAGAAATCAGCTTATTAAAAATATTTTCTACTGAATCAATGCTTTCTATTAATGCAGAGGATTGACCTATTTCAAGTTCACCTTCAGTCAAATCTCCCTCAAACATACCTTTACGAGCTCTTCCTCTTCCCAACAATTCTTCAAACTCTTTGGCATCACCACCCTTTATTTCCAATTCCTGCACTTTTTGGTAAAACTCATTTCTAATCATACGAACAGGTGCCAACTTCTTAAGAGTTAAAGCAGTTCCACCTTCGATAGTTTTTAATATTTCAGTTTTAAAAGCCTCATCGGCAGATGATTCCATGCTTGCAGCGAATAAACTTCCAATTTGAACACCTTCAGCACCAAGACTTTGAACCGCTAAAATTGCCTTCCCAGTAGCTATCCCTCCCGCAGCAATCAATGGAATGTCAATACTTTTCTTCACTAACTCTATAAGTGTTAATGTTGTTGTCTCTTCACGTCCATTATGCCCACCAGCCTCAAAGCCCTCAGCTACAACTGCATCAACACCCGCAGATTCACTTTTTTGTGCAAATAATGCACTTGAAACAACATGAACTACAACTGCACCATTATCATGCAATGCCTGAGTATATTTTTTAGGACTTCCAGCAGAAGTAAAAACAATTGGGATATTTTCTTCAAGAACAACATTAATTAATTCATCGGCATATGGTGAAATAAGAGGAATATTAACCCCAAAAGGTTTATCAGTTGCTCTTTTTGTTTTCTCAATATGATCTTTCAAAACATCAGCTTTCATAGAACCTGCCCCCAATAACCCTAAACCTCCGGCATTAC
>PKTE01000229.1 GCA_002869335.1 Salinivirgaceae bacterium | reverse complement strand
TGCATAGTCCAGTTTATAACATCAGCATTAGCCATAGTACCATTTGATATGGTAATAAGTCTATTGTCAAATGTAGTTAAGCGCGTATATAGGATATCGATTTTAGTTACAATACCCATTTTCCCATTTACTTCAATCAAATCATTAACCTTAAATGGCTTAAAGACGAGGATTAAAACACCACCCGCAAAATTTGCAAGGCTACCCTGCAACGCCAAACCGATAGCCAAACCAGCAGCACCAATAATGGCTACAAAAGAAGAGGTTTTAATACCTAACGTAGATCCTATTGTAACAATTAAAATTGCATATAAAAGAAAACTGGCAAGACTGACAACAAAAGTAGCCAGTGAAGCTTCAATTTTAAACTTTTTAAAAGACTTCCTTATAATTCTTTTTACCAACCTTATTACAAATATGCCTATTACCAGAATGAACACTGCAATAAGCAAATCAATGCTGAAATCAATTAGAAAATTTAAAATTTTATCTTGTAGCGCCTCGTAATGAAGGTTATTAAAAAATTCCATAAAATATACTTTTACACATCTCTATATGTTAAGCACATTATAAGGGGGTATTGTTCAAAAAAATTATCTCCCTAAGCAAACAATTCTTTATTTCTCATTTTTCCGGAAGTTATAAACTTTTGGAGACATTTATTGCGCAAGGCCATTCGCATAACTTCAATATGTTGTGGCCGATGGAAATCACTACCGATCAAATCAACCATATCTTCTTTCACTAGTTTTTCTGCTAGCTTTCTGGTGGGAACACCATACTCATCGGCAAATGAATTTATATTAACCTGCATCCAAACGCCACGATCTTTCAACTCCTTAAATATATTAAAATTACGAAACCAGTAACTATATCGTTCAGGATGAGCCAAAATTGGAATATAACCTGCCGTTTGCATTTTGAAAATGATATCTTTCAAAATTTCAGGAGGATTTAAAAACGACAATTCAAACAAAATAAACCTATTATTGATGGTCAACAATTCGGCCTCTTCAAATCGGGTATAAAATTGATAGTCAATATAATATTCAGCTGCCGCATCAATTTTTATGGGAATACCTTCTTTTTGAACAGCCAAACGTACTTTTTCCAATCCTTCTTTAATTATCTGAGGTGTATTAGGGTAATAATCGCTCATGATATGTGGCGTAGTTACGATATGCGTATAGCCAATTTCATGAAGCAATTTGATAGACTGTATACTCTCTTCAATAGATTTTACACCGTCATCAATACCCGGAATGAGGTGTGAATGCATATCCACACCTACACCCTCAAGGTTTATCTTATTTTTATTGGATCGGAATAATCCTAGCATATTTATCTCCCTTTATACATTTGATTATAATAAGCCTGATAATCGCCAGAAATCACACTTTGGAGCCACTCTTCGTTTTCCATGTACCAGTCAACGGTTTTTTCAAGTCCCTCGCTAAACTGTAATGAAGGCTCCCAGCCCAACTCTCTCATTATCTTTGAACTATCAATTGCGTAGCGCATATCGTGTCCTGCCCTGTCCTTAACAAACGTAATAAGAGAGGCAGATGTTCCAGCATCACGCCCCATTTTTTTATCCATTATGGCACAAAGCTCGCGAATTAGGTCAATATTGGTCCACTCATTATTACCGCCAATATTATATGTTTCTCCATTTTTACCTTTGTGATAGACTAAATCAATAGCCGAGGCATGATCTTCTACAAATAACCAATCTCTGATATTCTCACCCTTTCCATAAATTGGAATTTGCTTCATATTTTTGATGTTATTAAACGCCAAAGGAATAAGCTTTTCAGGAAACTGATTAGGCCCATAATTATTTGAACAATTTGTAATTACTATAGGTAATTTATATGTATTGTGATATGCACGCACAAAATGATCAGAACTAGCTTTCGCAGCTGAATAAGGGCTTTTGGGATCATAGCTTGTAGTTTCAACAAATAATCCTGTGTCTCCTAGTGAACCATAAACCTCATCTGTAGAAATATGATAGAATAGTTTGTTCTCCATATTATCTTTCCAATAAGTTCTGGCAGCATTTAGCAGGGCTACTGTTCCAAAAACATTGGTACGAATAAACGCCATTGGGTCTTCAATTGATCTATCCACATGAGATTCAGCAGCCAAATGAATTACACCATCAAAATTATACTTCTCAAAAAGCTTATTAACAGCTTCCTCATCTGTAATGTCAGCCTTCTCAAAAATATAATTTGGCTTACCATCAATATCTTTCAGGTTTTCAAGATTTCCAGCATAAGTAAGCACATCCATATTCACAATTTTGTATTCCGGATATCGATTTACAAATCTGCGAACCACATGCGAACCAATAAATCCGGCTCCACCTGTTATTAATATAGTTTTTGACATTTTTCTATGTTTATCTGATTTATTATTTATTCAAAATAAAGGACTTATTACGACTTACTCAATATTTCTTAACTTTTTTTCCCATTCCCAGGCCGATTTTAGCGTTTCTTCCAATGTTTTCTCGGCTTTCCAATTCAACTCCTTTTCAGCATAAGAAGCATTAGCATATATTTGCTCCACATCACCTAGACGGCGCTCAGCCATCGTATAGTTTAGTTTTTTTCCTGTTGCCTTCTCAAACCCTTTCACTATGTCTAACACTGAAGCTCCTTGTCCTGTTCCCAAATTAAATACTTCAAATGAATTTCTCATTTTACCATTTACCTGCCGGCTAATAGCAGCTACGTGAGCTTTTGCAAGATCTACTACATTTATATAATCTCTGATACATGTTCCATCAGGAGTGTTATAATCATCTCCAAAAATTTTCAATTGATCGCGCAAGCCCGCTGCAGTCTGGGTTACAAAAGGCACTAAATTATTAGGAACTCCTCTTGGCAATTCTCCAATTAAAGCACTTGGATGTGCTCCAATAGGATTAAAATACCGCAATGCTATTCCATTAAATCCACTATGCGCTATTGTAAACTCCTGAATAACTTCTTCACTTATTCTTTTTGTATTACCATATGGTGATTCGGGTCGAATCACAGGTGTTTGTTCTGTTACAGGCAATTTTTCGGGTTGACCATAAACTGTACATGAACTTGAAAAAACGACGTTTTTCACTTTAAATTCCCCTGATAAGTCTAATAAATTAATTAGTGAATTTAAATTATTCCGGTAATACATTAAAGGCTTTTCAACAGACTCTCCTACAGCCTTAAAGGCTGCAAAATGTATAGCTGAAAAAATATCTTTTTCTTTAACAAAAACTTCTCTTAAAGCATCTGAATCAGTTAAATCAATTTTATAGAATTTTGGTGAATTTCCGGTTATTTCAGTAATTCTATCCACAACATCTGCTTCCGAATTCGAGAGGTTATCTACAATAACCACTTCGTACCCTGCTTGCTGTAATTCTACAACTGTATGCGAACCAATATATCCTGTACCACCGGTAACTAAAATCTTCTTCCCATTCATACAAAAAAATTTGAAAGCGAATATACTAAGAAAATATCATCTTAGGATATTGGAATATAAAGTGTTCACTATTTGATGGGCAGATTAAAGGTAAAGACGGTACCCTCACCCTGAGAGGATCGGACTTTAAGAGTACCTCCCATTAATGCTACCAATTCTTTAGAAATGGTAAGTCCAAGTCCATTCCCACCTTTCTTTTTTGCATGCTCCCATTCCACTTGCCTGAAAGGTTTGAATATATTTTTAATATTTTCCGTTGAAATTCCTATTCCAGTATCTTTGACATAAAAAAGCAATTGACCTTCATCCTGATTGCATCCAAAAACTACCTTTCCCTCATCTGTAAATTTAATGGCATTGTGTATCAGATTATGCAATACTTGTTTAAGTCGCTTCTCATCTGTATTAATAATTACACCCTTAATACTATAGTCCTCTCTTACAAACTTCAGGTTTTTACTTTGTGCTTTAGTTGAAAAGCTATCATACAAATCATCTAATATTAATTGAATATCAACCCTGTTCTGTTCTATTCTTATCTGACCTGATTCAATCAAAGAAATATCAAGAATATCATTTACGATACTTAAAAGTTGCTGCCCATTCTCGACAATAACATCAGAATACTTACCTAACTTTTCAGGTTTCAAGTTGGGCTTTTGCAACATTTTTGAAAATCCCAAAATACCATTAAGCGGTGTCCGTATTTCATGACTCATATTAGTTAAGAAAGCAGATTTCAGTTTATCACTTTCTTCGGCTTTTTCTTTTGCTTCAATCAGTATCTTTTCATTTTGAGCTAAGAAATCACGCTCTTTCACCAGTTTTGCCTGCCTAATTCTGAAAAACAACCAAATGCTAAACATTAAAACCATTATATAAAACACATAAGCCACAATGCTAAAATACCAGGGAGGATGAACAATAATTATAAGCGGACGGCTTTCATCACTCCAAATACCATCATTATTAGTGCCCATTACAGTAAAAGTATATTTACCAGGCAACAGATTTGAAAAAATAACATAACTACGCTGACCTATATCAACCCAATCATCTGAAAGGCCTGTCATACGATATCTATATTGATTTTGCTCTGGATTAGTATAATCCAACGCTGCAAAATTGATGGTTATGTCAAAAGCGCCTTGCTGCAAAACAATAGGCTCATCAAATGTTCTTACTATACTTGTTTTATTATCCGCAGATCGATACTTCAAAAATGTTACAGCTATATCGGGTTTGTTTTTATTAGTCACCAAAGAATCCGGGTAAAAGGAATTAAACCCATTCATTCCCCCAAAAAAGAGCTCTCCATTATCCGCTTTAAACTCTGCTCTCAAATTAAACTCCTGACTTTGCAAACCATCTCTAACAGTGAAATATTTTATATAAGCTAATTCTGGTTTCAAAAAAGCCAGTCCATCCTGAGTAGCTAACCATAGATGCTCATTTTTATCCACAACAATTTCATAAATAAGTCTTTTCTCTAGTGATTTAAATTTTGAAAATCTAAACACTACATCAACCTCTGGTTCGATATAATTCAAACCACTTTGAGTACCAATCCATATCTTTTTATCAGCTGTTTGAGCCAATGACACCACAAAATTATCACTAAGCGATTCTATATTATCTGGATCAGATGTATAAATCTTACAGGAAAAATTGCGAGGATTAATTTTGTTTAATCCTTCACTGGTCGCTACCCAAACATCTCCATCAACATCCTCCAGAATATCATAAACCAAATTATTACTCAACCGCTTATTTTCAGACGACTCCGCAGACAAATGAATCATTTGACCTGTAGCTTCTCTAAAAACATAAATACCCTTCTGAGTAGCAATCCAATATCGATTTTCCTTATCCTGAATAATGGTGTAAATCCTGTGATCCTCTAAATCGGGAGGAAGGTTTTTTACTAAAAATTTAGGACGTGTAAAATTTTGCTTTTTTTCATTATAAACAAACAATCCATCGCGTGTACCAATCCAAAACCGTGATTTATGATCTTTAAATATTACATGAACAAAATCATTTTCGAGATAGTATTTCCCCTTTAGACTATTGGCATAATTGATTACCTCTCCGGTGTTTCTATTTAAAATATTGAGTCCTCGTCCCCATGTTCCAACCCAAATTATGCTATCGTTCATTTTATAAAGGGAGGCTACAACGTTGTATGATAGATCTACGCTGCCCTCACGATTACTTTGACGATATAATCGAAATTTTGACGGTTTTAAATCAGACTTAAAAAGACCTTGTATGGTTCCTACCCATAAATTATTTGACTGATCTATAATTTGATCTAAAACTATGCGAAAGTTCACATCATTTATTCGCTTCGTATTGAATTTTAGTTTGTTTTGTATATATCGGTATTTTGCAATAAAAAGTCCATTTTCAGTTCCAATCCACAATACATTATTTTTATCCTGAATAATAGATCTTGTTACTATATTTTCAAATTGGGCAATCTTGTTGTATTTCTTATTCCCCTTGAATTTAACATACAACCCTTTTTTTGAACCAAACCATACATTACCATTATTATCCTTAAAAATGCAAGATATATCTCCAAAAGTCTCCTTATTGTTGTCGTAAACTATTTTTGATTTGTCTTGAGATTTATCTATTACACAAAGTTCATTTTTCGATCCCGCATAAATAATATCATTCTCTTCAAAGATTGCCACACGTTGATCGTTTATTGAAAAAAAATCAGAAGATAACTTCCGATAATGTATAAGCTCCTCTGTTTGATAAACATATTCATACACAAACATAGGAGTATTGATCAACACGTTTCCACTCTTATTTATAAAAAGCCCATATACAATCTCCGAGGGATTTGTAGCATTTTCTAATTTAAGATTAATAGACTGAAATGAATTACTTGACTTATCATACCTGCAAACTCCTTGCTTTGTAGCAATCCATAAAAACCCCTTCTGGTCTTCTACAATATCGTATACCCAATTCCCACAAATTGTATTTGAATCTTCGGGTGAATTAAGAAATGTAATAAAATCATAACCATAATATTTATTTAAGCCATTTTGAGTTCCTGCCCAAAGAATACCTTCACTATCTTGAAAAACACAATTCACAACACTTTGCGACAAACCCTCATCTATAGAGAAATGCTGAAATTCAGGAGTTTGCGCATACAATAAAAAAGCAAAGGACATAAAAAGCATTGTCATAGCTGCCTTTAAAAGACCCATGGTTAGCAGATTTTAGAATCTGAAGATAAATAATATTAACTTACCATTCAAAAAATTAACCTTTACTAAACATTTGTTGTAAGAAAGCGTTATTCAAAAGCGAAATCCCAAATCATGCATAAGAATAGAAAATCATTTTTTATAGCAATAATATTTTTACAGATTTTCTTTTTACCGATTCAATATCGGTTTATACATATATTGCAATATCATTTGCCCGGATTTGAAAAAGCCCACCATTCAATTGCTAGCGACGAACATCATAATTGCAATCACAACAATGAGAAAAAAGGCAATGTATTCTTTGAAGAATATGAAAAGGAATGTCCAATAGTGTCCTGCGAGTTTGCAATTTCCGATGAACCGAAACCAGCTGTTACATACCAAACATTTACTTACCAGACAGAAATTATACAAGAAGTTACTAATACTTCTTTTCATTCATTCACCGGATCAATAAAACAGCTAAGAGCCCCTCCTACAACTACTTTTACTATTTAAAAACTTAAGAGTAGTTATTTTCAAATATTATGGCATGAAAAACATAATTCTAACAGCAATGATTTTGCTGTTGACAAAAGTTGTTTTCAGCCAACAATATGAAATATTCGGTAAAATTATAAATACAAAAGGCGACCCGGTTTCCGGAGCTATTATTAATGTCACACCCGAAAATCTTCATTCAATTAGTACCCAAAATGGTACTTTTAAAATCAGTGGATTAAAACGTGGGCATTATAAAATCGTAATTTCATATGTTGGTTATAAAATTGAAGAGCAAAGCATTTCAATTCCAAATACAGCAAATCTGGTTGTAACACTAAAACCGAGTGTTGAGCTTTTGCAAGAGGTTATCATTGAAGATCACCATGCAAGTGAAAAAAGAAGGGAAGAGTCTCATAACATTGAGATTGTTAACAACCAATTTATTGAACAAAACCTGGGTGGTAGTTTGATGCAATCATTACGCAGATTACCCGGAGTTTCGTCTATGGATATTGGTGCCGGGGTTTCAAAACCTGTGTTGCGAGGTTTAAGTTTCAACCGGGTGGCAGTAGCTGAAAATGGCATTAAACACGAAGCTCAACAATGGGGAGCCGATCATGGATTAGAAATCAATCAGCAAACCATTTCCGAGGCCGAAATAATCAAAGGAGCGGCATCACTCATTTACGGTTCTGATGCTATTGGTGGTGTAATCAATCTGAAAAGCATCTCTGTTCCCATGGAAAATACATCTGGAGGAAACTTGCTCGTTAGTGCTCAGAGTGTAAACGACCAAATTGGTAGTTCCTTAAATATATATGGGCGTAAAACAAAGGTGTATTTCACCACAAATGGATCATGGTCTGACTATGCCGATTATAAGGTACCAACCAGTGTTGTAAATATTTACAGTTACCCTGTACAACTGAATAATAACCGAATGAGAAATACAGCAGGTCAGGAAGGTAGCGTAAATCTGACTATTGGTTATAAAACCGATAGCCTGCATTCAAATATTCATTTGAGCGGTTATTTTTCAAAGGTTGGTTTTTTTGCCAACGCCCATGGATTAGAACCAATTAATGTTGACAGGCAATTGCATGATGCTGACAAACGCGATATTCAATTGCCTTTTCAGGAAGTAAAGCATTTAAAAGCTAATTATCATATCGCGCGAACCGGTAAAAATCATTTATTAAGATTTGATTTAGGCTGGCAGCACAATCTTCGTGAGGAAAGAGGTCCATATATTAACCATGGCTACATGCCTGAAACCTTACCAGACAGCTTAGGGGTTGCTGAAACATTGGAACGAAAATTCATCAAAAATACAGTTTCAGCAAACTTAACTGACCAATTTAAAATTCACAATCACACTTTTCAATCAGGAGTGCAAACATCTTTTCAAAAAAATGAGATAGGTGGCTGGAATTTTATTATTCCTGAATTCACTCAAATTCAGAGTGGTGCATTTATTTATGACAAATGGAAATTAAATGAAAAGGTATTGCTTCATTCCGGTCTAAGATTCGATATTGGACATATTAATTCAAAGGAATATTATGACTGGTATAAGTCAAGAATTTTAGATCAGGAAACAAATGACACAACTTATGAAAATTTGCAACGGGCAACGAACTTAAATAAAACCTTTTCTAACCTGAGTTATGCTGTGGGTATCAACTACAATTTGAAACACTTTGAAGGCAAGGCTCACTTAGGAAAAAGCTATAGAATGCCAACTGCCAAAGAGCTGGCAGCAAACGGAGTCAATTTTCATACGTTTAGTTACGATATTGGAAATCAGAATTTGCATCCTGAAGAATCATATCAATTAGATGTATCTGGTGAATTCCACTATCCTCTTTGGGCATTTCAATTAAGTCCTTTTGTAAATTACTTTCCAAATTACATTTATCTGAATCCTACTCCATTTTTCGATTTTGAGCATGGTGCCGGAAATCAAATATTTGAATATCATGAGAGCGAAGTAATACGATTTGGAGGAGAAATCCATGGACATTACAAAATTATGGAATCACTTAAAATGGGTGTTATAGCAGAATACGTATTCTCTGAACAATTGTCAGGAGAAAAGAAAAACTATACACTACCATTTTCGCCTCCACCTACATTGCTTTTCAGTTTAAAATACACTCCAAACATTACTGATAAGTTTATGGGAACTTATTTTTCTATTGACTATAAATTAACCGGCAAACAATCACGCATTGTTCCTCCGGAGTTTGAGACAGAAGGATATAGTTTAGTCAATTTATCGATGGGAACTAAGCTAAAATGGAACCAACAATGGGTGCATTTTACATTTAGAGTCAATAACCTGTTCGACAAAAAATACTTAAACAATACTAGTTATTACAGATTAATAAATTTACCTGAACCGGGAATCAACTTCTCTGTTTCGGTAAAAATTCCTTTTACTTTTTAAATTAAATTTTATACTTATGAAAAATTTAAAAATATTAACACTACTATTTATTGGATTAACACTATTAACCAGCTGTGAGAAAGACGATGATGAAAAAACAAATGCACCAGTAATTCTATCATGGGAATTTGGATATGAAAACTCAGGCATTGCCTATGCCGGCTCAGATCTTCACATTGAAGCTGAAATTGAGGCGGAAAATAAAGTGAGCACTATTCAGGTAACGATTCATCCTGAGGGAGAACACAAAAACCCGATGCACGAAGAGTGGGAAGTAGATACTACCTACACAAAATTTGCCGGAATAATTAATCCTACTTTCCACGAGCACATTGATGTTTCTACTGAAGCAGATACAGGACATTACCATTTTCATTTCATGATTACTGACATGAAAGGCTATGTAACAGAAAAAGAAGCAGAATTAGAAGTAGTGTATCCAACTGACACTGAAGCTCCAACCATCACAGTCTCAACTGCTCCACAAACAGATGAAGAGTTTACAAACGGAGAAGTCATAAGTATCTCAGGAACTATAACTGACAACATTGCCTTAGGTGGAATCTATATTGGTTTAGTGAGAGTAAATCAAAATCTTGAAGATGCTGACGTTAATACAATGAATACCATCACCTTACTCCACACTCATGAATTTGAAAATCACATGGAATATAATTTTGATGCTTCAATTGTAGTTGGCGCAACCAGTGATAATAATCCAGAGCCAACCGACCTTACAGGCGATTTAGATGGAGGTGCAGCATGGCAATCAGGAAATTATTATCTTGTTATTAAATCACCTGATGCATTTGGTGGTGGTGTTGCTTTTTCACAACATTATCCAATTACCTTAAATCTTAATTAAAATGAGAATTTCAGAAATATTAATATTCATTGTTTTTCTTGTAGTTTCTTTAAGCGGTTGTAAGAAAAATGACGACACAGATCAAACTCCCCCAACGATTGACATTAGTGCAATTGATGCATTCCCAAAGCATTGCGACACACTGTATCGTGGGGAAACATTTACCTTCATAGCCACTTTTACAGATAATGAAGGTCTGGGCTCATACAGCTTGGATATACACAATAATTTTGATCACCATTCACACACAACTGAGCTTCAAGAGTGTGAGCTTTGGCCAGTTCAAACTCCCATAAATCCATATTTTTTGATTGAAGGATATGAAATTCCAAATGCTCCTCAAACAATCACAACTCATCTAGAAATAACTATCCCTATTGATATAGATCAAGGTGATTATCATTTTATGATACGAGTTGTTGATGTAAATGGATGGCAGGACATGAAAGGATTGAGCATTAAAATCCTATAATTAAAACCACTGAATTATATAGAAAATACCGTCAGTTAAAAAATGGCGGTATTTTTTTAGTCTACCACCAATTGATTTTGCTGTATTTAATTTCATAAAAAATGAATTTATATTAAATTGGTCGCAATTTGACAACATTCATTTAATTATCATATTGAAATGAAATATCTTATTTTATTTGCGCTTTTTCTTTCGTTTGCATTAGCGCAAGCCCAAAAAGGCGAATACTGGGTATTTTTCAAAGACAAAAAAGATGTAGAATTCGATCCTTATACCTATTTTGATTCCAAAGCAATTGAGAGAAAGTTAAAGGCGAATATTTCATTGAATCACATTACAGATTACCCAATTAATGAAAATTATAAAACTGCCGTTTTAGATTTATCTGAATCCACAACAGGCGAAACAAGATGGTTTAATGCCATTGCCGTTTGGGCATACCCAAATCAGATTGAGGCTATTAGTAAACTACCATTTGTTAAAAGTACAGAACTCATTCGCAGCGAATCGCATTTAGCTGAGAAAAAAATCAATATGAAGCTTAGCAATGACTATAAATTTATGTTGAAAAAGCAGATTGAAGGGATGCAAGGGTCTAAATTTAAAAATGCAGGCTTCACAGGAAAAGGCATTCGTATAGCTGTGTTTGATGGTGGGTTTCCAAAAGTTGACAAACACCCTGCTTTTGAACATTTACGTGAAAACAACCGCATTATTGACACCTGGGATTTTGTAAAAGAAAAACCTTTTGTATACGACTACAGCAGCCATGGCACAGCAACTTTATCATGCATCGCTGGTATTACAAAAGGAAAGCAAATGGGTCTGGCTAATGATGCTGAGTTTTTATTAGCACGAACAGAAAAAAACACAGAACCATTCTCAGAGGAAGTAAACTGGATGCAAGCCATGGAATGGGCAGACAAAAAAGGAGCTGACATCATCAGCAGTTCTTTAGGCTATACACACCATCGGTATTTCATAAACGACATGGACGGTAAAACAAGTCTGGTAACTAGAGCTGCAAACATGGCCGCTGCCAAAGGTATGATTGTAGTAAACTCTATGGGAAATGAAGGCGATATAGAATGGAAATATATGGGAGCCCCAGCAGATGCTGACAGCATTTTATCCATCGGAGGAATAGACCCATTTACTGACTACCACATTAATTTCAGCTCTTATGGGCCAACTGCTGACAAACGACTAAAGCCTAACGTGGTAGGTTACGGTCATGCTATAACAGCATCAAAAACGAATATCACAGATAGTTATGGTACTTCTTTTTCAGCTCCGTTAATTGCCGGTTTTGTAGCATGTGCATGGCAGGCAAATCCTGACAAAACCAACATGCAACTCATGCGAGAAATTGAAAAATCTGGCCATTTATATCCATACTATGATTATGCCCATGGATACGGCATGCCCCAGGCTGGGTATTTCACTAAAACTAATAAAAAAGAAACGCCTGAAACACTTTTCAATTTCGAAGAAAAAGAAAATGTAGTGAGTATAGTTTTAAATGACAATCAACAAAGCTATTTCTCCATAGGAGCCAATAAAGTTTATTACCATATTCGCCAATCGGATGGTTTTATTTTAGAATATGCTTTGGTTGAGCCATATCAAAAAGAGGTTGTCTCAATTTCAAAAGATAAGCTGCAGGGAGGAAATATTTTGGCTGTATTTTTCAATGGATATTATGCCGAATTTACCCGCTAATCACAAAATAAAAAACAATGAAAAAAGTTATCATATTCGCAATTCTATCTTTCATTTTCACAACAGGATTTGGGCAACGATACCTACTTTATGATAATGTAGAAAATGAATGGGCGAAAAGGAATACCAACTACGGCCCAAATAAAAAGCACTACTTTTACCCCTATCTAAAGGCGGGTCAAACTATTGGCGCATCTGCGGACAGCTTACCAGCAAAATACTGGGGCAGTGGAAGTTTTGGGATTGGAATACGCTATAAAAACAAATTAACCTCTTGGTGGTCGCATGGTTTGGATTTGAGCTATAATTATCAAACATACAGCATAGCTCAAAACAATGAAAAGATGCTGATTGACAATATTCAATACGAAAAAGAAAAACTAAACTTACATCAAATTTTCGGTAACTATTACTGGCGTTTCCGTATGGGGAGGGCTGGCAATTACCTGGGAAAATTCTTCGATGTTGGTGGATATGGTGCATGGAACATTGGCAAGAATCATGTAATTAAGGCTGATGAAGGCATTGTAAATGCAAAAAAGCAAAAAACAAAATTTAAAAACGTAGACTACCTGGAAGATATCGAATACGGTATTATTGCTAGAATTGGTTTTCCCAGAGTAGCATTTTATGGTCAATACAGACTTAGCACATTACTCAAAGATATGCCAGATAATTCTGACAAATTGCCGAATATAGTTGTTGGAATAGAGCTTAGTTTGAATCGATAGTTAAACCATAAGAAGAAGATCAAATAAATACTTCTTTTTACTAGACTTATTGGTTTTTATTTTACTATGCAGAAAGTGTTCAACGCACCCTTACCCTCTATGAGCGCACCATTTTCATAGGAATAAAACTTATAACCGAATGGCAATAGAAACTCAACAACATCATCACTGATAGATTCAATGAGCATGACAGGTTTATGATGTTCAATGGTTTGAACAGCACCTTTAAGTACCTCCAATTCAAAACCCTGCACGTCAATTTTCACAAAACCCGGATTAAGATTAAAACTATCCATGGTTTTTATATCGCATTTCACCTCTTTTATACTCAAGCGTTTCTCTTTAAACCCACTTAACCGTGTTTTTAACCAATCTGCCGCTTCTGATTTTTTAAATGATGAAAGTCCGTCAAACATCCAGTTGCGATAAAAAGGCACATATAAAGGATGAGTTTGCTCAGTAGCCCCCAAACCACAATTATGAAGCTCCACACGACCATTACCATTAAAGTACGATCTCAATTTCTCAAATACCAGTGGATTAGGTTCAAAACCGATAATTTTGTTTTCTCCTTTCATGGTAATCAAAGTAGACTGTATGCCTTCGCCTCTGTTTGACCCCACATCAATAAAAACCTTATCATCCGGAATATCAAATAAGCCCAACGCATTAAAGTCATGCTCATGAGGTTTACCCGTACGTTTGGAATGATTCAATTTATATTGAAAACGCATATCATGCATCCAAGGGAAATGCGTTTGCAAGGCGCGTAAAAAATTCTTCATCAAGTTTTCTAGTTTGGCGTGCGGCAAAGTTAAATTATTTGGTAAATTCTTCTAATTATTTTAACTATTATTCTTAAAAGTGCACGCAAAACCATTGAAATGAAGGCAATTTTTTAGGGAAATACTATCTTTGAACGAAAAATCGGATATGCGCATAGCTGTAAATGTACGTTTGCTTTTAAAAGACAGATTGGAAGGAATTGGTTGGTTTACCTATGAAAACCTTAAAAGAATTACCCAATCGCACCCGGAGCATGAGTTCTTGTTCATATTCGACCGCCCTTACGACAAATCATTCATTTTTAGTAATAATATTAAACCTATAGTTGTAGGATTGCCAACAAGACATGCCTTTTTACACATGTTTTGGTTTGAAATACAAATTCCACGTATCCTTAAAAAATACAAAGCTGACCTTTTCCTATCGCCTGATGGCTTCTTATCTCTCAAAACAAAAGTGCCTCAGATAGGTGTTATTCACGATATTAACTTTGCCCACAGACCACAGGACATTCCCGGTTTATATAGAAAATACTATAATTATTATTTTCCAAGATTTGCAAAAATAGCCACCAGACTAGCTACAGTATCAGAGTATTCGAAAAATGATATTGCCACAACTTATGGGGTTGATAAATCAAAGATTGATGTGGTTTACAACGGAGCTAACGAAATGTATGTGCCCATAAAAGAAGAAGAGCAGATTAAAACAAGGGTAGAATTCAGCGATGGCAAACCCTACTTCTTATTTGTAGGAGCATTCAGTGCACGCAAAAACATACATAACCTGCTCAAAGCCTTTGATAAATTCAAAGAATCAGACAAACAAGGCTTTAAATTGGTTCTAGTAGGAAAACCGCTTTTCAGAAACGATGACATCAGCATTGAACATCAAAAAATGCAGTTTAAAGAAGATGTAATGTTCCTTGGACGACAAAACCCGGAGAACCTACACAAACTCTTAGCATCAGCACATGCTTTAGCATTTGTACCTTTTTTCGAAGGATTTGGCATCCCGGTAGCAGAAGCAATTCAGTGTCATACCCCAGCTATATGCAGTAACGTAACTTCTGTACCAGAAGTTGGGCTCAAAGCTGCACTATACGTAGATCCAACCAAGGTTGAAGAAATCAGCGAAGCGATGTTAAAAATAAGCACCGACAACACCCTTCGCAACGAATTAGTGGAACATGCAAAAGAACAATCGGGAATTTTCACATGGGATAAGTCGGCAGAAAGGCTGTGGGGAACTATTGAAACAGTGATGAGGGAAATTAATGATTAATTATTAATGTTTCACTTTATAACCCGGTGAATAATAATTTCATTATCAATTTGATATATTAAGAAAACTAAATTTACTTAAAAGGCTTTTCTTAAACTATGGCTTAATTTTCTGATAAAGAGAAAGCAGTTGCTCCGTAATACTCTGATTAATTTGATCTTCTACTTTAACCAAAGGTTTTACAGGTATTAAATCTGACATTAACTCATAATCCAAATCACTATCAAACATCAACTCAATCGAAGCAAGTAGCGTTTCTTTTATAGAGGTTCGAGCATCTTTAGTTTCAATACCCATCTCCCCTCCCAATTCAATCATAGTTTTCCATTGTGGCCAAAAATAGGTAGGTAACATGGCTGAAATAATTGCATACCCTTCTAATTCGCTTTCCGGCACTTCAATAGTATCGCCAAGTGGTTTCAATAATTCTAGAACTTTATTTTTCTCTACCTCCTTAAATTCTTTTGAAAAACATAAAGGGTTAAATCCCCTATTGATATATGATGTAGCATTAGGGATCATTCTAACTACTTTATTTCCGGGAAGTTTCACAATCATTTTATCAATATCAATTTTTGGTGCAAGTGAAATTACAATGGCATCCGATTTTAGATGCTCTGCAATTTCAACTAGTTTTTCTTTTATTACTGGTGGATGCAAAGCTAT
Source organism: Salinivirgaceae bacterium (assembly GCA_002869335.1). Taxonomy (GTDB): domain Bacteria; phylum Bacteroidota; class Bacteroidia; order Bacteroidales; family Salinivirgaceae; genus Salinivirga. The sequence goes on along the minus strand of PKTE01000229.1, from coordinate 9,374 downwards.
AAATACAATATCTGCAGCTACTGCATTTGCAAAACCAGAAACAATATTTATATTTTCAAATGATTTCTTTAAATCCTCTGCAACCTTTGAATCTGTTTCGAAAATAGAAATGTTAGACGGCATCGATTTGGAATTTTTCCATGCTTGCAAAAATATCCGTACGATGCGTCCACCTCCCAAAAATCCTATACTATCCATGTCAATACAATTTTTTAGTTAGAATGCTTAATTTAAGCATTTTAAACCATTTAAAAAATGACATGGCGATTTAAATACGTCTCAAGCAATTCATACGCTAAGTTGACATTCAAATTCGGCCTTTTCTATATGTAGCAACCGATCAAAATCTGACAACTTAATCAACTCACTCCCTGGCAACTTACCAACCTATTAACCTACAGACTTTGCAGCTAAAAATACTTATCCTTAAACCTAAGTGCCACACCTACTAATATAATTAACACTGGTACCTCAACCAAAGGACCAATTACGGCGGCAAAAGCTTCGCCGGAACTAATTCCAAATACAGCCACAGATACCGCAATGGCTAGTTCAAAATTATTACTGGCTGCTGTAAACGATAAAGTTGTGGTTTTCTTATAATCTGTACCCATTTTACGACTAATGAAAAAGGATACGAAAAACATTACAACGAAATAGATAACTAGAGGAATAGCCACGCGTACCACATCCATCGGCAACTTCACGATATACTCCCCTTTCAAGGAGAACATAACAAAAATAGTGAATAATAAGGCAATCAAAGTAAGTGGGCTTATCTTAGGAATGAAACTTTTCTGGTACCAATCTTTACTCCTAATTTTGATAAGCGAATAACGTGTAATCATTCCAGCTATAAATGGTATCCCAAGATAGATGAAAACACTTTTGGCAATTTCGGCCATTGTAATATCAACTGCAGTCCCTTTTATACCTATAGCTTCTGGCAAGTAAGAAATAAAAAACCAGGCATATACCGAGAAGAATAAAACCTGAAACACACTATTGAAAGCAACCAATCCGGCTGCATACTCATTATCGCCCTGAGCTAAATCGTTCCAAACAATTACCATGGCAATACATCTTGCCAATCCAATTAAAATTAACCCGTACATATAATGTGGATAATCCTGCAAAAAGACAATAGCAAGGACAAACATCAATACAGGACCAATTATCCAATTTTGGATAAGAGATAGAATTAATACTTTCTTATTACGAAACACATCACGCATTTCTTCGTATTTCACTTTTGCCAAAGGTGGGTACATCATTACGATAAGTCCGATAGCAATTGGAATATTAGTTGTCCCACTACTCATACTATCCCAAAAATTTGCAACTTCCGGGAAAAAGTGACCAGCACCCACACCAAATAGCATGGCCGCAAAAATCCAAACTGTTAAGTATCGATCTAGAAATGAAAGACGCTTTTTATTCATTACAATTCAGGTTTTATTTTTTCATTAAAAAACAAAGTAAAATCTCTTTTAATTTCGTCCCGAACTCTCCTAAACTCATTTAAAATCTCATCTTCAGTGCCCGTTGCTTCAGCTGGATCATCAAAACCAATATGCAATTGGTGTTTTACATCTCCTGAAAAAGTTGGACAAGTCTCCTTTGCTCCTCCACAAACAGTAATAACATAATCCCAGGCTGTATCCAGGTATTTCTCAACCGATTCAGATTCGTTTTGAGAAAGATCAATTCCCTCTTCTTTCATAACCTGAATAGCTTTAGGGTGAACATATCCAGAAGGATCAGTTCCTGCAGAGGCAACGTTTAATCGCTTATCAAATGATTGCAAAAATACCTGTGCCATCTGACTACGACAGCTATTTCCTGTACAAAGTATTAGTATTTTCATGTTTTTAAAAATTAAAATCAGAATCAAAGATGCATTAATCCTGCACAATAATCGTACTTTTGCATTTCACATACAACTTTTTCAAATTAATTGATTGAAAAAAAATGAGCGTTTTCACAAACCATCCTTATATAACAGCATCAGTTCTAGCCTTTACATTAAATATTCCATTGGGGTATTTAAGGGCCAAATCAAGAAAGTATTCTATTCAATGGGTTTTATGGATTCATGCATCGATACCACTTATCGTATGGTTCAGAATATCTAATGATCTTGAAAATTGGATAATCATTGTCAATATTGCTCTGGCAATTTTAGGTCAATTTCTGGGAAGCTTTATTCTTCATAAACGGATTCAAAAACGATAAAATCACACATTTGTAATTAATCGGCACAACTTGGCTTTGTTGCTATAATTTATATTATTTTTAACTCAAATCTCTATTTAACAAACCATTCGAATATAAAACATAAAACGGGAGGAAATGAAAATTCTATTAGTTGAAGATGAGAAAGACCTGGCAGATTCAATTGAAGAATATCTGGTAAAAGATCAGCAATACAATTGTGATACCGCCTCCACGTTACTTAGTGCATCTGAATTGTGCTCATTATATGATTATGATTGTGTGCTGGTTGACCTTGGATTACCAGATGGTAGTGGTCTCGATATAATTAGGCAACTTAAAAATGAAAACAAAAAAGCCGGTATAATAATTATTTCTGCACTTGATGAATTAGATAAACGCATTGAAGGTTTAGACTTGGGAGCTGATGATTATTTAGTTAAACCATTTCACTTTCCAGAATTAAATGCTCGTATTCATAGCTTGATGCGTCGATTAAAATTCGACGGTGAAAGCGAACTCAAAATTGGAGCTCTTTCAATAGACTCACAGAGCAGACAAGTAAAAGTAGATGGAAAAACTATTGAATTTACAAAAAGTGAATATGATCTGCTATACTATCTGGCAACAAATAGAAATCAAGTTATCTCCAAAACCTCTATAGCAGAGCACCTTGTAGGTGACCATGTGGATATATTAGCATCACTTGATTTTGTATATCTTCATATCAAAAACCTTCGGAAAAAACTCACACAACATGGCTGCAAAGATTATATAAGTACCGTTTATGGTGTAGGATATAAGTTTTCAGCAACATAAATGTCGATTACTGACCCTTGATCAATAAAAATTGAAAGATGAAATTACTTACTAAAACAAGCTTAATAATAATTACGATAAGCGTATTTATAATATTTGCGAGTAACTATATGTTTTTTCATATTTCAAAAATGATGATCAAAAATTATGTAGATGAAGAACTCACGGGTCAAATGCATAATTTCCAGAATATGTTTAGTCAAAAAGGAACTTTTGACAATTATATTTTTCTAAATACAGAGGTTGACATTAAAATACTTGAAAAGAACCAACCTCTCAAACCGGTTTTTATTGACACAGTTTTGCTCAAGAAAGAACAGGAGGCTTATGTGCCTTATCGTGCCTTGAGATTCTCTCTTAAATCTCCGACCAGGACCCATCAAATTACAATTTACAAATCACTGGTATCATCAGACCAATTGGTACAGCAAATAACATTAGCTTCAATTATAGTGGTGTTTGTTTTTATGCTACTGATATATACCATGAACCAGCATGTATTCGAAAAAGTATGGTCTGTATTTTTTCGAAATCTTTCTAAAGTTGAAAGTTATGATATAAAAAGCAAGGATAAACTGGAAGTAGAACCATCAGAAATTGATGAATTTGATAAATTAAATCGGGTTCATCAATCAATGGTTGAGCGCATGCAAAACGATTATTTAAATCTCAAAGAACTTACTGCTAATACATCTCATGAACTACAAACGCCACTGGCTGTAATCAAAGGGAAAGCAGAACTATTGTTACAATCTGAAAATCTCCAGGAAAAAGAACTGACTGCTATCAATACAATTTTAGAAACGGCTAATCGGCTTTCTAAACTAAATCAGTCATTACTGATGATTTCTAGAATTGAGAATAATCAATATGGAGAAGCAACCCAAATAAATCTTCATCAAGTACTTACAAACCTGATTGAAAATTACAATATACTCATTGACGCCCGTCAATTTGATTTAAAAATAAATTCAAGCAACGTTTGCGTTCAAATGAATGCAGTTTTAGTTGAAGTACTCATCTCAAATCTTATTAAAAATGCCATTGTACATGGGTCCGAAAATGGAAAAATTCAAATTAATTTAGAAAATAATCAATTATTAATTTGCAATAGTGGAGAACCACTAAATATTCCAAAAGAACAATTATTTAAGAGATTCGTAAAAAGCTCCTCTAATAAGAATAGTAGCGGATTAGGGCTTGAAATTGTACACAAAATATGTAATTATTATCAAATAAAAATTGACTATAATTATCAAAATGAACTACATTGTTTTGCATTGGATTTCTCGAAAATCATTGCTAATTGCTAATTTATATTTAGACTAAATTAAAATAACAGATTTTCTACAGAGTTGCATACTATCTTGCAAGCGTAATTAGATAAAAGTTCACAAACTTTCTGAAGAGATTCGAAAGTAAAAGCAAAAAAATATAGTTCTTTTCATGAGTCCGTCGATTGCTGAGATCCAAACTCTCTACAAGGCGGGCTTCCTTTTTTTACATACATTTCAATCAATTGATATAATGTCAAGTGATTTTAATAATTTTGCAAGATCATTAACAATAAAGTAATGCAACAATTTTATCCAGCATTTTTCGCATTCCATATCGTCTTTAGCATTATATTCTTTTCTGTTGCAATTTTTATATCAATTTACTCATATAGAGGGTGGGTAAAACAAAGGAAATACGCTCGTTTTGAAAATGTTTTACGTAAAACATTCCTGGTATTTTTAATTATAGACCTATTCCTGGGAGTTATTCTCTACTTCTTTTTAAAGAAGCCATATGACACTATAACTGCTCAAGAAGCAATGCGGTACTCATCATTGAGATTCTGGGCAATTCAGCACTTTTCCAATATGATATTTGTAGTTATTATAAGTATGATTGGGAATATCTTTATCATTAAAACGAAGCTTCCCGCAAAAAAACACAAATATGCATTTTTCTATTTTGGAATATCAACCTTAATAATTCTGGTTTCAGTTGGTATTTTCGCCTTAGGAAAATGATATTTAGTTACAGCTTTTGCAATCGCCATGACAATCATGACAATGTTCTCCATCGAAAATACTATCTATAGGTAGGTTTTTCTTCTTCCAGGTTATAATTCCACCATCAAGATTGTAAACATTTTCAAATCCCTGCATATTAAGCAAGTTAACAACTTTAACACTTCTAATTCCTTCTTTACAAACAATAATCAATGGTTTGAACTTCGGAATTTCATCTATATTCTGCATAATAGTTGACATCGGCTGATAGATAGTTGAGTCACAATCAATAGTTTCAATTGCACACTCGTGATCCTCTCGCACATCAACTAAAATCGCTTCATAAGTTTTAATTAAAGTCCAAGCTTCCTCTGAAGAAATATGCTCTACTCCTGGTAAATCAAATGTTTGAATTTTGGGTTTTTCAATTAATTTCATGTGTATAAGATATATTTATTATTAAAAAATAGCTCCATAAATCAGTCCTGAAATTGTAGCCATTACAACTACTAAAACTACATAAACAACAGTTTTTTGCGTACCCATTACACCGCGTATTACTAACATGTTGGGTAGCGATAATGAAGGCCCGGCTAAAAGCAATGCTAATGCAGGTCCTTTTCCCATACCAGCAGCCATCAAACCTTGTAAAATAGGCACCTCAGTTAGCGTAGCAAAATACATGAATGCTCCAACTATTGACGCATAAAAATTAGATAATATTGAATTTCCTCCGACTAAATCAGCAATCCAGCTTTCAGGGATAACCCCAGGCATCGCCGTATCTCCATGAGTTGAACCTAAGAGAAACCCAGCTATCATAACACCAATGGCTAAAAGGGGTAAAATTTGCTTTGCAAAATCCCAAGATGACATAGTCCATTCTCGGTTATCCTCATCATTTTTATCTATAAGTGTAATTATACTTAAACCAGTCAGACCAACTACCATTGGAACTAAAGGAGATTCGAAAAACACACCTGACGCTATAGTAGCAACTGCAGCTAGCAACACCTGTAGCCAATTAATTTTTAAAATACGAATCAAAGAATAAACAAGCACTACTCCAAAAAAACCTGTTATGTGCCACTTGTGACTCCAGATCCAAAACCAGGTTCCTTCTGTTACCCCTTCGGCTGGTTTGCCCCAGTTTGCAAAAACTAAAATCAACACTAAAGTAAAAAAGTGTAAGGATGTTTGCCAAAGGGGACGCTTCTCAGGTATATTTGGAAAATTTACTTGTTCATCACGTTTCTCTTTTTCCTCTTTTCTATAAATAATGGACATCACTGATCCAATCACAATGGCAAAAACCACAGCACCAATAATACGCGCAATACCCATTTCAATTCCAAGAATACGAGCTGTCAAAATTATCGCTAAAATATTTATTGCCGGACCTGAATACAAAAAAGCGATGGCCGGACCTAATCCAGCACCACGTTTATGAATACTTGAGAAAAGCGGTAAAATAGTGCAGCTACAAACCGCCAAAATAGTTCCGGAAACAGAAGCTACTGTATACGAAAGCCACTTTTTAGCTGATGCACCGAAATATTTCATTACGGCTCCCTGACTTACAAAAACGGCAATTACACCAGCAATAAAAAACGCCGGCAGCAGACATAAAATTACATGTTCCTGTGCATACCATTTGGTAAGATCAAACATGGCCATTAGAGCCCCTGTGAAACGTTCGCTTTCTAGAGGCATAAAATATGCAAATAGAAAAATAACGATGATCCAGGATAGTATTTTGAATTCTTTCTTCATTTCTTTCGGTTACTAAGTTTGTAGGTTATTAAGTTTGTATGTTGAACGGTTAATGCAATATTATACCAATTACTCCTTTTTACTTCTGTGTTCTTTTAAATACTTAATAAGTCTAAGCACTTTACTTTGAATAACATCAATTCGTGCACGATAGGTATTTGCATCATCCCTGGTAATAAATTGTAAATCTTCCATCACGTAAAGCATACTTTTAACTTCAGATGCTGATGCACTAGAATAATCCAAAAACCTAATAAAATCACCGTTACTATATCTTCCATAACCTTCTGCGATATTATTCATTATAGATAATGCAGCTCTTTTAATCTGCGACATCAATTCAAATTGAGTCTTTAATTTCTGTTCATCAAATATGATATATAAATCCTTAACCAGTTCACGGGATAATTGCCAAGCTTCAATTTGCTCGAAACTTTTAATCGTTGCCATAACTTTGCTTTTTTTGTTTTCGACTTCGAAGTTAGTAAGTTTTATGTTTAAATTATTTGTATTTCAAATAACATAAAAACTTATAAACTTATAAACCTGACAACTAATTTAAAAATAAATGACTACAACATAATAAATCCCCACTCCAATAAACACAACCGCTATTACCCTTCTAAACCATTTCTCGAAAACTTTCACACTATTGTAAAACGTCCCTACACCTGAAACAGTATAGGCAATGAGCCAGGCAAAAATAATTACCGGAATACCCGTAGCAATAGCAAAGACTATAGGTAAATAAAGACCAGATGCACTTGCAACAGTGATAGGAATCAACATACCAAAATAGAGCACGCCACTATACGGACAAAAAGCCAGAGCGAAAATAATTCCCAATAATAATGCATCCAGATAAGATTTTGACTTTTTCTCCTCTATCCTCTTTCCCAGATTCCCAATACCCGGAAGGTTCAACTTTATAAAGTCAAGCATGAAGACCCCAATTACAATAAGCAATGGACCTAATATCTTCTCTCCATAAACAGAAAACCAACCCGATAATTCCAACTGATCTGCACCAAAGTAGATTATTAATGCTAATCCTGTATAGGAAATAGCACGACCAAGCGTATAAATTAACCCATTTAAAAACACGCGTTTCTTATCATCCACATCTTTGCTGATAAACCCAATAGCTGTAATGTTTGTAGCCATAGGACATGGACTAATTGCTGTTAAAAGTCCAAGTAAAAAAGCCGTGAAAAATGGAAAATTGCTATTACTGACTAAGTCAGTTAAAAAGGCTTCCATATAAATTACAGGTTCTTAACTGGTTCAATTTTAGTTTTGATAAGCGCTCGTAGTTTTTCACCTTGTTCACGACCATACATAAAGGCCTCAGGTGTAATATCTATCTTCTGGTCGCCTCGTTTAATTATTAGCGCAGAGCTACTAACACCCATTTTCTCAGCCATTTTAGCCCCATCCTCCTCTTCAATATTAAATGATTCAAAAGGAATTACACAATTATAAAATTCTTTAATGGCTTTTGATGAAACACTCTCTACTGCCAGACAAGTTTCGCATCGGCGCGTAGAATGGAAGTAATATACAGCTACGTCACTGGCATCAATTTCTGATTGCTCAACAGATTCTTTATCTGCAGCACTACTATTATCAGCATTGCCACAAGCCATAAAAGTTGCCATTAAAAGAATAACAATAAAACTATTTACAATTTTCATAATTAAAGATTTTGGTTGATGATGGTTTTCATTTCTTCAGTGGATGGAGCTTTTCCCGCAACCACAATTTTATTATCGATTATAATAGCTGGTGTACGAGAAACCCCGTAACTCATAATGTCCATGATATCCTCAACCTTCTGGACATCAGCATCAATACCTAGCTCTGCTACTGCATCGCGTGTGTTTTTCTCTAAGGTCTTGCATTTTGCACAACCTGTTCCTAATACTTTAATTTCCATGATGATTTATATTTAATAAATTTCGTATTTCGCAAAACTACGAACAACAAGAGCAAAAAAATATTATAAGCCCAAATGCTTCTTAAACAACTTTTGAGCTTCTTCCCAATTTTCTTTATTTACACAATATTTAATTTTTGGAGCTTCTGTTTGTCCTTGAATTAACCCGGCATCTTTCAGCTCTTTCAAGTGTTGTGATAATGTTGATTTAGCTATTGGTAATACTTCCGTAAGGTCTCCACTATAACAACAACTTTGGTTGGCCAACAAATCCAACACGTATGCGCGCACCGGATGACCCATGGCCTTGGCATAACGAGCAAGCTTTTTCTGCTCATCTGTAATGGGATCTATTTGCATCTTAAAATTCATGTTCGCAAAATTACGAACAATTATTTTTCCACAAAACATTTTTACAATAATGTTAAGAATTAACGAACTAAATGATAAATTTCTGTTAATGAGAAATAAAATAATCAAGAAATCTAAAAAATTGGTGCAAATTCGCCTCCGTAATTATTAAGCCCTATATCATGAGAAAATTAATTGTAATCTTATCCATTATCGGACTTTCATTTGTAGTAAGTTCATGTGGTGTTAACTACGCATATGTGGTTAATCAAAATCAAAAC
>PKTE01000362.1 GCA_002869335.1 Salinivirgaceae bacterium | reverse complement strand
CAGAACAACACAGTATATACAAATGGCGCGTAACTCAAATGCAGGTACACCGTTGGATATATGGTTTTCAGCATCGCCTAATGTGAAACCTCAAATTGCAGATCAGGTTGCTACGGGAATTTTCCGTAACTTCTTTAACGACCGCGTAAAAGCATCGGCTGAAGTTTACTATAAATGGATGCAGAATACCATTGATTTCAAAAATAATGCTCAATTACTGCTAAATGAAGATTTAGAAGCGGAATTGCGATTCGGTACATCATGGGCTTATGGCGCAGAGTTTATGGTACGTTATGAGTTTGATAAAATAAGTGGTTGGGCAAGTTATACCTATTCTCGCACCGAAAGAAAAATAGATAGTATAAATGATGGGAATAGATTTTTAGCTCCGTATGATAAGCCTCATGATGTATCTATTGTGTTGAACTACGATATTTTAAAACGTTTGACTCTTGGAGCTACATGGGTTTATTCAACTGGTTTACCTGGTACATTTCCGCAAGGATTAGCGGGATGGGATGGAAACTATATTCCAGTTTACTCAGGTCTAAATGAGCAAAGATATCCCGCATATCACAGAATGGATTTTTCATTAACATGGAAAAATAAACCATGGGGTAGAAGTGAGCGAAAAGTACTGAGCGATTGGAACTTATCAACTTATAACCTTTACAATAGGCACAATGCATGGGCAATTAATTTTGAGCAAGATGCAAATCAGCCCGATAAAATATATGCAGAGAAGACCTATTTGTTTAGTATTCTACCTACTGTTACATTTAATATTAAGTTTTAACCCATGAAATATTTTGCATTTATATTTATAACATTAATATATTTTAGTTCTTGCACCGAAAGAATTGATTTAGGTGATGAACTACCAAATGATCTGCCTCCCTATGCTGTTGTAGAGGCTATGATTAGTGACGATACTACTACGCATGTTGTAAAATTGTCATGGACAAAAGATCTTGATAATGATCAGGCTCCTGATCCTATTACGAATGCAGAGGTAACTATATCGGGAAATGATCAGGAAATTTTATTAACTGAAGATGGACCCGGACTTTATTATACACCAACTGATTTTTATTTGATCCCAAATACCAGATACTATTTGACCATTGACAATGTTGACACAGATAATGATGGTGAGCCAAATTTAATAACAGCAACTGATTCTGTTCCAACAAGGCCATATTTGGATAGTATCGAAATTGAATGGATCGATCAATGGGAGGCATGGCTTATTAATGCTTTTGCCCAGGAAGATGGAAGTGAAACTAATTTTTATATGTTCAATGCCTATGTAAACGATACTTTGGTGACTGATACATTGCGTGAGCGCGTTATAACTGATGATGTGCTAATTAACGGGATGTATATTACTGGGTTATCTACTGTTTTTCTACAAGTTGAACGTGAAGATGAGTTTTTATATGAGGGCGATAAAGTAACATTGGAAATTGCTGGTATTTCAGAAGAAGCGGCATCTTTTTTATTTGATGCTCAGGAAGAATCTGGATATTCGGCTCCATTATTTAGTGGCCCCCCTAGCAATGTTGAAGGAAACCTAAAGGGAAAAAATGTTTTTGGAGCATTTATAACCTATTCATCATTCAAGGCTTCAACTTATTGGTCAGATGAGGATTATAAAAATGGTAACTGATATTAATCAAACATGAAATATTTTAGACGCTCCGGAGTTTTCTTCGGAGCGTTTATTTTGGTATTTCAACAGTAACTGTTGTGCCAACTCCTTTTGCACTTTCAATCTGAAATTTACCATTTTGATAGTCTATTAGTTTTCGCGTAATAAGCAACCCCAAACCTATTTCATTTCTTATTTTTGACCCTGACCAGCTGTCTTGATTTAAAATGTTTGACACTTCAGAGTTACTCATCCCTTTTCCTTCATCTTTAATTGTTAATGTTGTGTGTGTCCCGTGATCGACAATTTGTGTGGTTATTTTACCTTTTTTACTGGAATACCTTATGGCATTTAGTAAAATATTCTGATGAATATATTTCATCATATCAACGTCAGCATTAAAGTAAACAGTACCTTTTGTGTTATTAATAAGAGTAATCTCTTTTCTTTTCATTATTGTTTTAAAACGGGTCAGTTCTTTTTGCAACCAACTTGATGCTTCAAATCTTGTTTTTGTGGTCTCTATTTTATCTATATGCATTCTTGACCATACAAATAAATTGTCCATAAGACTATTAGTAAGTTCTACAGCATCATTGAGCCCATGGTATAATTTATTGATCTTATCATCATTTAAGTTTATCCTTTTATTGAGTAGATCCAAAAATCCATTGACTGCATTAAAGTGATTCCGTAGGTCATGGGTAATTATTTCAAAGAGCCTGCTTTTTATTTCATCCGATTCTGTTAAAATTTCTTCAGACTTTTTAGCTAATTCTCTTGATTTGATTATTTTCCTGTCTCTTTTAATAATAATTATACCACTCAAGAACATAATTAGATACATCAATATTAATATGCTCAATTTTCCGTAAATACTTTCCTTGATGGTTTTTAGCTCATCGTTTTTATAAAAAATGAAAATATTGCCAATCTGTTTCCCTTTCACATTCGGTATTGGAATATTAATGAGCAAATAGTTTTGATTGTCATATAAAATGTCATTTAGCGTAGCATATTTTTGTTTTAAAATTTTCTCAAATTTCTCTTTATGTGCTGAGGCTATCTGGTTAAATAGCTGATATGATATTTTCTCGTTCTGATTTTCTTCGATGCTTTTATCAAATACATAGTCTGGAGCTGCTTTACATAAGTTATAGTTCGATTTTTCACTTTCAAATACTTTTTGATCTATTATATCCTTTTTAAAAAGAACGGTTGTGTTGACGTTCTCAATCTCTTTAATTGCTTCGCTTATTGCAAGAAATGAGACGCTGACTTCTACACTTCCATAGTGGTTTTCGCCATCCAGAATAGGGAATACGAAACGGTATCCATTAAAAATCCTTCCTTCTTCAAATCCTTTGGCCATTTTTAGCGTTTTATTGGCTTTTTCTATTGAATAGCGAACAGGGAATAAATTATCGCCGTATTTATCAGGTCTGTGAAATCGTAAAAAACTTTCTCCTGAGGATAGGTGGAAGTGGAGTTGTCTGAAGTTCTGCTTGGCAAGTTTAGCGTAGTTATCTTTTAATTCATTGTAAAGTTGAGAACGAAGTTCATCTTTTTCTTTTCCATATCTTTCGGGAACTTTTTTAAGAATATCCATTATTTTATCAGAAGCAATTACCTGATTGTAAAATAAATTAGCGGCTCTTTCCTGTCCAGTAAGTACAGACTCAAAATTTGAAGTAAAGCGGTTTAATATTTCTTTTTCCTGATTAGTGTAGTTTAAGTTGTTATTATAAATTACCCAGTATGCTATGATGGCTGCAATAGCTGTAATTATTGCAACAAAGGGGACGTAACGGATTGGCTTCATAATTTATTTATTTGTATTAAAATTAGTGAAAATTGTCTTGTTTTTCAATTTCTTAACTAGTTTTCTATTGTATTATCCGACTCTTTTTTTGTGTAAAATGATTTATATCTTTGTTGGATTAAAATTTTAATGAACGCATTATGACAAAACCTACATTAATGATATTGGCTGCCGGCATGGGAAGCAGATATGGCGGTCTCAAGCAACTTGATCAAATGGGCCCAAATGGTGAAACAATTATGGATTTTTCTGTATATGATGCCATGAGAGCCGGTTTTGGTAAGGTTGTTTTTATTATTCGTAAAGATTTTGAAGAAGCATTTAAAGAACGCTTTATATCACGCATATCTGGTGGGATAGAAACTGACTATGTATTCCAGGATATGAATGATTTGCCAGGTAATTACAGCGCTCCGGAAGGTAGAACAAAACCGTGGGGAACAAATCATGCGGTTTGGGCTGCTCGAAATGCTGTAAATGGGCCTTTTGCAGTTATTAATGCAGATGACTTTTATGGAGCAGATGCTTTTAAGGTAATGGCTTCTTATTTGCAAAAGTTAGAGAACAGTTCTTCTGAATATTGCATGGTAGGTTATCCAGTAGTGAATACTTTGTCGGAATATGGAACAGTAAATAGAGGGGTTTGCGAGGTCGATAATAAAAATCATTTGGTGT
>PKTE01000004.1 GCA_002869335.1 Salinivirgaceae bacterium | reverse complement strand
TTCATATTTTGAAGCGAATGGTATATTCCCTGCAGGTGTTATTGATCGCTTTGTCGACCATTTGAAAGCTTATGAAGACAAAGATTTAAGTGAAAGACTTTATGGTAAACATGATGAGATTGCCAAATTAGTTGAAACATATCTACATCATATGTAGCATTATAAGTATCGGTTAATATATTGAAGCTCCTGCGCATTAATTTGTGTGGGAGTTTTTTTAATAGATCTTGGATCACAGATCTTAGATTTTGGATCAAATATCCAAGATCCATGATCTCAGATCAAGATAGAAAAAGGCCACCCTTTCGAGTAGCCTTTTGCTTATTTTGGGGACGATTTTTACATCATGCCTGGCATTCCACCACCCATACCACCCATTCCGGCAGCAGCTGCAGCGGCAGCAGCATCAGCAGCATCGTCTTTTTCTTCAACAAGTACAGCCTCTGTAGTTAAGAACATACCTGCGATAGATGAAGCATTTTCCAATGCAATGCGAGTTACTTTAGTTGGGTCAATAACACCTGTTTCAAGTAGGTTTTGGTACTCATCGATACGTGCGTTGTATCCAAAGTCACCTTTTCCTTCTCTCACTTTTTGCACAACTACAGCACCCTCTTTACCAGAGTTGAATACGATCTGACGTAATGGTTCTTCAATTGCACGTTTAACAATTTGAATTCCAGTTGTTTCGTCTTCGTTTTCTCCTTTAAGATCTTCAAGAGCTTCGATAGCGCGAATGTATGCTACACCACCACCAGGAACAATTCCTTCTTCTACAGCAGCGCGAGTTGCACTTAGTGCGTCATCTACACGGTCTTTTTTCTCTTTCATTTCTACTTCTGAAGCAGCTCCGATGTAAAGAACAGCTACACCACCGGCTAATTTAGCCAAACGCTCTTGTAGTTTTTCTTTATCGTAGTCTGAAGTAGAGTTTTCAATTTGTTGTTTGATTTGCTTAACGCGAGCTTCAATTTGCGATTTGTCTCCAGCTCCGTTTACAACTGTTGTGTTCTCTTTGTCGATAGTTATTTTTTCAGCAGTTCCTAGCATATCAAGGGTTGCACCTTCTAGTTTCATGCCTTTCTCTTCTGAAATAACTGTTCCACCAGTAAGCACAGCGATGTCTTCTAGCATCTCTTTGCGACGGTCACCAAATCCTGGAGCTTTTACAGCAGCTACTTTAAGTGAACCACGTAAGCGGTTAACTACTAATGTAGCCAAAGCTTCACCATCTACATCTTCTGCAATAATCATCAATGGACGACCAGATTGAGCAGCTGGCTCAAGTACAGGCATAAGATCTTTCATTGTAGAGATCTTTTTGTCGTAGATTAAGATGTATGGGTTTTCAAGGTCAGCTTCCATTTTCTCTGTGTCTGTCACAAAGTAAGGTGAGATGTATCCGCGATCAAACTGCATACCTTCTACAGTTTGTAATTCAGTTTCAATACCTTTTGCCTCTTCAACAGTTATTACACCGTCTTTTCCGGCTTTATTCATTGCATCTGCAATTAGTTTTCCAATTTCTGCATCGTTGTTAGCAGAAATGCGAGCAACTTGCTCAATACGATCATTGTTCTCACCAACTTCTTGTGATTGGCTGCGGATGCTTTCAACAACTTTTAATACTGCTTTGTCCATACCCCTTTTTAAGTCCATTGGGTTTGCTCCAGCAGTAACGTTTTTTAAACCTACAGTTACTAATGATTGAGCTAAAACTGTTGCAGTTGTTGTTCCGTCACCAGCATCATCGTTTGTTTTTGAAGCAACTTCTTTTACCATTTGAGCTCCTACATTTGCATAAGCATCTGAAAGCTCAATTTCTTTGGCCACTGTTACACCATCTTTTGTAACCTGAGGTGCACCAAATTTTTTCTCAATTACTACGTTGCGTCCTTTTGGTCCCAATGTCACTTTTACAGTGTTGGCCAACTTGTCAACTCCTTCTTTGATGCGATTACGCGCATCAACGTCGAATTTAATTTCTTTTGCCATTGTATTTCAAATTTTAATTTTCTAATTAAAGAATGTACAGCACATCTTGCTGAGACATTAATAAATAATCTTCATTGTCGATGTCAAGTTCAGTACCGGAATATTTTCCGTAAAGCACTGTGTCTCCAACATTCACCACCATTGGTTCGTCTTTTTTAGCCTCTCCCACAAGAATTACTTTACCTTGTTGAGGTTTTTCTTTGGCACTGTCAGGTATGATAATGCCACTTGCAGTTTTCTCTTCCGCTTCCTGTGGCTTCACTAATATTTTTCCAGGAAGTACTTTTCCATTCAATTCAGACATTTTGATAGTAATTAAGGTTAAACAAACTTTTAATATTTCCGGTGTAGTAATTTCACAATTTGTGCCAATGCTATTTTGTGTCAAATTTGACAGTCGGGCATGCCATTTTTTCATTTTTAGCATAAAAAAAGAGCAACCATTTTGGCCACTCTTATTATAAATTGAAGATTTTTTCAATAGAAAAAAGGGAGTCGTCAATAAATCTACCCGTTAGAAATGTTGAAAGCAACTATGAAATAAGCACCGAGTTATCGGTGCGATTCTATCTGCAATTGAAAATCAATTTAACCAGATGGAAAGTTATCTTTTTCGCTTATTCCGCTATGAACAATGATGAAAAAGATGAAGCTTCGACTCCCTTTTAGAAGAACCTCGTCTGTTGCCAGACTTAATTTTATTTGCAATCGAAATTGCTCTTTTTTTCAAAAATGTATGGGCTATCCGGTCCCATTACTATTTTACTTTCAGAATTAAATCCCAAGTCCCAACTTGTAAGGTAATTCTTATGAATCTTTGATACAGATGTTATATATGCTATCCCAGGTATGCTTGCTTTGCAACCACATCCTTTAGTTTTTGCCTCAAATAAATTTTCAGATTCGACATAATGAAAATCTAATCCGCAATTTTCCTTTAGAAAAATATCAGAATCAGTCATGTTGTCGAAAATAGCTGGGTTTTGCCAACCATATAAATACAGGCTATCGTCATTTATTCCGTAAATTTCATCTTTGATTTTTCCGTTAGCTTCTATCATATGGTAAAGCCTTTGGCGATAGGGTTTAGCGGTGTCTGTTGCATATGATTGTTCCACATAAATCCAGAATCCATCAGTACGTTGACTCCAAATTCGATTCATGCGAAGGCGTACATCAATATGATACTTGTCACTTGATGTATCTGCTTGATTCTTTGAGCTAAAGTAGCCTGTCATCCAGTTAATTAACTCAATCATTTTTGGTGATGGTGTATATTTTTCAACAGTTATTTCATTTTCTGCAATTAGCATGGTCTCTTCACTATTAGCTAATACTGTAATTTTATGTTTCCCAATGCTTAGATCGCATGTAGTTAATTTTTTGCCTTTAGCAAGGTATCCATCAATAGAAGAGTACCAATTCAGAGGCTCCTTTATGCTTTTAATCGACTCATTTTTTTGTAATTTCATCCAAACTGTATCACCCTTCATCACTTTTTCAGCACTAATTTTTATAGTTGTAGGCAGTCCTTCTGCCCTCACATTGGCAAAAACAAAAATTAAGATAATGTAGATAAGAGATTTCATTTCTATATGTTTTGAATACAAATTTATGGCTTACTTAACACATGGCAATGCGCGTTAACACAAATAGGGGGAACCACCTATCAGTGAATTTCAACAAAGAATAATCACTTGTTTTATAGAAATTTATGTATATTAGAGGGTTGTGTTGATATTTATGAAAGTTCAGGTTGAACATAAGGTCGCTTTACTTTACTTATTTATAGGTGCTGTTTGGATATTGTTTTCAGATGGCATTGTGAATATGTTAGTAGATGACACTGAAGCAATAAGATCTTTGCAAACCATGAAAGGTTGGGCTTTCGTTGGGGTGTCAGCGTTACTATTATTTTTCTATATACGCCGAAATACAATAAAAAACAGACAAATTGCTGATGATCTGTTTCTTAGCCGCGAAAAATACTTGAGTTTATATCAAAAAGCTCCGGTGGCATTTTATACTTTAAATGAGCAGGGTGTAATTGAGGATGTAAATCCTGAATGGCTAAGAATTCTGAAATTCTCCTTTGAAGAAGTAATTGGCAAACCGTTTTCTGTTTTTGTTCATCCAGATTTTTTATCTCATTTTGAGAATAATTTTGAACTAGTTAAACAAAATGGGCAAATATCTGATCTGAGATTGCGCTTGCGCAAAAAGAACCTCGATTATATTATTGTTGCCATTGAAGGAATGGTGAATAAAACAGATGATGGTAAAATATCAACTTTTTGCGCTATGAAAGATATCACAGCTGAAAATGAGGCTAAAGTGCAGCTTGTTGAACGCGAGAGCCGATATCGGTCAATGTTTCATAAAAATATGTCGGTAATGTTGATTGTTGAACCGGATGGTCAAATCGCAGAGTCGAACAATGCTGCACAACGATTTTATGGGTATGATCATCAGGAGCTTCAATCTTTGTCCTTGAAAGCAATTCTGAATACACTGGATGATAGTTACACTGAATTGCTGCTGAAGATGAAGTCTGAAAATCAATTTGTTGCTGAGCAGCAGCATAAGTTGCAAAACGCAGATGTACGGGATGTTTTAGTGTATGCTAGCAGAATTATTTATAAATCAGATTATGCTTACTATTTGATTATACATGATATTACACCTCAAAAGAATGCAGAGAAAGAGCTGAAAAGTGCAAAAGAAAAGGCAGAGGAGAGTAATAATTTGATCAAATCTTTTTTGAACAATATCTCTCATGAATTGCGTACTCCGATGAACTCAATTATGGGTTTTTCACAAATGCTGATAAGGCCAAATAAAGCCGAAGAGAAAAAGAAAAAATATATTCACCATATTAATGAAAGTTGCTATTTGCTTTTAGATAAGATTACAGATACAATCGATGTGTCAAGAATTGGAACGAGTTATAGTGATTCATTTATTGATTCTTTTGATTTATCTCTTTTAATCAAAGAAGTTGTTGCTCCATTTCGTAAAAAAGCAAAAGATCGGCAAAATAAAATCATTGTTTTGGATCAATTATCTGATGCTTATCGATTTATTAGTACTGATAAATACAAAATTCGGAGAATTGTAAAGCATTTATTGAATAATGCATGCAAAAACACTGAAAAGGGCATTGTTCAGTTGAAAGTGTTTTATGATAATTTACGAAGTCGATATTTAATAGAGGTGCTGGATTCAGGTATTGGTATTGAGACAAAGTTGCAGACAAAGGTTTTTGAGCCCTTTGTACAGGTGCATAATTCCTCAACAGAATTAGAAAGTGGAAATGGGCTTGGGTTAACTATTGTTAAATCATTTGCAGAGCAAATGGGCGGCGAGGTTTATTTGAAGTCTACACCTCAAAAAGGTACTGTTGTAACTGTTTTGCTTCCTACCCAGAATAATAATTAATAAATTTATCAACCTTCAATTTGTTGCATGTTTCAAGGGGTTTCATGCTTATTCTGTATTGGTGTTGATAACTTACCCTTTGCGGGCGTTGATAAATATATATATTTGCGGAAATTCGTGGAATCATGGTGGCAAATTATTCGGAAGAGCATATTAAGACGCTCGATTGGAAAGAACACATCAGAACCAGACCTGGTATGTATATTGGCAAGCTTGGTGATGGAACTGCTTCTGA
Organism: Salinivirgaceae bacterium; assembly: GCA_002869335.1. Taxonomy (GTDB): domain Bacteria; phylum Bacteroidota; class Bacteroidia; order Bacteroidales; family Salinivirgaceae; genus Salinivirga. Next base: position 20,146 of record PKTE01000004.1, on the reverse strand, counting down.
TGATGGTGTTTATATATTGATCAAAGAGGTTATTGACAACTCTATTGATGAATATATGATGGGATTTGGAAAAGAAATAGTTGTCGATATCGAAGACCGGAAAGTACGTATCAGAGATAATGGACGTGGTATTCCATTGGGGAAAGTGAAAGACGTTTCCTCGAAAATGAATACCGGTGCAAAATATGATAGCGAAGTTTTCCAAAAGTCAGTTGGATTAAATGGTGTTGGTATTAAGGCAGTTAATGCTTTGTCTAGTCAGTTTATTATTACTTCATACCGAGAAGGAGAAAAGAAAACCGTAGAGTATTCTGCAGGAGAAGTAGTCGCGGAAAGTGATATTGAACCTACAGATGAGAAGAATGGTGTTGAAGTAATTTTCTATGGTGATGAGGAGCTTTTTGGGGAGTACAAATTCAATGAAGATTTTATTGAGAAACTCCTTAAAAACTATATTTATCTTAATGCCGGACTTGTTGTAAAATACAACGGTGAGCGTATGGTATCTAAAAATGGATTAGTAGATCTATTGGAGGATAACCTTAATTCGCAGGGACAATACCCAATTGTACATTTCAAAGAAAAAGATATTGAACTGGCTTTTACACATGGCCGTCAGTATGGCGAGGAGTATCATAGTTATGTAAATGGACAGCATACTACAATGGGTGGTACGCACCTGGCTGCTTTTAAAGAAGCAATGGTTAAAACCATTCGCGATTTTTACAATAAAGATTTTGATCCTCAGGATATTCGTGCGTCAATTATAGCTGCTTTTAGCATACGCGTTCAGGATCCTGTGTTTGAGTCTCAAACCAAAACTAAATTGGGATCAAAAGATATGGAGCCCGGCGGACGAACTATTCGTCAAGCGGTGCTTGATTTTGTAAAAACCAATTTGGATAATTTCCTTCATAAAACTCCTGAAACAGCCGAGCTGTTGCTTCAGCGGATTATTGAATCAGAGAAGGAGCGCAAGGCAATGTCCGGAATTAAAAAGCTAGCTCGAGAAAGATCAAAGAAAGCAAGCTTGCACAATAAGAAATTACGTGATTGCAGGGTTCATTATAATTCAAAACATGAGAAGAAACTAGAAACCTCCATTTTTATTACTGAGGGAGATTCTGCCAGTGGATCTATTACCAAATCTCGTGATGTAAATACGCAGGCTGTGTTTAGTTTGAAGGGAAAACCAAAAAACACATACGGCCTCACCAAAAAAGTGGTGTATGAAAATGAAGAGTTTAATCTACTCCAGGCAGCTTTAAATATTGAAGAGGGAATAGATAGTTTAAGATACAACAAGGTGATTATAGCAACAGATGCCGATGTGGATGGAATGCACATTCGCTTGCTGCTTATCACTTTCTTTTTACAATTTTTCCCTGATCTCATTAAAAATGGACATTTGTTTTTATTGCAAACCCCTTTGTTTAGGGTGCGAAATAAAAAGGAGACCATCTATTGCTATAGCGATGAAGAAAAAAAGAAAGCAATTGCTAAACTAAGAGGTAAGCCGGAAATTACACGATTCAAAGGATTGGGTGAAATATCTCCTGGTGAGTTTAAAGTTTTTATCGGTAAAAAGATTCGATTGGAGCCGGTAACGCTGAAGAAAGGCGACCGAATTAGTGCCTTGTTAGAGTTTTATATGGGTAAGAATACACCTGAAAGACAGGATTTTATTATTAATAATTTGAAAGTAGAAGAGGTGTTGGAAGAGCCTATTTAGGAAGTTAGTTTTTATGAATACCATTGGAATAGTAGATATAGAGACCACGGGTTTTTTAAACCAGGGTGGTAAAATAGTTGAAATAGGAATTGTGGAACTGGATATCACAAACGGACAAAAGCGAGTGCTTTTTGACAGTGTGGTGCAGGAAGATGGAATGAGCGAATTGCATACTATGTATCCAATGGGGTGGATATTTCAAAACAGTGATTTAAAGTATGAAGAGGTTGTAAAGGCTCCAAACCTGGAGGAGGTGAAAGCGGAAATTCAGGGAGTTTTTGATTCATTCTTTACAGGTATAACAGCTTTTAATAAAGCCTTTGATTTTGGCTTTTTGCGTTCAAGAGGGTTTCGCATTGCTGAATTACCATGTATAATGGAAACAGCTACGCCAGTGTTAAACTTACCTTCAAAAGGTAACCGTAGAGGGCCAAAATACCCAAATGTGGAAGAGGCTTATCACTATTTAACAGGGAATAAAGCATTTATTGAAAGTCATAGAGCTGCCGATGATGCATTGCATGAGGCAGATATCGCATATGAGTTGTATAAAAGAGGTGATTTTAGATTTTAAAAGAGCAAGATAATTATGGACGAGGATTTTCCTACAGGTGGAGAAGAACAAAATACAGACATTCCTTCTAATGGAGAGGGGAAACATAGTGATATTCCAACAGATGGATTAGCTGCTACTAAGCTTACAGGGATGTATGAAGAGTGGTTTTTGGACTATGCTTCGTATGTAATTCTCGAAAGAGCAGTGCCACATTTGTATGATGGATTAAAGCCTGTACAACGACGAATTTTGCACAGTATGCGCCGCATGGAAGATGGGCGTTACAATAAAGTAGCCAATATTATTGGTAATACAATGCAGTTTCACCCACATGGTGACGCCTCTATTGGTGATGCATTGGTGCAACTTGGACAAAAAGACTTATTGATTGATACACAGGGTAACTGGGGGAATATTCTTACTGGTGACCGTTCTGCCGCACCTCGTTATATTGAAGCAAGGCTTAGTAAGTTTGCTCTGGATGTAGTTTTTAATCCTAAAACTACTGAATGGAAACCATCATATGATGGCCGTAACGATGAGCCTATCACGCTGCCAGTTAAATTTCCATTGCTTCTAATGCAAGGTGTGGAAGGTATTGCAGTGGGTTTAGCTTCAAAAATATTACCTCATAATTTCAACGAATTAATTGATGCATCTATCGATTACTTGAAAGGAAAAGAGTTTACACTCTATCCTGATTTTCCTACAGGTGGTTTGATTGATGTTTCGAAATATAATAATGGACTCCGTGGCGGAAATGTTCGTGTAAGAGCGCGTATTACAAAGGAGGATGATAACAGAACGCTTCGCATAACTGAAATCCCATTTGGTCGAACTACAGAGGCTGTTATTGATACTATTCTAAAAGCCAATGAAAAAGGAAAGATCAAGGTTAAGAAAATAGATGATAATACGGCTGAAAATGTGGAAATTCTTGTGCATTTGATGGCCAATACTTCTCCAGATAAAACCATTGATGCGCTTTTTGCTTTTACCGATTGTGAAGTTTCTATTTCACCAAACTCAACCGTAATTGATAATGACAGACCTCGGTTTGTAGGTGTAGAAGAGTTGCTTAAAACTTCAACTGATCGTTCGCTTGAATTGTTAAAGCTAGAGCTTCAGATCAAATTGAATGAATTGAGTGAGGCGTGGCATATGTCTTCGTTGGAGAAAATCTTTATCGAAAACAGGCTTTACTTGCTTATTGAAGATTGTGAAACATGGGAAGCTATTATTCAAACCATTGATAAAGGGTTGGATCCATTTAAAAAACTACTCAAACGAGAAGTTACTGAAGAGGATATTACCAAACTTACAGAAATCAAGATTAAGCGAATTTCGAAATTCGATAGTTTCAAAGCCGATGAGCAAATAAAAAGTCTTGAAGATCAAATAGCAGAAACTAAAGGTCATTTAGCAAATATTGTAAACTATACCATTGATTTTTATACTGAAATTAAGAAGAAATATGGTAAAGGACGTGAACGGAAAACTGAGATTCGTGGATTTGATAATATTGATGCTGCAAAAGTAGTTGTGGCCAATGAAAAGCTATATGCCAATTTTGCTGAAGGATTTGTAGGAACAGGATTGAAAAAAGAAGAATATGTTTGCGATTGTTCTGATATAGATGACGTTATTGTATTCTTGCGTGATGGAAAATATATGGTATCCAAAGTGTCTAGTAAAGCATTTTTTGGAAAGGATATTATTCACGTCGCGGTTTGGAAGAAAAACGACAAACGAACAATTTACAATGCTGTATATCGTGATGGTAAGAGTGGTCGGACTATGATCAAACGATTCGCGGTAAGTAGTATTACACGCGATCGTGAATATGATGTTACAAAAGGAGCACCACATTCACGTATATTATATTTTACCGCCAATCCGAATGGTGAAGCAGAAACATTGAAAGTTTATCTTAAACCAAAACCACGAATTAAAAAGCTGATTTTTGAAACTGATTTCAGTGAGATAGCTATCAAAGGCCGCCAGAGTATGGGTAATATTCTTACTAAACACGATGTGCATAAAATAGTTATGAAAGAAAAAGGTACATCTACACTCGGTGGAAGAAAAATTTGGTTTGATAAGTCAATTCATCGATTAAATACCGATGGAAATGGTGATTATATTGGGGAATTCAAGGGTGAAGATAAGATTGTTGTGTTATATAAATCCGGATCTTTTGGAACAACAGGTTATGACTTAACCAATCATTACGATGAGGATTTAGTGCTGATAGAAAAAGTGGTTCCAGGAAAAGTATACACTGTAGTTCATTATGATGGAGAGAATAAATATTACTATCTGAAGCGCTTTGAAGCTGAAGATACTGCAGGTAAGGCTATACCATTAATCAGTGAGCACAAGAATTCTAAAATGGTAACATTCTCCACATATCAATATCCGCAGTTTAATATTACTTTTGGTGGAAAACATGAAAATAGAGTTGATGAACTTATAGATGCTGAACAATTTATTGCTGTTAAAGGTGCGAAGGCCAGAGGTAAGAGGTTAACAACATTTGAGGTGAAAAAGATTAAGGAGACAGATCCAGTGAGACCAGATGATGAACCTGCAAATGTGTCGGATGATCTTGAGGTAATTGAAAATGGAGATATTGAAAACGGAGGAGATGATAATGATGATGTGCAGCAAATGTCAATAAATATGGAATAAAATGCGTGTATACCTGGTCGGATTCATGGGTGCCGGAAAAACAACAATTGGATATCAATTGTCCAGAGCGCTTAGCATGCCATTTATTGATCTCGACCAGTATATCATCGATCAGGAAAAACAGTCGGTTCAGGAGATTTTTGAACAATACGGCGAGGATCATTTTAGAGAACTTGAAAAAAAAGCACTTCATTCTACTTTTAAAGTTTCCAATGCGATTATATCTACCGGTGGTGGCTTACCTTGTTTTTTTAATAATATTGACCAGATGAATAAAAATGGGATGACTTTCTATTTGAAATTACCCCAGGAAGTTATCCTTAAGCGTTTGATCAAATCAATGCGTGAAAGACCATTAGTAAAAGATAAAACCGAAGAAGAGCTTAAGGAGACAATTCACAATTTATTTGAATCACGAAGGAAGTATTATGAAAAGGCGCATTATTCTGTAGATGCTGCAAATAAAAACGCTCTTCATTACATTACTCGAATATTATCTGGTTACATGCACTAATAGTGTGTAAGTTTATCAATTTTACTATTTTGCAACAAAATATTATAACCTTCTGTTATATTTATCGTAGGAAAATTTAATGAATTCCGCTATGGGCAAAAATCCTTATGGTTTTTGTTCTATTTTGATATAAACCTAAATACAGAAATATGACATTACGTACTACCGCGATTATTGTGCTTGTTATGTTACTCTCACAATTTATTTTCGCACAAACCAAAGCTACAAAAGAGGCCATATTAAAGGCTACAAATGTGGAGCGATTGCTGGAAACCAGTAAGTATTTGGAATTAAAAAATGAACTCAATCGGGCTAAAGCGCTTGAGTTGGCAAAGGAAAAAGGTTGGATTATTCGAAAAGAAACGGATAAAATGACCATGGAGTTACAGGGTGTTACAGAAGATGGTAAGCCGCTTTACTACATCACCCATAATGCTGATGCAGCTGAATCTATTTCAACTGACAAAGTTCATCCTGGAGGAGCTGCTGGTCTTGATCTCGATGGAACGGGAATGATTGTAGGTGAATGGGATGGAGGAGATGTTCTAACTTCACATCAGGAGTTTAATAATACGGGTTCGTCACGTGTTATTGATAAAGACGGAACGGGAACTTTAAGCAGCCATGCTACGCACGTAGCGGGTACTATCGTTGCTGGTGGTGTTCAGCCATCAGCTAAAGGAATGGCGCCTAATGCAACGTTATATGCGTATGATTGGTCAAATGATGATGCTGAAATGGCAGCTGCAGCTGCCAATGGTCTTTTAATGTCAAATCATTCATATGGTTTTACAGCTGGGTGGTATTGGAATGGTTCTGCCTGGGAGTGGGTTGGAAATACTTCTATTAGTTCTGAAGAAGATTATCGTTTTGGATTCTATGGTTACTATTGTCAGGATTGGGATAATATAGCGGTTGATGCTCCTTATTATTTGATTGTAAAATCTGCTGGAAATGATAGAGGTGATGGAGCCGGAGAACCCGGTCATCCTCAAGATGGTGGTGATGATGGCTATGATTGTATTGCATATATTGGAAATGCTAAGAATGTACTTACAGTTGGGGCAACATTAGATGTGATTGGTGGATATAATGGAAATCCTTCAAGTGTTGAGATGACTTCCTTTTCAAGTTGGGGGCCTGCTGATGATGGAAGAATTAAACCAGATATCTCAGCTAATGGCTATGTCCTATATTCAAGTGTTGAAACAGGAGATAATCAATATGATACTAAAAGTGGTACATCGATGTCGTCACCTAGTGTTACTGGATCCATGATTTTGTTGCAGGAGCATTATGAGGAGCTATATGGTACAGCTATGAGGGCTGCTACACTTAAAGCTCTAGTAATTCATACAGCTGATGAGGCCGGACCAAATGACGGGCCTGACTATATGTTTGGTTGGGGGTTGATGAACACAAAAACTGCCGCTGAAGTGATCAGTAATAAAGGGCAGGCGTCCTATATAAATGAAGAAATTTTAAGTGATGGAGATACATATACTATTGATGTTACAGCTTCAGGAAATGGTCCATTAGTGGCGACAATCGTCTGGACTGATCCAGCCGGAACGCCAGCTTCAGCTCAGCTTGATCCAACAGATATTATGTTGGTAAACGATTTGGATATGAATATTACGGATGGTACTAATACTTATTATCCGTATATGTTGGATGGACAAAATCCTGCCAACGCTGCAACCACAGGAGATAATAATGTAGATAATGTTGAGAAAATTTTTATTGCAAATCCTGGAACCAATACATATACCATTACAATTGATCATGATGGGACCATCACAGATGGACCACAAGCATTTTCTTTGATTGTAAGTGGAATAGAAGCTGGTGAGTTTACTGCACCTCGTGATTTGCAGGCTTCAGTAACTGGAACTACTGTGGATTTGATTTGGACAAAGCCAAATGAATCAACACCTTCATCAGATTTATTAAACGATGGATTTGAATCTTATACTGATTTTTCACTGGACTTTGCTCCATGGACACAGGTAGATAACGATGGTGGTTCTACCTGGGGGTCTGATAGCTTTGATTTTACAAATGAAGGTTATACCGGGTCATTCATTGTTTTTAACCCATCGACTGTAAGTAGTCCAAATCCTGCTGGATGGGAAGCGCATTCAGGTTCTAAGTATTTAGCATGTTTTGATGCTGTAACAGCCTCTGCTCCAAATGATGATTGGCTTATTAGCCCACAGTTGACGATTGACGGAGCTTATACCTTATCATTCTGGGCTAAATCTATTACCGATCAATATGGATTGGAGAGAATAAAAGTGGGAATCTCCACTACTGGAAATGCTACAGGAGACTTTACTATTGTTTCAAATGGTACATATGAGGAGGTCCCTACCGCATGGACACAATATTCTTATGATTTATCATCATACAGTGGAAGTGATATTTATTTTGCCATCAATTGTGTGTCAAATGATGCTTTTGCTTTATTTATTGATGATGTTTTGGTTACAGATGCTAAGGGAAATGTGGTCTATGGCAATTCATTTGAAAATGATGATGTACAGGTTACTGCTCAGCGTGCAAAGGGAGAATGGAAAAGAGATGAAAATACTGTATTTAAATCATTGACCGGGCCAAAATCATCTAAAGCAACTTTATCTGGTTATAAATTATATCGTACAGGTCAGTCAAATGCAGTATTTACAATTAATAGTATTGCCGATACAACTTATTCTGATTCAAATCTTGATCCGGGTGATTATAGTTATTACGTAAAGGCAGTTTATACTTCTCCAAACGGAGAGTCGGCTGCTTCAAATACAGAGTCTGTTACTGTGGAATATCCACCAGTGGCATCGGCACAGGTTACTTTAAGTTGTGCTGAAAATGATGGCGATGTTAAAGTGCTTTCCAATAGAAGTGGAACGCAGACCTTCTATTTAACTGATGATGCAGGAAATGTATTGGATAATTGGACTGGAGATGCAACAAATTACACATTTGTTGATCTTGCCAATGGAGTATATCGTGGTAAAGTGGAAAAAGAAGGTGCAGTATCTAATCTTTCTGGATCTGTTGAAGTGTATACTTTGCCGCAGACAGCAATAAATACTCAGCCAGATGATGCCAATGTTGCAGAAGGAGAAACAGCTACATTTATTGTGATTGCTGATGGTGAAAATAAAGATTATGAATGGCGTAAAGATGGCGTGTTGTTATCGAATGGCGGGAATATTTCAGGAGCTACTGGTTCCGTGTTATCGGTTTATAACGTTACATCTGCAGATGAGGGTGTTTATCAAGTAACGGTTGTTGGACAATGTGGTACAGTGGTAAGTAATGAAGCTGTTTTATCAATAGGTACTGGAATATTTGATGCTGAAGGCAATCGAATTAATATTTATCCAAATCCAACAAAAGGAGAATTAAATATTATGTTTGATGACAAAGCAGCTGAGTATTATAATTTGTATGACCTTACAGGTAGATTAATTCAGAGAGGTAATATCTATGGAAATCATCATAAAATGGAAATTGATAATTCTAATAAAGGTGTTTACATGATTGAATTAGTTTTCTCAGATCATGCTATTAGGACGAAAATTATAATTGATTAATATCAATTGAAACCATATTAGAAGGTTGCTGCAGTTTGTAGCAACCTTTTTTTATCAATCTGTATTAATATAAAATTCAATAAATATGCATTTTATTATTATGATATACAGGTAGTTATGTTTTATATTCTATTCCTTAACAATGCAGTTTTTTGTGCCGTTTTATTTTCATCAAACTAATATTATTTTGTGTGAATTTTTTTGTAGTTTAAAAGCCATTTATATTACCCTAACCACCCGATTTTAAATGAGCTTATTTATACCAAAACCAACAAATATGAGGAAACTATTTACACTACTTTTTGTCTTTACGTTTGCAGTAATTTCTGTAAATGCTCAAACGGAAAAGGCAAAGCAAAAAATTATTCAACAAAGTAATGTTGAATATTTGCAAAACTTTGCACAAGAAGCGAAAGCCCGCTTTGAAGCAAATAAACAAAAAGCTTTGGATATGGCCCTTGAAAAGGGCTGGATTATCCGCGAAGATAAAGATGGAAAGCTGAGAGAACTGGTAGGCGTAACCGAAAATGGTAAGCCTCTATATTATGAGACATCAAATGTTGATGCTGCCAATTCTACCAGGGCTAATACATTGCATAATGGTGGATCTCTTGGGTTGAATATTGAAGGACAGGGCATGACAGCTCACGTTTGGGATGGCGGTTTGGCCAGAACTACTCACCAGGAATATGATGGTATTGGCGGTTCAAATCGCTTTTCTATTGGTGATGGAACAACAACCTTGCACTATCATTCCGCACACGTAACTGGAACTATTATCGCCTCAGGTTTTGATCCTGATGCAAAAGGTATGGCTCCACAGGCTAATGCTGTAGGTTATGAATGGAATAACGATGTATCAGAAGCTACCACGGCTGCTGCTGGTGGAATGTTGGTTTCAAATCACTCATACGGTTATGGCGCTGACGCAATTCCAGATGCATGGTTTGGTCAATATGGTTCAGATGCAGTTGATTGGGACGGATTAATGTATAATGCTCCTTATTACCTAATGCTTGTGGCTGCTGGTAATGATGGTGATGACGAAACTTCAAATGCTGCTCCACTAGATGGAAATGCTGCTTATGATAAACTAAATGGACATGCTACTTCAAAAAACAATCTTGTTGTTGCAAATGCGCAAGACGCTGTAATTGAGGGTGGAGAGCTAGTTTCTGTTTTAATAAATACAGGTAGTAGCGAAGGTCCTACAGATGATTACCGTATTAAACCTGATATTGCAGGAAATGGAACGCAATTGTATTCAAGTTATGAATCAGCTGATGATGCCTACGGAACTATTTCAGGTACTTCAATGGCTACGCCAAATGTTACCGGAACACTATTGCTTTTACAGCAGTATTACAATGATTTGAATGGCACGTTTATGAAAGCAGCTACTCTGAAAGGTTTAGCTCTTCACACAGCTGACGATGCCGGAGCAACAGGTCCTGATGCTGTTTTTGGATGGGGATTAATGAACGGAAAAGCCGCTGCTGAAGCCATTACAAATAATGGGTTAGAGTCAATTATTGAAGAACGCACACTTGCAAACGGGGGATCTTATTCATTCGATGTTGTAGCAAACGGTATTGATGATTTGGTTGCTTCAATCTCATGGACTGATCCTGCTGGAACTGCAAATTCTGGTACAAACAGTTCTACACCTGCTTTGGTAAATGACCTTGATATCAGAATTACAAAAACTGCAACAACTTATTATCCCTGGAAATTAACTGGTGTTGCTTCAAATACTGAAGGTGATAATACTGTTGATCCTTATGAAAAAATTATTATTGATAATGCCGTTTGTGGTGATACCTATACGATTACAATTAACCATAAAGGTACCCTATCTGCTTCTCAAGATTATTCAATAATTGTAACAGGTATTAAAGAAGCTTCTTTAGATGCTGGTATTGTGGATGTAAGTCCATCAGTTTCTTCATGTGAATACTCAAATAATACCCCAATTGATATTACTGTAGCAAACCAAGGTGGTTCAACAGCAAGTAATGTTGATGTGGCATATGAAATCAGAAAATCAGATAATTCTTTAGTTGGAAATGGAACTTATACCATTGCATCTATTGCAGCGTGTAATACTTATGTAACTACCATATATGGTGACATGTCTCAAAATGGTGAAACGTACACCGTTGACGTTACTATCGTTTTAGCAGGAGATGAAAATAGTGCTAATAACCATTACATTGGTTCATTTATGCCAATGAATGTTGATTTGACTGTTCCCGGTTCAGAATATTCAACTAGTTTTGAAGCAGGTAGCCTTGCTGAAATAGGATGGAGTTATGAAGATTTAAATGGAGATGGAGGGCAAGGTGTTTGGTCTGTATATACTGATGCAGGACTAGCAAATAGCGGCTCTGGTTTTGCATTAATGTTTTCTGGAGCAGCTTCATTACAATCTGACGATTGGCTTTTCTCTCCTTGTTTGTATTTAAAGGCCGGACAAACTTATGAAGTTTCATATTATAGCATAGAGTTTCAGGATAAAGCAGAGAGTATAGCACTTTACTTAGGAACTGATGCAACTTCTGGTTCAATGTCAACTCTTTTAGAAGCAGCTTACGATCCTGCAACAGCATGGACACAAAGAACTCCTGGTTCATTTACTGTTCCTTCTGATGGTGTGTATTATTTGGGTTGGCATTCGTATAATATGACAGATTCTTATGCTCCGGCTATTGATGATGTTACTATTACAAATACTTCTGCTCCTACCTTACCACAAGTAACTACAGATGCAATAACTAATATTGGCGCAACTAGCGCTGATGGAGGTGGAAATGTAACAGTCGGTGGTAGTAGTGCAGTTACCGATAGAGGAATTGTTTATAGTACATCTATTAATCCTACTTTATCTGATAATGTTGTCGCAGCTGGAACTGGTGGAACAGGCGCATTTAGTGGTTTAACGATGAGTGGTTTGAGTGCGGCAGCAACATATTATGTTAGAGCTTATGCAACAAATAGCAGTGGAACAGTTTATGGCGAAAATAAAAGTTTTACCACACTTACATCAATGAATTTTGTTTCTGCAACAACAGTTCAGAATAATTCAAATATTGTAAATCAAGGCGCTATTGATGAGGATATTCTTGAAATTCAGATTGAAATGGATGGAGCGCTTAGTCCTTTTAGTGCAACCTCATTTACGCTAAGTACTAATGGATCTGCAGACGCTGCAAACGATATTACTGCTGCCAGGTTATATTACACAGGAACAAGCGGTACTTTTGCAACAGGTAATCAGTTTGGATCTACAGTTAGTAACCCTGATGGTTCATTTACTATTACTGGAACACAAGAATTGGTTGATGGAGTTAACTATTTCTGGTTAGCATACGATATAAGTTCAGGTGCTACTGATGCAAATGTTGTTGATGCTGAATGTAGCTCTATTACAGTTGGTTCTGCCAGAACTCCTGATGTAACTGCTCCGGCAGGAAGTCGCGAAATTTATGTTGACCCATGTGCTACTCCTGTTTCAGTATTCCCATTTAACGAAGGGTTTGAAGCTGGCGATATCCCATCTTGTTGGTCTTATGAAGGAACTGCATGGGCATATCAGGCAGGAGGACAGAATGGTAATCCGGCAAGTGCACATACTGGTAGTTTTAATGCACTATTTTATCATGGTTCAACTACCGCAGATGTGAGTAAGCTAGTCACACCGCCATTGGACCTTACTGGAGGAACATCTCCTTCACTTTCTTTTTGGCATACACAACCTCTTTGGAGTCCGGACCAGGATGAACTAAGAATTTATTATAAAACATCTTCAGGTGATGCGTGGACATTACTTGCTGAGTATGTTGATGATATCCCAGATTGGACTAAGGAAGTTATAGAATTGCCTAATGCAAGTTCAGAATACTATATTGCATTTGAAGCTACAGGTGCATATGGTTACGGAGTAGGTCTTGATGATATCGAGATATTAAATACTACACATGTAATGACTTATGTGTCAAGTACAACTACTCAGTTAAATACGAGTGATTTATATGCAGGAGACATAAATCAAGAGATTATAGGGGTTGAAATTGTAACTTCAAATGCTGTTTCTCCGTTAGATGCGACCTCTTTTACTTTTAGCACTAATGGAAGTACAGATGCAACTGGAGATATTATCAATGCCAAGTTATATTATACAGGTATAAATGGAGCTTTTAGTGCTGCTAATCAGTTTGGTGCAACAGAAGTTGGTCCGAATGGAAGTTTTACTATCACAGGAACTCAAACGCTTGCAGAGGGAACCAACTATTTTTGGTTAGCTTATGATGTTAATCCACTAGCAACAGTTTCAAATGTTGTAGATGCCGAATGTAATTCAATAACTATTGGTGATGCAAAAACACCAACAGTGCAAGCCCCTGCTGGAAACCGCACAATAATTATAGATGCTTGTGGTACACCTATTACCTCATTTCCATATACAAATGATTTTGCTGGGAATGCACTTCCATCATGTTGGGAAAATATAGATAATGATGGTAGTGGTCAAATTTGGGAATTTGATAATCCAGCCGCAAGAACATTTGTTTCTACTACTACAGGTAATGGATTTGCCATATTAGACAGTGATAATTATGGAAATACAGGTTCGCAGGATGCAGATATGATAAGTCCTATTTTTAATTTCACTAATTACACTACAATAAACTTATCGTTTGAACACTATTTTTATTATTGGAGTGGATCGTCAGCCACTGTTTCTTATAGTACAGATGGCGGTACTACCTGGACTGAAATTACTTCATGGGCAACAGCCAATGAAGGAACTGAAACTGTGCCAGCAGTATTTTCACAGGATTTAACTACTGAGCTTGAGGGACAAGCAAACGTTAGATTTAAGTGGAATTACACAGGTAGCTGGGGTTATTATTGGTGTGTAGACGATATTACAGTAGATGCGGCTCTTGCAAGTACTCCTTATACCATAACATTTGATGTGTCAGATGCAGGAGATAGTAGTCCAGTTGATGGAGCGGGCATTTCTATAAATAGTACAATCTTAACCACTGATGTGAATGGAGAAGCTACTATTGATCTGATTGATGGAAGTTACCCATATACCGTTGCAAAATCTGGTTACGATAATAGCACCGGAACGGTAATAGTTTCTGGTTCAACGGTTATTGAAAGTGTATCGCTAAATGAAACAACATATACTGTAACATTTGCAGTGGTTGATGAAAATAGTCAACCAATTGAAAATGCCTCAGTTGATGTTAACAGCACAACCATTACTACCGATGTGAATGGAGAGGCGACAATAGATCTTGTTAATGGAACGTATGCCTATACAGTTTCAAAAACTGGATACGATAATGCAACTGGTTCTGTAATTGTTGCGGGAACGCCTTTTACAGAAGATGTTACATTAATTCTTTCAACGTATACTGTAACATTTGATGTGTCAGATGCTGGTGATGGTCATCCACTTGATGGTGCAGCTGTTTTTATAAATAGTACAGTTTTAACTACTGATGTGAATGGCGAAGCTACAATTGATTTAATAGATGGAAGTTATCCTTACACAGCTGCAAAACCTGGTTATGATAATGCCACAGGAACTGTAGTTGTTTCAGGTTCAGTGGTAACTGAAAGTGTAAGTATGAATGAAACTACTTACACACTTACATTTGCTGTGGTTGATGAAGCTAGTCAGCCTATTGAAAATGCATCTGTTTCCATTAACAGTACTACTATTACAACTGATGTAAATGGTGACGCAACTATTGACCTTGTAAATGGAACATACGCTTACACTGTGTCAAAAACAGGATTCATTAATGCTACCGGTTCTGCTACTATTTCAGGGGCTGCTGCTACTGAAGATGTAACTTTAATAGTACCAACTTACACATTAACTTTCAATGTTACTGATGCAGGCGATAGCCATGCATTAGACGGAGCAAGTATTGCAATCAATAGTACAACATTAACGACAGATGCGAATGGTCAGGCTACTATCGATTTAGAAGATGGTACTTATGCTTATACTATAACCAGAACGGGATATGATGAAGTCACTGGATCAGTAACTGTTTCAGGTTCAACTGTTTCAGAAGATGTTGCAATGAATCAAACAACTTATGTGTTAACATTTTAAGTTGTAGATGAAAATAGTCAACCCGTTGAAAATGCATCTGTTGATATTAACAGCACAACGCTGACTACTGATGTGAATGGTGAAGCTACTATTGATTTACCTGATGGTACATATAGCTATACTGTTTCTAAAGCAGGATTTGCTGATAATTCAGGAACTGCAACAATTACTGGTTTTGATTTGACTAAAAATGTAATTTTAGTTATACCTACTTATACGGTCACATTTACTGTAACCGATGCAGGAGATAGTCATACCCTTGACGGAGCAAGTATTGATATTAATAGTACAACTTTAACCACTAATACAAGTGGTCAGGTTACTATTGATTTAGAAAATGGTACTTATGCTTATACTATTACAAAAGTTGGATACGAAGATGTCTCTGGTTCTGTAACTGTTGCTGATGCAGCTGTTGCTGAAAATGTGGCGATGACTGCTTATGTTGAAATTACGTTCAATACAGATATTATGAATGTAACTTGTAATGGTAACAGTGATGGACAAATAACATTTACAAATGTGTCCGGAGGTTCTGGATCCGGATTTGAATATTCAATTGATGGAGGTTCAAGCTGGCAAACCAGTACTTTATTTAATGGCTTAATTGCGAATTCATATAGTGCTCAGGTTAAGGATGATGCGGGTAACTTTAGCGCCATTTCAACAGTTTCTGTAACTGAACCTGATGTGGTAACTTTCAATGTGAATCCTACTAACGTTAGTACATATGGAGGTAGCGATGGAGCTATTGAGTTTATCGATTTAGCTGGTGGATCAGGGACATATGAGTATTCAATTGACGGTGGTGCGACATGGGTTGCTGCAAATCCTGTTACAGGACTTGTGGCTGATTCTTATGTAGCTATGGTTCGCGATGATAATTTTTGCGAAAGTGCACAAGCGTCTGTAACTATTACACAGCCTGCACAACCTCAGTATACTGTTACATTTAATGTGACTGATGCGGGTGATGCTCATGTAATTGAAAATGCTTCGATTTCGATCAATAGCACTACATTAACAACTGATGCTTCAGGAATTGCTACTATTGATCTTGTAGATGGTGATTATCCTTATATGGTATCAAATACAGGTTATGATAATGCATCAGGAACTATTACGGTTTCAGGTGGTGCTGTAACTGAAAATGTGGTTATTTACAAATCAAATAATGTATTGACATTTGCAGTTGTAGATGAATCTTCAAATGCTATTGAAGGAGCTTCAATTTCGATTAATAGTACAACTTTAACTACTGATGCTAGTGGAGAAGCTGCTATTACATTACCAAATGGAGCTTTTGCTTATACAGTTTCCAAAACTGGTTATGCTGATGGAAATGGCTCAGTAAATATGGCAGGTGCAGATGTAACTCAAAATGTAACACTTTATAGCACTGCAAATACAGTTACGTTTAATGTTTCAGATGGAGCAAACCCATTATCAGGAGCCAGTATTGATATCAACAGTACGGTAATATTAACAGATGCTTCAGGAGTAGCTACAATTAATCTTCCTGATGGATCTTATCCGTATTCTGTAACTTATACTGGGTACAATCAAGTTAGTGGATCTGTAACAGTTTCAGGTGCCGCTGTAACCGAAAATGTTACAATGACTGAGTCTGCATTTACAGTTACATTTAATGTTCAGGATGAGGGAGCAGTGGCTGTTGAAGGTGCTACTATTAGTATTAACAGTACAACACTTACAACGGATGCTTCAGGACAGGCAACTATCGAATTATTAAATGGTTCATACAGCTATACTGTGACTAAAGCGGGATTAGCTGATGCCAATGGAAGTGTGACTGTTGATGGAGCTACAGTTACTGAAAATGTAACTATGTATAGCACTGCACATGCAATTACTTTCAACATTACAGATGCTGATGGTGGAACTGCAATTGAGGGTGCTGCTGTTACAATTAATAGTACAACACTGTTGACTGATGCATCAGGAGTTGCAACAATTAATTTACCGGATGGTAATTATGCATATAATGTAACGAAAGATGGTTATGAAGCTGCTAATGGTAGTGTGACACTTTCTGGAGCAGATGTAACTGAGAATGTTTCTTTGAATGCTATAGTATCTATTGCATTTGAATTTAATGTTACAGATATTTTCTGTTATGGATCATCTGATGGGCAACTAGAGTTTATAAATGTTACTGGTGGTTCAGGATCTGGTTACGAATATAGTATAAATGGAGGCGCTAGCTGGCAAACAAACCCAGTGTTCACTGGTCTTGCTGCAGGAACATTTAATGCTCTTGTAAAAGATGATGCTGGAAATGTAAGTGTTTCTCAATCTGTAACAATTACTCAACCAGATCAAATTACAGGATTTGTTGTAGATACTGAAAATGTTTCAACTTATGGTGGAAACGACGGAGCTATAACAATTACTGGTGTAACAGGAGGTTCTGGCTCATATGAGTACAGTATTGATAATGGAACTACTTTCCAGTCTTCAAATCTGTTTGATAACCTGGTTGCCGGAAATTACGATATCTTTTTACGTGATTCGTACGGATGTGGAGTTGACGTTGGAACTGTAACTATTACTCAACCTGGTTTGGATGAGTATACTGTCACATTTGAAGTCCTTGTTGACAATCATGTGTATGAAGGGGCTACAATTGTTGTGAATAGTACTACATTAACGACAGATGTGGACGGAAATGCAACTATCAACTTGCAAGATGGATCATATGATTATACTGCATCTGTTAGTGGTTATGAAGATATCACTGGTACAGTTGTCGTTGCTGGTTCTGCCGTAACAGAGACAATTAGTTTTGTGGGTATAAATGGTGCATTTGCCAATCAAATCAACATTTATCCAAACCCTGTTAGTACAACTTTAAATATTGATTTAGAGGGTTCTTATAAAGTAACCCTTGTAAATAGTATTGGAAAAGTGATATTTACACAGGCAATGGAAACTCATGGAACATTGGAGGTTGACAATTTTGCTGATGGACTATATCTATTACGCATTGAGCAAAATGGAAACGTAGTTACAAAATCTGTTATTATTAGGAAATAGGTTAAAGTAATTCATAGATATTCAAGAGGCGTTTCGAGAGAAGCGCCTCTTTTTTTTACCCTTCATCCCAACCTTCTCCCTGAGGGAGAAGGAGGTCTCCGAATAAACTTCATTGAAATCTATTTTAGAAAACATTAGATGCCGTTGTATTTGCATAAAACTTACCATTAGCAGAAAGCTGATCGAAGCTATCCCTTCTCCTTGAGGAGAAGGTTAGGATGAGGTGATGTAGAAGCTATCCCTTCTTCCCGATTCTCGGGACAGTCTCTTGAAAAGAAGTTTATTTCCAGCGCAGAAGGCTAAGGTGATATATCACAATTCTTTTCTACCTTTATAAAAAACAATTTCATGGATACAAACAGCAACCGAAAAGAATATGAGCTCCATTTGGGCGCAAAAAACTACCTATTTGGTAATGCTAAAGTTTTAAGGAAAGAGCATACGGCAGCAGAGAAAAAATTATGGCAATATCTTCGAAATCGAATGCTAAATGGATATAAATTCAGACGACAGCACCCTTTATTTGATTTTATAGCAGATTTTTATTGCCATGAAAAGAAACTTGTAGTTGAAGTTGATGGAGGTTATCATTTAGATTGCCAGCAAACTGAAAAAGATGATGGAAGGACCTATGAGCTAAACCAATATGATATAAAAGTGATTCGATTTTCAAATGAGGAGGTGATGAATGATATTGAATTGGTTTTAAGTAAGATACTAGAGGAATTACAAAAAAGGAATTTATAGATTTTTTGCTTATTCCCCTAATTTCAATCTTTTCCCACTGGGAGAAGGAAGTATCCGAATAATCTTCATTGAATTCCTATTAGAAAACATTAGATGCCGTTTTATAAGTATAAACTTACCATTAGCAGAAAGCTGATCGAAGCTATTCCTTCTCCTTGAGGAGAAGGTTAGGATGAGGTGATATTAATTTCATCAACAAATATCCACTTTTTTTCATATTTCTTTAAAATAAAATTCACTGGTTATCAGATTTTTATGTAACCTTTTCAGTCTGAATGAAACTTTCATTTTCCATTCGTCAAATCTTTGTTATATGCTTTTTTATTTTTTGTAGCTTTAATATGAAAATCTCGAACTCTAACTTCGAAAACTGCTATACTATGAGAAAACTTTTTACTATTATTTTAGCCTTTATTCTATTTGCTGGCGCATATCAGGCTTTTGGCTCAAAGGATATCGAGAAATCCAATCCAAACCAAATTGAGAAAAGTTCAGGGATTATAACTAATGTAGTTGTTACAAGTATTTTGTGTCATGGTGATTGTACTGGTTGTATTGAGATAAATACTTCAGGAAATACTGGAATTGTGTTGTACTCAATAAATGGAGGTTCGACATGGTCATCTAATCCAACTTATTGCGGATTATGCGCAGGAGAGTATATCATTAAGGTAAAAGATGATAACGGAGAAGTCTCTGTAGGGGGATTTTACATAACCGAACCTAGCCCCATAACATTTTCGACAAATGTATCACCCGTTTATTGTAATGGCGATTCAAATGGTTGCATTGAAGTAACCAATATAAATGGTGGGTCAGGTTCGTACATGTATAGTAATGATGGTGGAACAACATGGAATTCAAGTTCGTATTTTTGTGGTTTACCTGCAGGAGATTATGATATTTGTTTAAAAGATGATAATGATTGCCAAAGTACTGTTACCACAGTCACCATTACCGAACCGCAAGCAATTTCTTTTAATCCTGTAGTAAATCAAAATGTCACCTGTAATGGAGGTGCTGATGGTGAAATTGAAGTAACAAATGTTTCAGGAGGTACGCCACCATACGAGTATAGTGACGATGGCGGAGCTACATATCAGATAAG
>PKTE01000282.1 GCA_002869335.1 Salinivirgaceae bacterium | reverse complement strand
GGACCTAATTTTTGATCCAACATCTCCTATTGTTGATACTAATTTATTTTGTGTTTCCCAATCATCAATACTATAGTAGCAAGACACATCAAATAGGTCTTTACCCGTTAAATCATAAGTTATAATTATTTCATCCCCTACAACAATAAAATTAACATTTGTAACTTTTTGAGAAAAAACAAGATTTGTTAATATCAATATAAAACCAAGAAGCAGAGACCTTTTCATCCTTTATTTTTTTATAAAAATAGGGTTTTTATTCGTAAAACAATAATTAATAATTGATTACCTAACATCGCAGATTTAACTCAAGAATTCAAAATCTTCAAAAACACAAACTATAAGACACCTAAAATTATTTCTATAATTGCAATTCGCACCATAAAAAACGCCCTGCGTAATCCACAAGGCGTTTCCAATTGAAAGGTCATTTTACTGCTTAATAAACCGCTTGGTTCCAAGTGGTCCGTCCTGGTTAAATATTTTTATCAAATAAATTCCTTGTTGTAAATAATTCATATTCAGTTCTGCATTATTCAACCCATCAACCAACTTTTGCTGGGTAATCAAAGCACCTGTCATATCGTAAACATTAGCCCAACAATCATTTTGCGTAGGTTCGTCAAATAATAGATTAATCATCCCTTTTGTTGGGTTAGGATAAACTATAAATGGATCATTACCAAAGCTTAGCACTATTTCAGGCAGCCAGGTCATGCTTGTGGCTGTATCATCTGTAGCCACCTGGTAGACCTTCTGATTGTCTTCATCCTGAATAAACACAACTACATTCACCTTTTCTGGATCAATAGCATTGGCAAAATCCCAACTAAAATTGAATGACTCGGTTTGGCCTTGTGTCCATGTACCATTCAAACCAGTTCCTCCAGCATTAGGCAGCATCTTTCTTAAAACACTGAAAAACTGAGTTTCACCATTTGAACCTGTTATAGAAGTGACTTCACTTTCTATCATAACGGTATGCAATGTGAGATTTTTACCTGTAAGCTCCTCATTTGCAACCACATCTATATTCACATTGATTTCACTACTATTAGCAGCTGATTCAAGAGTTATTCCAAATACTGGATCTTTTAGCGATTGTTCTTCAACCAATTTATAGTTATTTATTGCTTGATTGGTTGAGCCTGAATAGACATTACCATCAAATATAGTCCATGGCACCTGAGAAAGTCCATAATAAGTAGTTCTGGCTGCTACATCTGCGGGATTATCTGTATTGAACGGATCAGATCCAGGGAATCCTGTATGATATTGAATATCTACAATATCAGAGGCATTATTAATCATCAATTCATTAAAATCTGGATTAACCATAGCACTTCCATTATCTGCTGAATTAGTAAATGATTCGGCCAACACTCGTTTGGTTCTTTCACCTATCCAAATATCATCGAATGCAAAACCATCTGAAGTACCCGAAGCATCAGAACCAAATGATATTCTAAATCTTACATTAGTTTTGCCCTTCAACTCGTCTAATTCATGACGTACTTCTTCCCATTGATTTTCAATACCTGTCCAACCATAACTACCAACATTTTGGGACCCGCCAGGGTTGCCTTGCAATCCTACACCATTATACCAGTTAATTACGTCGTTCAAATCACCTACATTAAACCAATTTGTTTCTCCATCAACCTTTGCTTGAAGCACAGCACCATCTGCATTGGCTTGAGTAGAGTTCCAAATTTGCATCTTGATCATTGGCTTGTCAATCTGTGAAAAATCGTAACACGGACTAACAACAGAAGATTTCTCATTATTCTCGTAACTATTTACTAAACCTGTAACCCAGCTATTTTGCCCTGAAAATGCTGAATTGATAATGGTACCATCAGGTACACCAACTTCCCAACTACTATTTTCAGAATCGATATCAACTACCCAACTTTGATCAATAGCCTCAAAATCATTCAAATATGGATATGAATCAATGAATGGTCTTATGGAAACTGATTTCGTAATTTCACTACTACATCCAAACTGATTTGTTACTTCCATTGTAACATCAAAACTAGAGACACTTGCAAACATATGATTTGGGTTAGCATCAGTAGAAGTATTTCCATCTCCAAAATCCCAATATACAGTAGTTGTATCATCAGATTCATTGACAAAAATTGTTGGTGAAAATCCATAACATTCATTCTCCCAACTAAAATCAACAATTGGGGCATCGCCCAACTCCACATCTAATGTGTTAAAATCGCTACAGCCGTCAATTGTATTGGCCGTTAGATTGATTGTTTTATTTCCTCCCGACGCATAAAAATGCTCCGGATTCTCATCGTTTGATGAGTTATTTCCTGAAGTAGGATCACCGAAATCCCAGGCCCATGAGGCAATTGGCTCCGGCGAAACCGTTTCGTTGACAAATTGAATTGTATCACCCATGCAATTACTACTCATAGAGAAACCGACATCCGGAAGCGCAGATACTTTAACAGAATCGTTAAACGAATTCTCGCAACCATATTGGTCCACATAGGTATATGTAATAATTCCTGTATCGATGACATTATTCGGGTAAAACTCGGCTGTTCCATTGCCCACATCGATCAAATTGGAGATTACACCACTGTAACTAAACTCACCATTACTACTTTGCGGAATTCCTGTTATAATAGTCATATCGCCACTTTCACAATAGAGATTAGAAGGAGAGCTAATTGAAACTGTGGGTAGGTCTCGCACAAGTACAACATCATTCGCAATGGCGATGCAATTATTTAAACTTTCAAATTGGTAATCAATTGTATATGGTCCACCCACTCCGGCATCAGATGGAACAAAATATGCCTGTCCATCATCCGCCACCTCATCGAATATTCCCGGTCCACTAAAAGTTCCCTCAAATGAAGGAGAACCATTAGCTGTAGCAGTTAGTAATGCAGAGTCTCCATTCACACAATAGCTATCGGCTAAATTGACAATTCCAACTGTAGGTAGCTCTTGCACCTCAATTTCACGTGTGAAAGAATTCGTACATAAATTTGTATCTGTGTAGGTGTATATCATATTGTGTGTACCGATAATACTTTCTGAAGGTGAGAAGGTAATTGTATCTGAACCTGCAATGTTGGGCCCCGTAAAGAATCCTCCAGATGGCACACCAATAATTTGCACAGCACTACCATTTGGACAGAAGAGGGAATCTGAATCAAAGCTAACATCAGGCAAGTCTACAACCTCTAGCTCTTGCCAATAACTATTTGTACAGCCATAAGCATCAGTATAAGTATACGTAATGGTATCACTAGCAGTAATCTCAGTTGGTGTAAATAAGGCTGTACCATCATTCAGGTCATTCAAATTTGTAATATTTCCTGAATAATTAAATGATCCTGTAGCGGCTGCAGGCACTCCACTAATACTAGCGGCTG
Organism: Salinivirgaceae bacterium; assembly: GCA_002869335.1. Lineage (GTDB taxonomy): Bacteria > Bacteroidota > Bacteroidia > Bacteroidales > Salinivirgaceae > Salinivirga. Next base: position 22,409 of record PKTE01000282.1, on the reverse strand, counting down.
GGCTATTCACGCAATAAAGGTCATTCAAATTATTAATGGACACATTAGGTAATTCTCTTACTACAATATTTCGCGAGAAGGTCGACACACAACTATTATCATCCGTATAAGTATACGTAACTTCATAAGGGCCACCTTCTCCAGCTATATCTGGTCTGAAAAAACCTATTCCATCATCTGCAGTATTATTATTGACACCTATTCCACTAAAATCACCCACAGGCTGATGCACACCTAAAACTTCGCCTTTAAGTTGAACGGAATCAGCATTTACACAATAGTTATCATTTATTGGCTGAATACCCACGGTGGCAACTTGTGTAACCCTAATTTCTTTTTCATAAGTATCGCTACATCCATTTCCATCTGTATAAGTATATGTGATGATATTTGGTCCAACAATAGATGAATTGGGCGAAAAAAGTACTGTATCGTTACCTGAAAGGTTTGGACCCGTAAAAGATCCAGTAGGTGGTTCTCCAATAAACTGTACAGGACTAATATTGGAACAATATAGAGAGTCTGCCTCAAAAGATGCCGTTGGCAACTCAAAAATCACAGTGGATTTAACAATTGTATCTTTACACCCCGTTACACCATATGTATACGTATAGCCAATATCATTATTTCCTAGTTCAGCATTACCCGGATTAAACTCATTTCCAGTTATTCCATTTCCAAAAAATGTTCCGCTTCCAGGCGAACCAACAAGAGTTACAACGTCGGCATCTTCACAATATCCAGTACTCAGTCCATCAAAATCAGCAGTCCCAGTTACTTGATTTATCGTTGTAGTATTAATTACATCGAATGGTGTTCCTTTGTAATAAGTAAATTTAATCTGAACAGTAGGTTCGGTAATTTGAGAAGGATCAATTACCGCAACAGAGTCATTAATGATTGTTAGTCCAGTCATTGGTGTAAAACCACAACCAGCACTATCCAACGTTCCTCCAGTATCAGGTCTACCTCTAATGGTATCTTTTGGTGCATAATCACAATAATATGCTTCAAGGCCAATTATTGATCCACCTGGAGGCACCACATCCACTATAGCTGTTGCCGTGTCGCCACAACCATAGCCATTAAATGCGGAATATGAAATAGTATGAGATCCAATTCCAGCTGATGTTGGATGGAAGGTACTATCTACTGCAATAACTCCTGCCCCATAGAAAGTTCCACCATAAGGTATTGCTCCTCGAATTGTATCAGCCGGAGCATCATTACTATAGGTTGTTTGCGGCATTGTAAAACCAACAATTGGTGTGGGGTTTACAGTAATCTGAAAACTTTCAGAGGTTCCAGAACATGCTTTTCCTGCATAGGTAAAAGTTGGTGTAACAATGACGTTAGAGACAATTGGTGTTTGGGTCGCATTAGTTGCTTTAAAGCCTGAAATATTAGTATTACCGTTCGCACCCAATCCTATTAATGTATTACTATTTGTCCAGTAATAAGTTGTTACACCAATCACATTTGTTGTTGAAAATGTAATATCATCAAATCGCTGGTCTTTACATTCTGCAAAATTATCGACTGGATTCACCTGTGCACTTGGATTTACAGTTATTGTAAAACTTTCAACAGGGCCAGTACATACTTCACCTCCATTATCGAAACTTGGCGTAACTGTAATGGTAGCGGTTACAGGAGAAGTACCTGTATTCACAGCATTAAATGAAAGAATATTACCTGAACCAGATGCAACTAATCCAATTGATGTATTTGTATTAGTCCAATTATAGGTAGTGGTGCCACCTGAATTGCTTGAAGTGAAAACAATATCACCTGTTGCTTCGCCATTACAGAATACTGTATCAGAGATATTATTAACCTGCGCTATTGGATTAGCAGTTATAGAAAATGACTTTGGTGGGCCTGCACATGCTTTACCATTATATGAAAACTCAGGTGTAACCTGCAAGTTTGCAGTAATTGGTGAATTCCCACCATTCATTAAAGTAAAAGAAGGAATATCATCTGAGCCTGAAGGGTCTAATCCAATGGATGTATTATCATTAGTCCAATCAAAAATTGTGGTTCCAATTGTATTAGAAGTTACAAAATTCACATAATCTGTCTGATCTCCTTCACATAATAGTTGGTCACTCAATGTATTAACCTGCCCGTTAGGATTTACGAAAATAGAAAATGTTTCAACCGGCCCAGTACAAGTCTCAGTAGCATAAGTAAATGATGGTGTTACTTCAATATTCGCAATTTGTGGTTGTCCTGTTGCATTAGTAGAAGTAAATGACGTTATATTATTGGTCCCTGAAGCACCAAGATTTATAGATGTATTATCATTAGTCCATTCATATGTGGTAATTCCACCAGAATTGGCAGTTGTAAAATTTATATCTAATACATTATCACCTGCACAAACTTTCTCATCATTAATCTCATCAACCTGTGCTGTGGGATTAACTGTGATATCAAAAGTTTTAGAACTACCAGCACAACTTTGTGTTTTATATGTAAAAGTAGGAGTAACTTCAATGGTTCCGGTTAATGGTGAAGTACCTGCATTAGTTGCAGAAAATGATGTAATATTACCTGAACCTGATACAGCAAGATTTATCCCCGCTTCGGTATTTGTCCAATCAAAAGCTGTAGTTCCAACAGTATTGACTGTATTAAAATCAACGTAAGTAGTGTTTGAACCATTACAAACCTCTTGATCGTTAATTATGTTTACTTGTCCGGCAGGATTAACTGTTATTGTAAACAATTCAGATGGGCCACTACAAGATTTCAAATCTTTTTCATAAATAGGTGTTACTGTGATATTAGCAATCTCAGGCTCTGTTCCTGAAGTATTTGCTGTAAATGCTGGTATACTAGTAGAACCTGAAACTGCTATCCCAACATTTGTGTTATCTGAAACCCAATTAAAGTTATTTGTTCCATTAACATTGCTAGAGTTAAAAGTTATTTCAGATACCGATGCCCCATCACAAGCTAAAACATCATTTAAATTATCAACAGATCCCAGTGGATTCACATCAACATTTACATTTGAGCTATCGACACAGCCTTTATCCGTAGTCATGATATATTTATATGTCACAGATACCTGATCGTTGATTGCATTTGTAAGTGTTTCAACAATATTTCCAGTACTACTACTTGCGCCCTCCACTATTCCTGGTGTATCAGATCGAGACCAACTATAATTGATTACATTTTCATTGCTGGTAGGTACATATGTAAATTCCGTCCCACTACAAATTGGATTTGTCACAACGCTGCTAGTCAAAGAAGGCAATCCATTTACTATAACTACAGTATCAGCATTTTCATTTTCAGCACCTGAGGTCACAGTAACGGTGTAAGTAGTATTTGAAGTTGGATAAACTTTCACACTTGCACTGGTAGAGAATTCTCCTGAACCATTGTCCCATGAATAAGTAAATATCCCGTTTCCACCTGTTGGTGAAACTGACATTTCTACGTAGTCCCCTACGCAAATTTCATCTTTATTAGCGGTTAAATTTACAATTATTGGTACATTAGAAACTGTAATAGCATTCGGTCCAGTATCTGCATCAGTTCCATTTGAAGCCTTGTTCCAGTCTTCTGTAGCATAAATATCATAATCAGTATTATCAATAGACTTTGTCCCATTTTTATTCAAGATAGCATCAATATTTGATTTATCCGTATTATCTAATATTACAGAAAACTCATTGTAACTTGTAACTTCCACATCACTTGAAGACGAAATGGCTTCTTCTGTTCCACCTTCGCCAACTATTCTTACACGCGAAACATCAACGTCATCATTAGCACTCACGTTTGAGGCAAAACGATCTCCTGAGACTACTAAAATACCAGTTGCAACATCATAAGTAGCTGATGCAATTGAGGGAGGGGCATAATTGCTTACAATAATTGTATCACTTGCAGATTCATTATTCGATCCATTATACCATCCATCAATCACATAAAACTTATAATAATCTGTATTAGAATCAGTTTCACCATCCTGATCAATTAAAGCATTCATATATGCTCGATCTATGCCTGACAATGCAATTGTAGCTGTTGAACCGGTTGTTGCATTTGTTTGCACACCTGTTGTAAATGTATAACTAACTGAATTTAATCCTCTAACTGTGATTAAATTCGGATAAATGTCTCTATTAGTATTAAATCCTGACCCATGAATAATGAATTGTCCGGTTGAAGCATCATAGGTTGCGCTATCAATTTGTGACCAAGCAAACTGGCTCAATAATATTGCTGTTATAAATAGTAAAATTCTTCTCATGGCCTCATAATTTTAATTTGTACTTTCTGCAAACTTCTCCCCGTTTATTCTAGCTCGTAATTGCCATTCAACTTAATAAATGAAATCATACGATTTTCTGTAAATTCAGTAGCACCTAACAATCCAAAACCGCCATCAGCTGCCTGAATAGCACTGTTTACCCATTCATTACCACTGCTACCAAAGGTTTTTTCAATTACCATAGTGCCTTCAGATGAAAGATTTAATACATATGCATCGCGATTACCTTCACCATAGCTTTCTGTGGAGCCTGCAATTGTATATGTACCATCATCATTAACAAAAACTGAGTTTCCTATTTCGGCAGCATTACCTCCATAAGTTTTTTGCCATTGGACGTCTCTAATTGAAACGGATGTTTTGACTACGAAAATATCAGTTTCACCGTTACCAGCACTTTGAGTTGTACCTACAAAAATATATCCGTCATCAGTCATTGCCACTTCACTTCCTTCATCATTCCCTACTCCTTCATACGTATAGGTATCTACCAGGTTACCAAACTGGTTTATTTCAATGGCCGCCAAATTAGTACCTGTTTGCCCACCGGCTGCAAATCCATAATTACCTGTTAGCAAGAATCCACCATTGTGGCTTCTGCATATATCTTTAATTTCATCTTCAGAGTCTGTACCATATTTCCGTACCCACAAAGAATCACCTTCAACACTAAATTTATGTAGGTATACATCTTTATCACCGTCTACGTCTGTGCTACCACCAACAATATACCCCCCATCTACAGCCTGACAAAGTGCATTTCCATATTGATTCCCTGCTCCTCCAGCATATTTTTTCCATTCAAGTTGCCCTCCTGAAGTTAATTTACCTAATACAATATCATAATTAGCTGTTGCCGGGTTAATACCATGACCAACCCACACAACCGTATTGTCAGTATTCACAAAAAAACTCTTTATTGTAAGATCAAGGGTATCTAGACTTGCATACTCCCACAAAACTTGTCCGTTTTGACTCAATTTAAACACTTTACCACCCTGCACCTCATCTTCATTCGAATAACTGGCACATGCTAAATAGCTATTATCCTCCAATTGTCTCAAATACAAACCCTCATCCAAATATGCATTGCCATATAATCGAATAAAGGAATCTTTTTTAGCTGTTTCTCCATCATCCTTTGTGCAGGAGAAAACCATTATAGCTATGACCGTATATAAAAATAGTTTTCTCATCATTGTTTTGGTTTTGGTTTGTAAAACATGTAAGTATATCCAAATGAAAATGATAAGTTATTAATTCTAAAATCATCATCGAGATAATAATAAATATACATTAGTTCAGGATTATCATACCGTGTAGCTTCATTAGTCTGATTTAATAACCCAATTTGATACCCTGCTTTAAAAAACAGATATCCCTCAGGCACTTTATATCTTACACCTAATTCGGTAAGCATTGAAAGATCCAGTCTCTTTCTGTGTGGAAGCATATCCAAATCTGTTCCGGTAATATCATCGTTACTATTATCGGTATAAATCCGGGAAGGTGTTGCCTGATCACTTAACAAATAAGATGGACTAACTCCGAGGCTCACAAATGGGTGCCATTTGCCTAACTTATAAACAAAAGTACCGCTAACAGGAAAGCTTAATCGCGTCTGACGTTCCTGCAATGTTAGTTTCGAAAAACCAAATGATTCATTTGTATATTCAAACGAATGACGTTCAATCATCACGCCCAAATTCACATCAATATACTCGTGCATTGGACGGCTAAATTGCAAACCTAATTGAAATCCTGGACTACCTGATTCGTAAGATTGTATATCATCATCATTAAGTGCATATGATTGCATTACACCTACATTGGATATATTTGCACCAGCTAACACTCCAATAGAAATAAACGGCAATGTTTCAAACTTATCGTGTAATTTTATAAAATCTGCTCCATCTGATGTACGTTCTGGCAAATATTCAGGATAATCTTTTAAAAAATCAAGCATTACAGCTGCTGCACTTTTCAAATCCTGATTAAAAAGATGTGACTTAATAATGAGCTTATAACTTCTAATCTTTTCCTCTTTGGTAAATCCTCTATTCATGCAGGATTCAAGCATTGTATGAATATCTTCAATTACCCCATTCTCATACTTTGCTTCAGCTTCTTTCAAAGTATTGGTGCAATTGCTCTGAGCCTTTAGCTGTATGACACTTGCCGTTACAATGAGAACTGAAATCACAAATCTACGGTTGATTAACCTTTTTATATGTTGACTAATATTCATTTTACTAAATTTATACAGTCATTATTTTTTATATACTTCTAATGTTTCTATGTAAGGAATATCCTTCCCAACATATGTTTCCCATTCCTTTTGGCTTAGGTTTCGACCAATTTTGGGGAATAACTTATCGGCTATATCTTTTGAATATATATCCCACCTTTTAATATTGGCATCCACATAAGATGTATACAATGCATCATTTTCATTATTGAAAACAAGAGACATACCCCAGGCACTGTAATCTCTGATCACGATTGGTGTCTTATCAAAATTCTCAGTAAAATAGAGACGCACTGCTCCATCATAACCTACCGTTGCTAGAATCTTATCATCTTTACTAAATTTTAGATCATTGATTCGTGAGTTATGTGCATTAATCTCTTTGGTCTCATCACCATTGCTGTCATCTATAATAAGAATTGTTCCTTTTTTATCACCGATTGCCATGATTTCTCCATTATGACTAATGGTGCAGGAGTAGAGTGGTTTGGTACCACTAAACAATTCTTTAGTAGCTTTATCAGCTATTGTATACAATTTAGCTTTGTGGTCCTCGGTAACGTATAATATCTTTTTACCATCAGGCGTAACGGCAGCATCCCATATAGATGATTCCTCCATTATTTTATCATTCTGACCACTTTTAATGTTCCTAATAAAAATTGAACCATCAGAGCTAGATGAAATTACTTTTTCATTATCAATAAACGATAATGAGGTAATCACATTAGTATGACTATATAGTACTGAATCCTCATATTCGCCTAATCTGAATATTTTAACCTGAAACAGATCATTGGCCATCACCATTAACTTTCCGTTAGGGCTAATGGCTATTTCACGAATAATTTCATCTCCATTATATACCGCTTCATTTTCGACCAAATCATTTTCAAATTTCCACTTAAATATGGAACCATCACTTCCGGCACTGAAAAGAACGGTGTTTTCATTGGGAACTGCAGCAAGGCTTCTAACTACATCAGTATGTCCTCGAAGAGAATTAAATTCCGGTCCGTTTTTAGCTTTTAATGCATAGTATAATCCATCAAAAATATCGGGATTGAACTGATCACCACCATATTCCTTATTGAACTCATAAGCCTGATAAGCCAAAAGCGCTTTTAGCTCATCGTTCTCTTCGATTTGCACAGATTTCACAGCCATAGATCGGGCAATAGAAAGCATGCGAAGTTGCTTTGTCACTTCCTGTGCTTTTTCTACTTTCTTCTTCTCGTCTAAGGCTTCTTTAGATTTCTTATCTGCAATTTCTTTTTGCTTTTTAGCTTCAGTTGTTTGGCGCACTGCGATAGCTTCCTGTCTCTTAGCCTCAGCCAAACTTTGTTCGGCAAGTAATCTTTGTCTTTCGGCAATTTGCGATTGATGACGTGCCTCTGCCTCCTTATCCAATGCTAACTGCCTCTGCTCAGTGGCTTCTTTCTCTTTTTGAAGGGCCAATTCTTTTTGGACATCTGCCTCTTTCTTTTGCTTTTCAGCCTCCTCTCTTTGCTGTTCTGCAATAATTCTTTGTTTATTTGATTCTGCCTGCATTGTAATAGCATACACCATAAATCCTAATGAAATAACTGCGGCAGTACCTAGTACAATAGCAAATATTCTACTTCTTCGCAGTGCTTTTTTCTGTAGTCTGATTTTATTCTCTTCCTCAGCCAAATGAGCTTTTTCACTGGTTTCTAAATAAACCATTGCTCTTTCAAAGGCAGGTGAAAATCTCTGTGCCCAGGTCAAAGTCGGTTTTTTCTCTTTACGCCAGTTCAGCGCTAGTTGCAAATCAGGTGGTCTCCATAATCCGATTTTTCCTTCCTGATACATGGCAGCTGCGTCAGACAAACGCATATACATCTGTATCGCAATTGCTTCTTCTTCTACCCATACTTTTAACTTATCCCAAATTCTCATCAAACTTTCGTGAGAAATATCTATGATAGAATTAGTGTCAAGTTGAATGTCAGCAGAGGTAAGAAATGATCGTCCTTGTTCACGGAAATGCTCAACCACCTTAGCTACATTTTTCTCAGATGTATTGGCAATTTTTGCAATTATATTTAGAGATGTAGGGTGGCGAATTCCCCTATTATCATTTCCTCTTTCAGTGAGGGTCTTAAACATATTTTCGCAAACTTCCTTTTCTTCAGGCTCCAACTCATTATATGCTTCATTTGCGTGATTAGAAAGCGCCTTTTCCATTCGCCCAATAGCCTCATAATGCTCAACATCCATTGGATCCTTTCCAGCAGTATGTTCAATCCAGAAATTCCAGGTACGCATCAATGCATGCTGTAGAATAGGTAGCTGATCAGGATTATCTCCCAAATCATTAAGCAACTCGTTTACAAGCTTATCTGTTATTTTACCACCACCTACTGCAACCGGTCCGGTTATAGCTAACCTGAAATTATCACGGTTCATTTGTGGAATTAAGTAGTGGCTGGTATTAATCAATTCTGTGAGTTCCTGATATTGTGCACATTCGCCAATAAAATCAGAACGCATTGTCATAATAACATAAATAGGAACTTCCGACTGCTGTACAGCATTTAATATTAATCGCACATATGCAAAAGCTTCATTGGCAGCATCAACATCATCTTGTTTATTACGAAATCTGAATAATTCCTCAAATTGGTCCGCTAAAATGAGGTAATTCTGATCCGACTTTTTCTGTGTGTGCTTTATAGCTTCTGTTAATCCCTGCGAATTACTGTTCAGGATGGCTCTAATCAATTTACTATTTACCTGAGGCCCCTGATCGGCATTACTTGCTTCGGCAATTCCTTTTGCAAGGTTCCCAATTGGGTCATTACCCGGTCTTGAGGGAATTATCTTCCATTTGGAACCTGCTTCAGTAATAAACCCTCCATGTAATATAGGAACAACCCCACAATACATCAAGGATGATTTACCACTACCAGATGATCCTACAACTGCCACAAATCTGTTTTTAGAAAGATTACTCAACACCTCTTCACTCTGCCCTTCTCTTCCAAAAAACAAATGACTTTCAGCAATGGTAAATGGTCTCAATCCGGGAAAAGGATTAAAAAGCGTTGTACTATTATTTTTTTGCGGACACATATACTATTATTTTAGTCTCTTAAGTGTTTTTCAATTTCTGACATCTTTTCAATATCGAGAATTTCAAAATCCTGTAAATTCAGATCCTCAATATTTTGTGATTTATTTTTAATTAAAATCTTTTTTGAAATGGGCTCTTTTCTGCCAAAACCAGATGCTTTTATAAAATCTTTTCGTTTACTATTAATCCAATCAAGCTGATCAGCATCGTAAAACAGCGCTACCATATCACATGAAAGCAATGCTTGCCAATGATGTTTTAGTAGTTCACTTTTATTATTTGACTTCAATGGTTTAATAACTTCAACCTCTGATTTTTCTATTTCCGACACCAAACGTTCTCCTTCTTTCTCCATCTGAGGCGTATAAACCACATAGATTTGCTTGCCTTCCTTTACAGTTTCTGTTTTATCCTCAGATGTATGAATACGTTGTTGCAGTATGGCTTTGAAGGATTCTATGGGAGTTTGGATTATCTCTGCACCAGTAAGGGCTTTATTGTCACGTTTCATTTTCTCTATGGCTAAACGCTGCATTTCATCTCTAACCACAAGAGAGTCTGGCAACCAAATCAACCTTCTTTCCATACCGGTTTTTAAACAATAAGAAGCTGCCAGAGAGATTTGCTCCATAACTATATCAGCATCATCTATTTTTGAACCCGTTTCACCTCCAATCATATGAATAATAAGGTTGGTTTTTTCAAATCCCTCAAGTGTTTGCTGATTTAATTCCACTTTTGAATTAATATCATTCACCGAAACAACCTCATGTCCCATATAGGTTAATTCGCGTTTAACAGACTCCCATTGCTGCAAAATATCCGGAGAAGGCTCAGCCATAAAAATTTTATAATCGAAATGCTTATTGTGAACTGCTTCAGGAAGCATCAAATGTGAGAGATCAACGAGTTTAAGCCAAAAAGCTTTCTCAGTAAAGTAGCCCTCTTCATGCGATAAATCAATGTGAGCAAATGGATCATCTAAAAAGAAATTATGATTTAGCGCATTTACGCCATCATTCTTAATGCCGGTTTCTTCTGAAGTAAATATCAACCGGAATACATTTGCATCTTTTTTATCGCCAAGTTGCTTCATCAGTTCAAGCTCCGACGATAATTGACCTGAAGAATAGTAATCCGATGAAATTACCATTAGTGCGAAATCACTTTTTAAAATCACTTCAGATTTTGGCTGATCAAAGCTAGTAAGTGTTTTTATTTCAGCATTTGTTTTTGCAAACAATAAGCTTTGAAAAATCTGAGCAAACATGTCTACCCAGTTCTTTTTAATAATACTGCTTTGCGTATGACAACTGATATAAATCTGTAATGATTCCATTTCTTAACTTTTAAAATTTAATACCCACCACTAAAATATCGTCAACCTGTTCCTCGTCACGCATCCACTGTTTTAAGCGCTTATCCAATAATTTTCTCTGTTCATCAATTGGTTCCTGATGTATTTCCAAGAGCAAGTTTCTAAAGTTTTTAGCCAGAAATTTACGTCCATCTTCTCCACCAAACTGATCTGGATATCCATCTGAGAACATGTACAATAAGTCACCATCCCGAACTTCAATTTCATGATTTGTAAATGGTTGTTCTTTTCTATAAATTCCAATTGGCATTCGATCTGCTTTAATCACGTTCACTTCACCGTCTCTGATAAGTACAAGTGAATTATTTGCTCCAGCGCAGACTACTTTCCGGGTTTCAGGATTATAAATAGCTATACTTAAATCCATACCATCTTTTTGCTCACGGTCTTTACCGGTTTGTCTGAGCGATTTTTTAATATAGCTCCTCAAGCGATCCAGTATTGGTCCGGCTGAATGAATTGAGTCTTTATTTACAATTTCATTCAACGAAGACATACCCAGCAAACTCATAAATGCTCCGGGAACACCATGTCCTGTGCAATCTGCTGCAACAAAGGCTTTATGCCCATCGAGCTCTCTCATCCAATAGAAGTCACCACTAACAATATCTTTAGGGTGGAAAAGAACGAATGAATTAGGGAATAACTCATGCACCTGATTGTCAGGAGGAAGCAATGCTTTTTGAATCTGCTCAGCATACCTGATACTATCAGTAATATGCGCATTCTGATCTTCGATTTTCTTATATGCAGCTTCAATCTCCTTATTTCTATCTGCTAAGGCATCGCGCTGAGAAGTAATCTCTTCTTTTTGTTGCTCAATTTCTTTTGTCCGATCTCTAACCCTTTGTTCAAGTACATTGTAATACTCCTCAATACGTTCAATCATAGCATTAAAATGTTTTGAAAGCGTAGCAATTTCATTGCTCCCTTCAATGAGCGCTCTATCTTTTAGATTTCCTTTGGCAATTCGATTTACATTTTCTACTAATCGTTTAATCGGAGTTGTAATAACCTTGGTTTTATAGTAAATGATAATTACAACTAAAAGAATTGTTATGATTGAAATAATGAGAGATTTAATCAGCTCATTAAACAAGATTTTCTTATCTCCAGACCTATCTGAAACAATACGAATTACTGACTTTTTATACAGATCGGTATTTTCACGTTCCATATAAATAAACTCTCGGTATAATCTCATACTGTCAGTTGCAAGAACCTGCAGATTTGTATCTTTTGATGCGAATGTTTTAGCCAGAATAATAGAATCCTCTTGGGTAATAACTTCATTTGTAAGTGTGAAAGGGTGTTCTTCACCTATAAAAAGATCAACAGAAATAATATTTGCTTCTTTCTCGGCTATAGTCAATAAAATTCTTCTGATTTGGGCCAAAAGGTAATCAGCTTTCGTAGAATATGAACCAAGCTCAATGATATACTTCCCATCTTTTGTAGACTGATACGTATATTTTTTCAATCGTTTTGTGGATGCCTCAACAGCAAATCGTTCAGCAAAGAATATCCCTTCATTAAGGACTTTTAACAGCATGTTTTTATGAGCCTCTCCAAAATCGAAAAAATTGATGCCCATATCTCTATCAAAAGTTGTATTAACAACTTCTCCAGTATTGTTTATCACATAAATATCATAGTATTTTGGATCCATACCCAACTCATCACGAATGGCCTTGAGGTCTACCTCTTTTATCTTTTCGGTCTTCGCGAAATAATCGTTAACCAACTTATTACTAAAGTCCTTCAAAACAACATCTTTTTGCAACTCAATGGTTTCAAGCGCAATATCCTGAAGCTCCATAATATGCTTTATTTCATTGGAGATGATGTAGTTTTTAGTTTGATTGGAAGCGGTTAAGATACGACTGGTTTGGATGTAGTTCAATGTGGCTAAAAGAACTAGAGCAATTACAACCGGAAAAATCACATTCAAAATCAACTGTTTGAATATGGTTGTGTATCTTTTCTTTTTACTGGTTTCTTGTGTATTCATTCCTTTAAATTATTCTGGATAAAACTATCTCTTGTTGTTGAAAATCATTCGTAAACTGTAAAACCTTTTTATAAGGGAGTAAGAGTATTGTTGCCGGTTGAATGGCTACATACACTTTATCATTATTTTGCACAAAATGATGTGCGTCCAAAACCTTTGGGGCTTCAAATCTATTATCTATTGAATCAGCTGTATTTAATTTCAATTCACCTGCAAGCAATATTACAAGATCCAATTCATTATTTGACAAATCAATGGATTCAGATTGAGCCATATTTATCATTTTACCATTCTCTATTAATGTAGTAAGCTCGTTGTAATTTAAATCTCCAAATATTTCATTCTCTTGAGCTAGCGACACGAGTGTGTAAAGCGAATAATGCTTAGATTGATTAAGCAATTCCTCCAGCAATGCACGCTCCTGGTAATCAACCCTTGAAAAAATCTCCTTATATTTAGTTTCGGAGTCCTTTGATATTAGAAGCAATGCTTCTTGCTTTAACATCAAATCTTTATTAAACAATTGGGCTATGCTGGTATCAGAAACTGAAGAATCCGGAAATTGAGATAATGTTTCAAGGGCACAAGCCTTGGTAAAACGGGAAATATAATTGATATCACGGTTAATTATATCGTTTAATAATTCAATATTTTCTAGCTTTGGTAAAGGGAAATGATCCTGAAAGCGGCGAACTTTTTCATTATCTGAAATATCTTCAAAGGCAATAAACAGAACAGATTTGATTTCCTCATCAACAAACAGATCCATCAACTCCAAACCATAACTTACACTTTCGGATGTGCCCGTATCGAGATTTTTTCGAACTTGCTCCACACTTTGTCTGTTGTATACAAGCATTAAAATATTATAAATTCTTTCAAGTATATATTTTCGTTCTGACATGAATGCTTCTATAATATTTGTTCCATGTGCCTTTTTAGAAATTTGAGTCGAGATATTCAGGTTCCATGCAAAATTGCTTATTTCATCAGTCAATAGTTGCAATACTTTTTGTTTTTCCGACTCAACTTTTGGATTATAACCGATAATCAACAATGATTTAATTGCAGCATGCACAACTCTTTGTGTACTGTATTCAAGCTTATTAACTAAATATTTTATGGCAGGTTTGCCAATAAAGGCATACAAAGAAACAATCTGAAGTTGAATTGAAATTGGCAATCCGGATTTATAAAAAAGTTGATCCAATTGTTCCATTACATCTCTACCGTAAATTTTTAAAGCATCGTAGCAAGCTGTATTATATTGATCATCTTGTAGTAAATCAATCAAAATATTACGACTGCTTCGATCATTCATCTGAGCAGCAGCGTATATGGCAGAAATTTTCACTTGTGGATCATAGTCACGAAGCAATGTAATTATCAAATGGGATAAGGTTTTGTTCTGGGTATATCCAATTATTTTGGCAGCCAAAGCTCTTTCTGCAGGATATGGAGATGAAACAAGTTTTCTAACTGCTTTTTCTTCACCGTTTTCTTTGATTGTATTTTCAAGATTTTCTAGTGTAGCAACAACTATTTTCTTATGAATCTCATTTGACACTCTGGCTGCAAATTTTTTCATTGGTTCTATTGCTGCAAATATTGAAAACTCATCAATTAGTTTTGTTATTTCTTCAATATTCTCAAATTGACCATTTGCAAACAAGTCAATAAAGAATTTCTCGTGTCTGATATGACTTAAGTTTTGATTTATTCTCATCCGCTTAAGATTCCGACTGAGCTCAATATCAGGATCAAAACCCTGATAATTAGATGAGAGGGCTTTAAAACCTTCTATTTGCTCATCCCCTTTCAAAACAGCTCCCAATGAATTTTTATATTCTTTATGTACGTGTAATGCTGTAAATATCCAGACAACTGCAATAATCACTAGGAATACAGCATAATGAATAATGGTAAAAAATTCAAACAGCCCCATCACAAAAAGTAAGATCCCTGCAGAGATTGTTGCTATCTCATTGACCATACCATCCAATGCCACCTGCACCTTATGCCTGATAGATCCATCCAATGATTGGTAAAGAATTTTTTGCGAAGGAATTTCTATAGCATTCTTTAACGATACTGAAAAGAGTCGGCCCAAAGCCACAAATAAGAAAAACAGCACATAACTACTT
This sequence comes from Salinivirgaceae bacterium, assembly GCA_002869335.1. GTDB lineage: Bacteria > Bacteroidota > Bacteroidia > Bacteroidales > Salinivirgaceae > Salinivirga. Next base: position 7,231 of record PKTE01000282.1, on the reverse strand, counting down.
GCTCCTGGTGTAGCCCCGAAGAAAATACCAGTTAGCATTGCCAAAATCACAAAAATCCCCAATAAAAACGGTGGTAGTAGTAAGTTTACTTTGATACCATAGTTTTTGGTAATTTTATCGTACGCCAATGTTTTGATCAGAAATGTAAAAATCATTAGTGTACCAGTAAACATCCCAAGAAAAACGGTATACTCATTCTCACCCGGATATAAATTTTTTGTGGTTGGCAAGAAAATATAAAACATATAAAAGGCAGCCAACATGGAAAGAATCACATACGAGGACATTGATCTCAAATACTTGTTGCCATATATATCTGCCAGTTTAAGTTTTTGCCTTTTATTGCCATCAGCGTCTTCACTCTCATCATCTTTATTCAGATCGAATCGTTTTACGATTGCAAACTGAATAATCAAAGCGACCAGAATAGAAGCTGCACTAATAAAAAGTAAGTCTTTATTATTACTAAGTAGATTTAATAAAATAGGAATTAAAAAGCTAATGAGGATCATTCCAAAAGTTTGACCTGCATCAATCAAACTAAAAAGCCTTTTTCCCTGACGCAATGTAAACAAGCGACCTGCCATACCCCAGAATCCAACAATTCCCAGAAGATTTAAAGGCCCCATGATAATGAAAGCAACGAAAATAAGGATATTGCTATCAGTAAAATAAAACGACAAACGAAGTAATAATGTAATAACTGAAATAAACAGTAGGTTATAGACAATTAATTTAGAAAACTTCCATGAGTTTTGAGCCCTGTAGTACAGAGCTGACATAGCAAACCCAATTACTCCCGAAACAAGAAATGCCTTAGAAATCATAGATTCACCAAAAGCATTGATAAACAACGAGGTTGTTGATATATCAAACAAGGCGAGAAATATTCCCAAAAATACAGTCTGCGACAAAAGTAAATAAACCGCAGCCTGTTCTTCTTTACGAATACTTAAAACCTTTTGTATGTTATGGGTTTTCGCCATTTATTCAGCCTTTTCGTGATAACTTTCGTTAGGATCAATATCAAGATACTTCGATAAAAACTTTACACCTATGTAAAATGGAATAGTATCTAGCAAAGCTGAAATCAATTTGAAAACATATCCTGAAACAATAAGCACCATCAGAGTATGATAGACGCTACCTTGTTGAATCTGTACAGCCTGTGCATAATAGTAAGTAATTAAAGTTACAGATATAGTATCTACTAATTGACTAATCAAAGTTGATCCATTATTTCTCAACCAAAGATGTTTTCCTTTAGTAAGTTTTTTCAAGAAATGGAATACATGCACATCAACAAATTGAGCAGTTAAATATGCTATCATAGATGCTAATGTAGCTCCAAATGTGAGACGACGAATTTCAAAAAATGCATAACTAGGATCGTCTACAGCTGGAACAATTGTACCAGGTTCCATTTCAGGAACTACAGGAAGAATTCCACCTAAATATAAAATGAACAACACCCATAAATTGATTACCAAACCAGTAATTACAACGGCACGAGCTCGCTCTTTTCCATACAACTCACTAATAAAGTCAGTACAGAGGAAAGTAATCGGGTAAGGTAAAATACCCACAAATAGATACACAGGTATCTTAAAATCAAAAATCTCAAAAGATAAATCAAGCTGTCTTGAAATTCCGAGAATATTAAGCATGGCAAGCGTTCCAAGAAACAAACCTGCCAACACAACAAAGACAGCTTCACGACGCTTGTCGTATTTGTCTAATTTTTTTTATGATTGAAACATAGGCTTTTGCAGTAATTGTCTCAAATTTATGAAATTATGCGTGTTTTGCGTACTAGTTGGTTAATTATTTTCAATTTGACCTAAAACCACAAATACAATAACAAACAGCTATTAAACAACAAATTAGACAAATATGCCATAATTTCAGCAATGTTAAAGCAATGTTAAACATCAAGTAACATTGGTGAAGCAAGTCTTTTTTTGACATCATTTCGCACAACGTGAATACTTTACAATGGGCACTTTTTATTCACGGGAAATGACTAATTAAGCCATAATAAAAAAAGAAGGTTCGTCCATTTTCATTATCTTCGCTACCCAATTTTAAGAAATGAAAGATACATACAGACATAAAGGTTTAAGGAATCAGCTCGTACAAGAAATTAAGCGTAAAGGTATTACCGACACAAAGGTACTTGAAGCAATTGACACAGTACCCAGACACTATTTTTTCGACAGTGCTTTCACAGAACAAGCATATGACGACAAACCATTTCCAATTGCTTCTGGACAAACTATTTCACAACCATTTACTGTTGCATTTCAAACACAATTACTCGAAGTACAGCCTGGAGATAAAATATTGGAAATTGGAACAGGATCTGGTTATCAAGCTGCAGTTTTATCGGTACTTAAAGCAAAAACCTATACAATTGAAAGACAAAAAGAACTCTTCCATTTCTCACAAAAAACAATTCGTCAAATGGGCTATAAACGCATCCATTTCTTTTATGGTGATGGCTACAAAGGTCAACCCGCTTATGGCCCATACGATAAAATACTAATTACTTGTGGTGCTCCTTCATTGCCTGAAAAACTCGTTGAACAGCTCAAACCAAGTGGCTTTTTAGTGGCTCCTATAGGCAGTGGAAATATTCAGGAAATGTATCGTTATATCAAAAATGAAGATGGTAGCCTAACTGAAGAAAAGCATGGAAGTTTTTCTTTCGTGCCAATGCTTAAGGGAACAAATGAATAAGAAATCTCCTTTAGAATATTAAATCCAACCTGAAAAAAATTGAATATATTATTGCCTGATTTATTATTATTTTATGGGGTTCCATAAAATTGCATGAATCTGATTTGAGAGTTGAGAAAAAGGAGTAATAATAGAATTAATACGGAGCTATTCTTCTTTACTAATGGTTTGTTTTCGGATTAAACTATAAAAGAAAAGACCTGCTGATAAAAGATAGAATCCGTTAGAAATGGGAACCCCTGCACCGCCTCCGGTACCAACGCCGCCGCCACCGCCCTGGCCATTGCCTATACCATAACCATTTCCCCCTCCTGGATCTTTAGTGCCACCGCCCTTTTTACCAAATGGCCCATTTTTAAAACTACCGTTACGGCTATTAAATTCAGATTCTCTTTGACCAAAAGAAAATAAACTTAAAAATAATATGAATAAAGTTATGATTATATAGTTCTTCATATCATGTTGAGCTCTACTATAATTACGTTAACTGATATGAAAAAGTTCTATACACTAATGTTTTGCAAAATTCCATCTAAATTATCCTAAATAACTACAAATCAGGCATTCTCAATTAACATAATTTATGCCAGAAGTGAAAAAGTATCCTCAAGGTTTTTACTAACACATCATTTAAAGTGACGAATGAAGTATTTAAATAAAAATGCTTAATAGGAATAAGTACGTGCAAACATTTTCAATAACAACACAAAACTACGCACTTTTAAGAACTCAAAAAAAACACTTAAAAATCAATCAAATCCATATAAATAATAAAAACAACAATAGAAGTTAAGCATTATTAAACACTCTAAACTTATGACCATAAAAAAGCCGAACGTTTATCGCCTTAATCGAGAATCGGGAAGAAACGCCCCTTTGACTAGCTATAAATTTCCCTCTACTTCTTAATAATAACAGGTTTTGTTATTGTGTATCCGTTTTGATCAATTCGTAACAGATATAAGCCGTCAGCATATTTGTCAACCTCAATTAACCCCAAGGCTTCCATTCTCTTAGTCAGGATAACATTTCCAATACTATTTATCAAACTTACGGTGTAAACTCCTTCTAATTCGATATTGATTACACCTCTTGATGGATTGGGATATACATTAATTTGATTTAGCAAAGATTCTCCTACACCTCCTCCAAAAACAATATACTCCTCTATATCCTCTGAAACGACAGAAAGAGATGCTGAAAATGGTTCTTCAAATTCATAACTAACTTCATAGTCGTAAGCACCAGGAGTTAAATCAATAAAAGCATACCCATTAAAATCAGTAATAAGTAATGTATCATTAATACTTATTTGCACTCCCTCTATACCATCTTTAACTGCATATACCGCATAAAAAGTTACAGTATATGAGGTCATTATCATTTCGACTGTTTCTGTCAAATTTTGTGAAGCAACTGTAACAAAACTTTCAATTGTATCATAAACACTATGTGTCAAGGTATATTCATATGTACCATCTGACAGCTCAATAGTGGCTTCACCATTTGAATTAGTAGTTATAGTGTTTCCATTTATGCTAATACTAGCACTTTCTATGGCATTTAAACTAATATCATCAATCACATTAAAAGTAATAGTATAAGTTGAAGGTGCCGGTTGATCAATAATTTCTTCAGATACTGAACTTACGCATAAGTTTGCGTCTCTTACCTGAACCATATATGTCCCAGCCATTAAACCAGCAAATGTTTGACTAGCTTGCCATAATACTCCTTCATCAATTGAGTACTCAAATGATCCTGTACCTCCTGTAACATTTATCACTTCAATTGATCCATCACTGCCACCAAAAGCATTCACGTCTGTAGTATTAACATCAAACAAAATCGCATCCGGCTCGATTATAGTAACAGTTTCAGGATCACTTAACGTACCACTGCCATCCTTGATGACAGCTGTATAAGTAGATGCAGGTAATCCGGAGAAAATATCAGAACTTTGCCATGTTGCTCCAGCATCAATTGAATATTCGTATCCCGCACCCAAACCACCAGATACGTATGTAAATTCAATTGCACCATCGGTTTCTCCATTGCATGAGATATCCTCAAAAGCAATATTAAATGATAGTGGATTAGCTGGCGATAGCGCCACTTCTTTTATAATATCAGGCCCATTTACAGTAACTGATCCGGGTTTAATCTGATAACCAGCCCTGGTAACAGTATAATTATAAACACCATTAGATAAATTCACTGTAGCAATACCGGAAGCATCGGTAACAAGTGTATGACTACCCACATTTACTTCAGCACCATCTATAGCTTGTGAATTATCAACATCAATCACACTAAAGGTTACCAAATATCCCCCAATTGGCGGTTGTTCAACTTCTATATCCGAAGGCTGACTCATACATAAATTAGCATCACGTACTACTACAGAATAAATGCCAGCAGATAGGTTTGCAAAAGTGGTAGAAGCTTGCCATGAAATGCCATCATCTATAGAATATTCATAAGGTCCAACACCGTTTACAATATCTATCACTTCTATTTGGCCATTACTCCCTGTATAATAAGTAACATGAGTGATATTTGTCGAAAAATGAATTGGGTCTGGAGCATAAAGCGTAAAATCTTGACTACTACTCTGAAATGCAGCAGCATCCTTTACTTTAAACGCAAATGTATCTGCTGATAAATTACTAAAAACCGGATTTGATTGCCACGTCGAACCTCCATCGTTACTATATGAGTACGGAGCATAACCTCCGGACATATTTATAATTTCTATTTCACCATCAGAGCTATTTTCGCAGGACAACTGCTGATTTATTTGGATGTCAAATGATATTTCACCTGGTTCTAAAACAGTTACTTCAGACGGTGGACTTATACATAAATTGGCATCGCGTGCCATAATTTCGTATGTGCCGGCAGTAAGATTTAAAAAATAAACAGAAGGTTGCCAGTTATTTCCTCCATCAATACTATATGAATAAGGACCGTAACCACCGGTAATATTAGAAACTACAATTGACCCATCATTACAACCACTACATGAAGCATTTGAAGCAACATTAGCATCAAAAGTCAACTCATTAGGCTCACTAATTGTCAATTCTTCACCACTACTTAAGCACAAATTCACATCGCGCACCAATACGTCGTAAGCTCCTACTGGTAAATTAGTTAGAACGCTTTCTGATTGCCAATTCGCTCCCCCATCTACGCTATATTGGTAAGGAGAAGTTCCTCCCGATACATTTGAAACTTCAATTTGACCATCGTTTCCACCAAAACATGACACATTAGCCTCAACTAAAGCAGAAAAATTGATCATTTCAGCATCTGTAATAGTTACCGATGTATTCACACTATAGTTTCCAGAATCATCTTTAACCTGCACATAATATGTTCCGGCATTTAGATTGCTAAAATCAGCAGTGCTTTGCCAGTTTAAACCATCATCAATTGAATACTTAAAACCTGAATTGGAGCCACCAGTTACATCAATGAACGAAATACTACCATCGTTGCCTCCATTACAAGTTATATTGCCTAAATCCAAATCATATGCTATTAGGGGCATTGGAGTTAAAGCAGCCTCTACAGTTACAGGTGCTTCGTCCACATAAATATATCCTGTTGCAGAATATTTTGATGTATAAGAAATTGAGAAACTATGCTTACCATCTGGCAAATCAATACCCGCAAAGCCATTAACGTTTGTTGTAAGACTTACACCACCTGCAGTAATATCTGCTCCCTCTATAGGTAATCCGGTAGCAGCATCCGTTATGGTAAAAGAGACTGAAAAACCAACCGGTTCAGTAACGGTTACAGACGATATATCACTCAAACATAAGTTCACATCCCGAACCTGAATATCATATGTTCCGGCTGTCAAACCAGAGAAAATACTGCTAGCCTGCCAAGTCATTCCACCATTATTACTGTATTCATATGGAGCAGTTCCACCAGCTACATTTATTACTTCTATAGAACCATCGCTTGCTCCACCACCTGAGGCAGGTGTAGTAGTGGTTTCAAAAATGATGGCATCAGGTTCAGTAACAGTTATTTGCTGGCTACCACTCAAACACAAATTTGCATCTCTGATTTGAAAATCATAAGTTACAGCAATTAGATTTGAAAAAGTCGCACTTATCTGATATGTAGCTCCGCAATCGTCACTATACTCGTATGGTGGCGTACCTCCTGAAACATTTGTTACTTCAATTTCTCCATCATTTCCTCCATTACATGTAACATTTTGATTTACTACAGGATTAAAAGAAATTGCTTTCGTTTCTGTAATTGTGACTGTGGTAACAGTACTTTGGCAATCATTATCATCTTTTAAACGAATATCATAATCTCCTGCAGTTAATCCACAAAAATACGAACTTGAAGTCCATGTTATTCCCCCATCATTACTATATTGATATGATCCTGACCCACCATTTATATTGGTTACTTCAATGCAACCATTTGAATCGCCATTACAATAAACGGGTTATACATT
>PKTE01000214.1 GCA_002869335.1 Salinivirgaceae bacterium | reverse complement strand
TGCTGCTTATTTGACATACTATCGATATATCGTGCCTATTGGAATTACCCATAAATTGAGTATTGTCACTGTCGGTTTCGTGCGTCGGATCCCTTTAGGGATAGAGGGTGCGGGATGGAGAAATGCAGCCTTCCAGTCGCAGGGTGAGGATTTCTATAAGTAAGTTTAAAAAAGCAATGTAATTCCAATTAATTAAGGCGTTTTCATAGTAGCGCAGCGCTAAATATTTTACAAAACCACGCGATGTAATCGCGCGGTCAATGTCATTAAGTTAGTGTGTATTTGCCTGAAAATCAATAAATTAAGTTGTTTAAATGAAAAATAATTAGTATATTTAACTGGTAACCAGACAGATATAAATAAAATGCAAAAAAACACCGAGCCGCATTATGCACATTGTTAGAGAAGAGATGTTGAATCCAGAGCTTGTTTTCAAGTTTAGGCTATCAGAAAAATATTTTACCAGAAGTAGAAAACAAACTTTTTCTAGTACATTGCTCTTTATGATGAATTTTTTGAGAAAAAGCCTGTCTTTTGAAATCGAAAACTTTGTAAAACATATTCGTAGTTTTATTGGCAATAACAGTTTTCTTAATTTTACAAAAAGTGCATTTGTTCAGTGTCGAAATAAAATACACCCTGAGGTTTTCAAGCATCTTTCCAATAAGCTCATTAGTGAATTTTATACTGATAATGACGCATCTATTAAACTTTGGAAAGGTTTTAGGTTGCTTGCAGTTGATGGCTCACGAATGAGTCTGCCTAATACTAAAGAGCTTGCAAAAGAGTATGGAAGAACAAAGAATCAAAACAAACCTGGCAATGTCCAGGCAAGGGTGTCTGTTTTATACGATGTTTTGAATAAATATGTAATTGATGGCATTTTATCTCCACTTGCTATTGGGGAAAAAGATTCTGCGATAAAACATCTTAGTTTTACTCAGAAAAATGACTTAATTATTTATGATAGAGGGTATCCATCTTTTGAAATTGTTTATGAACATTATGAAAGAAACCTGGATTTTTTAATTCGTGTTAAGAAAGATTTTAATAACATAGTTAAAAAGTTTTACAGAGAGAATCACAAAAGTAAAATTGTAAAACTTTATACTGGAAAAAACACGAAACTATCAGATAAACCATATAACAAAGACACTTATGTAGAAATAAGACTTGTCCGAGTTGAATTGCCCAATGGAGAATCTGAAATACTTATGAGTTCTTTAAGGCACACAAAAAAGTATCCGCATTCTATTTTTAAAGAGTTATACGCCTTAAGATGGGGAGTTGAAACTTTTTATGATGAATTTAAAAACAAATTAAAAGCTGAGCATTTTTCAGGATACTCAAAACAATGTATTTTACAAGACTTCTATGCCGCTCTATTTGTATCAAATGTCCAAACTTTAATAATAAGTGATATAAATGAAAAGTTAAACGAAAATTCATCAACTAAGTACGAATACAAGGTTAATAATAACCTTTCATATGGTTTTCTAAAAGATCGAATTGTTACGCTGTTCTTCTCAGGCACTGATATGGATTTAGTTATGAGTGAATTAACAGAATTATTGAAAAAACATATAGTGCCAATAAGACCAAACCGAAAGTTTAAGGTAAATAAAGATAAATATAGAAATAAACAAAAGCCTAAGGTTCCTAAGAATATGAAAGATACAATATGAAAACTCTTAACTTAATGACATTGATCTCGCGGTAGCGCTGTGTTGATGAAGTTAGAGTTCCCTTCGATTCCGCTCAGGGAACGTCAAGGTTTCGCACCCTGAGCGGAGTCGAAGATTGCTTAAACAATTATCCTCTAAAAATCTCCTTCTTTAGCATTGCAAACTTATTGAACGCAATAGGCGAAGCTAGCCACAATGTGAGCAGCACAGAAAGAATATTATTGCTAAAAATAGCGGTCATTATGGCAATCTGGTATTTTATGGCCGTAACGGGTAATGATCCACCCAGAATTTGTCCGGTCATCATACCGGGTAATGATACTAAACCCACTGTAGCCATAGTAGCTAACATAGGGTTAACAGACGCACGTAATGCCTCTCTATAAAATGGTCTTAACGCCTGTGCCCTACTTGCCCCAAATGCCAACAGTGACTCATAACTTTCACGTTGCGATTTCAGGCTTGAGAAAAATCGATCTACCCCTATCACATTCGCCTTCAGTGTATTGCCAAGCAACATCCCTCCTATTGGGATTAAATACCTGGCATCAAACAGGTTATTCAAATCAATAATAAGCCAGTCAAAATAGAATACTAAAACTATTAATGGCAAAAGTGATGAAACAAAAAACCTAAAAAAAAAGATTTGCCACTTCAAGTCGCATGATTTTATGGCAGAAAATGAAGCTATAACTGTCATTAACAGCAAATATCCAACGTTTATCCAACTGTTATTAAGGTCAAAAATATAATGGAGGTAGAAGCCCACAAAAGCTAACTGCACTCCCATTCGAGCAGTAGAAATCAACGTTCGTTTTACAATGCCTAATTTCAACCAGAAAGAAATTACCATTGGAGGTACTACCAATAAAAAGGCAAATACCATGGCCCATACACCAATATTTGCAGCAGCTTCACTCATTGATTTGTATTTTTTTTAGGTTTAGCTTCTCCCAAATTTTATCATGGGAAATAACAACTACTGTAGCTTTTGTCTCCTCAACCTCCTTAATAATAAGCTTAGCATTATTGTTATCTAATCCACTGGTCACTTCATCGAGTAACCATATTTCACGGTCAAGCAAGGTTAATAGACCAAAACCCAATCTCTGACGTTCTCCCCCGGATAATTCTTCCGTATTTTTATCAAGCACATCTTCCTCCAAACCATACTTTTCCAAAGTTTTTAGCACCACATCTTTTGACAGCCCTAATTTACGATTAGCCTCAAATTGAATAAGTTCATCCACAAATCGTCCTACTTTGAGTTTAGGCAGAGGAATATTTTGTGCGACATAGCCCATACCTGAACGTATCGCATTTATATTTCTAGCATTCAATATGTTTCCATCAATAACAACTTCACCGCTATTCGGCTGTTGAAATCCAAAAATAATCTTCATTAAGGTGGACTTTCCACTTCCAGATGGCCCTTGCAGCCATACTTTCTCACCTTGAGCTATATTAAGCGATAGATCAGAGAATAATTTTTGGTCTTTAAATGTTAGGCTTATTTTATGTAATTCTATTTTCATATAACAGTTATCAAAACTACTTTTTCAAAGAAAGTAATTTTATGGTGTAATTATCACTAACTGTTATAAGAAATGATTATGCTGCAAAAAAGTTTACTGCTTAACTAAAAATTCCAGCAAAAAAACTCGAAATCAATAAACAAATTGAAATAACAAGTAATACCATAACTAATTGAATTAAAGAGAGGTTACAAAACAAATTATAGCTATAACAATCACATGATGTATTAGTTATATTTATAGTAAACTAATACAAAAGTTATGATACCAACAATCAATATAGCTGTGCCAACAAAAACACCAATGCGTTTCTTTCTTTTTTCAGACTCATTAAGAGGCCTTATATTTCCTAACCTTTCTTGTTTTTTTTCAATAGCAAGGCCAACAGAGATTCCGATTGACATACCAAATGCAGGTAATAGAGCTATTAAATTTACTTTATCCAATGCAATAAGTACAGGAAAAAAAGCAACTGTAAATATTCCCATGCCTATCGCCATCCATTTGTTTACAAAATGACCTTTGGGAAATTGTTTTGGTTTTGATTGTGGATTTTCTTTCATGATTTTCTGGTTTAAAGGTTTCAAAACCAAATTACAAAAAAACCACAAACAACTCAAATTTAGTTGATTATTGCACAATTACGAACAGTAGCGGACACTATACTTATTCTAATTTTATAAACTTATTGGTCAATATTTGTTGTCCGTTTACAATTTGAATGGTATACACTCCGGCATTTAAATTTGAGACGTTCAGTTCTATTTGACTATCCCATTGTTGAATTTTTCTATTCATTATGGTTTTACCACTCATATCAAATACCATTAAATCAGCTTCAGAATTAAGATTTGAACTATTGATGATTAACCTGTCATTGACTGGATTTGGATAAACCTTGAGCGATTCAAATTCAATGTCATTCATTCCTACAGTGAAATTAAGCGGCGTGCCCCAAACTTCGCCGGAGACG
>PKTE01000116.1 GCA_002869335.1 Salinivirgaceae bacterium | reverse complement strand
TCATTGGCACTTAAGCCAAAACTCACAAATCCCTTTGCGTTATTATTATCATCTTCATCGGGATTACATGAAACTGCAGTAAAAACCAATACGGCAAAAATCAATTTAACTACATTAGCTATTTTCATAAGGATTAATTTAGTGTCATTTATTCTCTATTTAAGGCTAAAAATATTAAATAACAACTTTAAAATCAAATTCAAAGGTCAATTAAAGTGTGAACGGTATCGTTTTTTGTATAAACGGCAAAAGCTGAAGTTCCATTTCAAATGAAACTAAAAAATAAGTAAGGTTTAGCACCAAATAAAAACCTTTATCCTGAGCTAATATTAATTTGTCCCTTTAACCACAAGACTATTTCTTTCTACTTTTAAAAATTCAGCAACAGAATGACATTTTGTGATAAGCAAATGAAAAATATTGAGGCCCTTTTCGTGCATCAAACCCTCGTAGTTTCCCATACCTTTCGAAATAATCAAGTCAACCTTTTTAAATTGCTCTACAAATTCTGAATCGCAATCAGTTAAGATGGTAGAAGGCGCATCTGAACCATTTGAAATTACTTTTGCTTCTTTATCTATTCCAACTTGCTTAGCATCTTCTAAAGTCACATCATTAATCACAGGTTTACCTCGCACAACATAAGTCACATTAGAATGCCCCATGGTTTCAATCAGCAAACGATCAAAAACAATTTCTCCGGAATTATCTCCGAGTATCATTATTGATTTAGCAGATTCGATTTCTGCTATCAGATCATCTGTTTGATCTATTTTCAGTGGTGTTTGATACAGATGTTCAATCTGCGAAATGATATCATACTTCACACTATGAGCTCCATAGTCAATTACATTTCCCACAACAGCTAACTTAATTGCTGTTTGTAATGGAGAAGGGCTTTCTTGAATCACATTTTTCCAATAATCGTATTGATCCAGTATTAATTTATTTGATCTTTTCTTTTCATCCTCATACAGATCATATTCATCCAATATTGTTCTGGCATTCCTGTGAATTTTAGCTGCCAATTCCGGATTGCTTAATTGCCTGTTTTCAGCAATTGTATCATGTGATGAAAATATAAATTTTTGTGCCAATTCTGGCGCTGGGTTAAGCTTCTGAACAAGCTTTTCTATTGTCTTTATGTGACAAAAATAACATTCAGTTCTCATAATTCATGGTAGTTAGTATTTATTGAACTAATTTGAAGCAAAATAGTTTGGAGATAACTCAATTGATCAACAGAATATTTTTCTATCTGAAAACCCATTTTTGGTTAAAAATTTCATTTTTCAATGTATTTACACTAATAACATTCACAAATCATTAACACTGTTTCGTTTTTTCATATATTGTGAAATGAAACAAAACAAAATTTGGTCATTAAATTTTAAATTAAAAAAGATATCATGAAACTCAGAAGCATTCTTAGTTTTTGGCTTATACTTTCTCTACTATTGCCAACTGTAAGCCATTCTCAGAACAACGAGAAAATTGTATTAGGCGGTTCATATTTCATTAAAGCAGAATTGCTTGACCGTGTGGCTGTTTATCTAAAAAAAGAGTTAGGAAAAGAAGTTGAGGTAAAAACCTACAAAAAAACCAGTGATTTGCAAGCCGACATGGAAATTCACAAGGTTGATATACTTATCATGAATTCGTACGGATATGTTTATGCACACGCTAACTATCCTGAGTACAATGCTTTTGCTGCATTGGGTAAAGATGGAAAGCTTGATGCATACAAAAGTTGCATTATCACGAAAGCTGGATCTGAAATTAAAACAATAGATCAACTTGTAGAAAAAGCAGCTGATGTTGATCTAAGATTTGTTCATCCAACCTCCACTTCAGGACACATTGTTCCACGTTACGAATTGCGAAAACACGGAATCTCACAAGCTGAAATGTCATTCAAAAGTATAGAATTGACAGGAAGTCATGAGAAATCAATAATGGAGGTAATTAATGGTGAAGCTAGAGCTGCAGCTTGTGGTATTTCAAGCCTTGAATATCTTCAAGATCAAAACAAAATCAAACCGGAACAATATCAAATTATCTGGAAGTCTCATGATATACAAGGTGCCCCTGTGGTGTTTAACGAAGAACTCCCAAGTGATTTTAAAAATAAGTTAAGAGATGTATTTATTAATATGGACAAGAACTCACCAGAATTAATGGAATATATTCGCAACAGTTTTCATTCAGAAAAAAGCAACTTTATTGCTGTTACTGATAGTAATTATGATGTTATTCGGGGAATGGCTTCCAGTATGGAAGATTTTATTCTATTCTTAAATTTCTATTTGCAATAAAAAATTAATTGATCCGGGTTAGCTAACGTTTAAATATTGACTTGAAAATATTTGAATGTTTGCTAACCTTTTTTTTATCCATACCCTCAGTATAATTTCCTTTATTGGCATGTGGAAAAGGTTCATTGGGTACAGGTATTCCCAGAAAATTACAAATCGGTTCCCATTCATCTCCATTTTCCCAATTAACCACTAACAGGTCCTCTTTTCTGTCCTTAAAGTACTCCATAACCTCTTCGTTATGTTTCTTATAACGGGCCAAATATATTTCCTCGTTTCCCTTTGGATGACCTACTCCATATATCCACTTACGCATTTCAGTATGGTTCTCTCCAAAATGATTTACAAGAGATTTTATCCACTTTTCACTATCTCTGAGTGTCAAAATAAACTTGCTATTAGGATACAATTTATCGAACTCTTTATACAAAAGCGGCCAGGGGTTATCCTGATAAGCATCATACTTTTTAGTCATTTTTAAAACAGAGTCCAAATCATTATTAAGCAAATTCTCAGCTAATTCTGTTTTTGCACCTAATACCTTATATCCAAGATGTTTCAATACAGTGTCAAGTGTTGAGGTACCTGTTTTATGAAATCCTACACCTATTACTTTTGTTTTTTTCATATCCAATAAAACCTAAAATTCATATGCTGAGAGATTTGAAATCGAGCAATTATTTAATCCTTCAGTCTCATATTTTATACAAATACAAAAATACAATTATACCTTTCAAAATAAAGGATAAGTTACCATATATTTCAAAAGGCCATGTTAAACAAGCAATTAGCAAAAACAAACAAAACACATCATTTTGTTTAATCTTTTTAAAACATTTTTAAACAAAGCTGGTTTAACTTACAGAGATTAATTAATAAAACCGTTTTTAACTCAAATAAGAATCAACATGAAAAGCGTTTTACATAAAGCAAATACTAGAGGACATGCAGACCATGGGTGGCTCGACACATATCACACATTTAGTTTTGCCAATTACCACAATCTCGAAAGAATGCATTTTGGTGTGATGCGTGTATTAAATGACGATGTGGTTTCTGGGGGAATGGGCTTTGGGAAGCACCCTCATGACAACATGGAAATTGTTTCCATTCCTTTAAAGGGTGATTTAAAGCACGGTGACAACATGGGGAATAGTGAAATAATTCAGGAAGGCGACATACAAGTTATGAGTGCTGGAACTGGTGTTATACACAGTGAGTTTAATCCCAATAGCGACAAAGAAGTTAATTTTCTACAAATCTGGATATTCCCAAGGGAAAAGAACTTAGAACCCAGATACGACCAAATGAGCATTAAGGAAGTTGAAAAGATTAATCAATTTTACCAAATACTTTCACCTTCTAAAGATGATCAAGGAGTATGGATTCATCAGGATGCCTGGATGAATATGGGACAATTTGAGTCAAATCAATCGGCTCAATATAAAATCAACCAAGAAGGGAATGGTATTTATATATTTGTAATTGAGGGAGATATACAAATAGAAAATCAAACTCTAACCAAAAGAGACGGGTTTGGAATATGGGAAACAGATTCAATAACACTTAAAGCTCTCTCGAATACAAAAGTACTTTTGATTGAAGTGCCAATGAATTAACGAAAACTATAAATTAATAAAACAAAAAAATATATGGAACTTTTAAATGGATTAAAATGGCGATATGCCACTAAGAAATTCGACCCCAATAGAAAGATAAAAAATGAAGAACTGGAGCTATTGAAAGAGGCTGTTCAATTATCTGCCTCTTCTTATGGTTTGCAGTTATATAAAGTACTAATTGTTGAGAATCCGGAAATTCGGGAAAAGCTCAAAAAAGCTGCTTTTGGCCAATCACAGCTTACAGACGCATCTCATGTATTTATATTTTGCAATTACACAAACCCAAAAGATGAGGATGTAGACAAATTTGTAAATCTAACAGCCACAGCTAGAAACCAAACAGTAGAGTCATTA
>PKTE01000156.1 GCA_002869335.1 Salinivirgaceae bacterium | reverse complement strand
TCATTTCGCTGAAGACCGTGTCTCAAATCTTCCCAAAATTTCTCGTAATCTTCTCGTGAAACATTGCCAAAATCAATTCCATCTTTGTGATTCATTCCCAACATTTGTTCCCTTGTCAAACCAATAAGATTAGCATAGGTTTCATTAACATCAGTAATGCCTCCATAAAGGTCATATTCAACGGTGTATGTAAATGAACTCAGTGCATTTATCACACCACGTAATTCAAATTCTCTGCGTGCTGATTCTTCCTGAGTAGCCTGAAGTTCTTCAAGATTTTGACGCATTTCTTCTTCCTGAGACGACAGCTCTTCTCTTTGTTGCTGTGATTCAGACAGCAAGCGCTGTGTTCTTTGATTTACCTTAACACTATTTAATGTTGATGCAATACTTTCACCAATTTTCTCCACAAATTCAATTTGATAATCTTGCATTTTATGGAATGAGGCAATTTCCATTACACCATACACAATTTCATTTATAAGAACTGGTACAATCAATATCGAAGTCGGTGTAGCGTTACCCAGACCACTTGTAATCTCCACATAATCTTCAGGGATATCAGTTAAATAAATTGAAGCTCTTTCATGGGCACATCTTCCAACCAGATCCTCTCCTAACCTAATCTCTTTTTTCATATATCGCCTTCTATCATAAGCAATTGCAGCCATTAGTTCAAAAAACTGATTATCTTGATCTTTATCATTCAAAACAAAGATTGCTCCCTGATTGGCATCTAAATAGTTTACAAGATTGCTAATGATATTAAATGAGAGATTTTCAAGGTTATCGTTATCTTTTCGAAGAATTTCTCCAAATTTTGCAACTCCATTAGTTATCCAGCGTTGTTTTTCATCTTCGGTCTTTCTCTTCTCCTCTTCTTTTCGTGCCTCTCTTAAACTCTGGCGCATATTAATCAAGGCATTGCCAAGAACGTCATTCTCGCTTTTGGGATTGTATTCTGACGAAAGGTTACCTTTTCCTATTTCTTCAGCAAACTCAGCAGTATCATTTAACCCCGCAACAACTTTATTGAGCGACTCTGCCATATCACCGATCTCATCTTTACGTTCAATTACAATATCATCAATACCATGTATTTCTCCTAGTTCAATCCTTTTCAATCTATTAGTAGCTAATCCAATAGGTTTAGAAATGCGCACGGCGATAAAATATATTAGACTGGAAAGTAGGATCAAACCAATCAGAGCTACCAAACCACTAATTAATAAATTATTATCCGCCTCAGCAGTAATCACATCCACAGGCACAACCAAGGCAAGTGCCCAAGGTGTTGTAGTCCTTCCAATTATAACAGGTTCAACAGCTATATAAACCTCTTGTTTTAGTGTTGAATCAACATCACGAAATGCAAAACTTTGTCCTTTGGCGATCTTTGCTTGTATACTATACTTTGCTTCCAATTCAGTCATTGCTTCTGCAATGTTTTTTCCAATAAATGCAGTATCTGGATGACTAATTAATATTCCGCCATTTGAAATAAGCATTCCATAGCTATTTTTCATGGGGTTTATCTCATTAACAATATCCTGCAACGCATCCATAGTAATATCAACCGCAACAATTCCCACATATTGCCCATCAAGTTTGATAGGCACAGACATACTTGTCATAAATTTTTGCGACTCTCCTTCTTCCGAAAAAACATCCCAATAAGGCTCCCAAATTGATTCAACGGCATCTGCCTTTATTTTAGCATACAATGTAGGATCACCATCCATACTGCGCGTTACCGAACTATATTGAATTTTACCATTTTGTCTAAAAAAAGTATTTGCATATCGTCCATAAGGTTTATCATATCCTTCATCAACCATATTCATTTCCCAACTGTCCCAAAGCTTATAAATCTGAGGATTTTCTTTATAAACTGGGCGATACATTTCTTGCACATAGTTCAACCATAGAGAATCTGGCCAACTTTGCCAAACACTAAAAGCATTTGCAAGGGTACGGATAACATCCATACTTACATTCAACTGATTTTCAATTCGTAAAGCAGATTGTTCAGCTACCACTTTTGTATTTTCCTTGGCAGATTCATAAGTCATACTTCGCGAAGATAGACCAATGTACCCCACTGAAATAATGAAAATAAGAATAGTAGTGGAAAGAATGAGAAGCAACATTCTGCTTTTTAGGTTGATACGCCTATTGAATTTCAGGTTCATAGTTGAATATTTAAATTTACCAGGCAATAAATGCCATGTTATAATCACAAAACTCACAACTTAAAGTCCTGCTCATACAAAAATAAAAAATTAAACTAAACTTAATGAGGTGAATACAATTAAAATGAAGACAAGCCAGAATTTCACAAAATATTTCTAATAATCATCAATATAATTTACCATTCTATTTGCTTGAAAAGCCCTTATATCGTAATTTCGCTCCCATTAAAACACCATTCCAATGATTGACTTAATACAAGAAGTAGAAGGAAAAATATATACAGATTACCGCACACGATTAATGTATGCAACGGATGCATCAGCCTATCGTGAAGTTCCAAAGGCAGTAGCTATCCCGAAAAATAAAAGTGACATTAAAAAGATTGTGAAATGGGCCTTTGAGCACAAAACACCAATCATACCCAGAACGGCTGGAACATCTTTAGCAGGTCAAGTTGTTGGTAATGGTATCATAGTGGATGTTTCTCGTCACTTTACAAATATCATTGAGCTTAATAAAGATGAAAAGTGGGTGAAAGTAGAGCCCGGAGTTATTCTTGACGAGCTCAATATGGAACTAGAGCAACATGATTTATTTTTTGGTCCGGAAACAAGCACCTCTTCACGTTGCATGATTGGCGGAATGGTAGGTAATAACTCTTGTGGCTCACATAGTATCATTTACGGCACTACACGTGATCACACATTAGAAATCGAAGCCATTTTAAGTGATGGTAGCGAAGTTACTTTCAAAGAAATCACAATAGAAGAATTCAATAAAAAATGTGAACTAGAGACGCTGGAAGGCCAAATTTACAGAAACTTAAAAGAAGAATTAGCACAAGAAGAAACCCGTCAAAGAATTAGAGACGAATTCCCCGAACCATCTATTTATCGAAGAAACACAGGTTATGCAGTAGATCTTATAGCAGAAACAGAAGTTTTTGGAGGCAAAGACAAATTTAATCTTGTAAAATTACTTGCAGGTTCAGAGGGAACTTTGGCATTTTCAACTAGCATTAAACTCAATTTAGTAAACACACCTCCTCCTGTGAAAGGATTAGTTTGTGCCCATTTTGACAATCTTCAAAATGCTCTTAGAGCAAACCTAATTGCACTTGAACACAAACCAGGAGCAGTTGAGCTAATGGATGATATTGTATTAGAAGCTACAAAAGATAATATCTCACAAAATAAAAACCGCTTTTTCCTTAAAGAAGATCCAAAAGCCATCTTAATTATTGAATTTGCACGAAATTCTGAAGAAGAGATCAGGGAAATTGCGGCAAAAATGGAAAAAGCTATGCGCGACAAAAATCTGGGCTATCATTTCCCCTTGGTTTTTGGCAAAAACATTAGTAAAGTATGGGCACTTAGAAAAGCCGGCTTAGGTGTACTAAGCAATATACCAGGAGATAAAAAACCTGTAACTGTTATCGAAGATACTGCTGTTGATGTAAAGGTGCTTCCGGAATACATTGAAGATTTCCAGAAAGTACTGGACGACAATAACATGTCGTGCGTTTTTTACGCACACGTTGGTTCTGGAGAGATACATTTACGTCCGGTGCTCGACCTAAAAAAGAGCGAAGATGTGAAGCGCTTTCACACCATTGGAACTGAGATAGCCAAATTGGTAAAAAAATATAAAGGCTCGCTCAGCGGCGAGCATGGTGATGGACGTTTACGCGGCGAATTTATTCCGATGATGATAGGTGAAGAAAATTACGAAATGCTCAAACGAATCAAAAAAGTTTGGGATCCAAATGGAATATTCAATCCAGGAAAAATCACCGACACACCTTCTATGACAGAGAACTTGCGATATGAGCCTGATGTATCAGTGCGTGATCATAAGACTATTTTCGATTTCAGTCGTGAAGGTGGCATTGTACGTGCAGCAGAACTCTGCAATGGATCAGGCGATTGCCGAAAAACACATTTAAGTGGTGGTACTATGTGTCCAAGTTACATGGCATCACACGATGAATCTACAACGACCAGAGCAAGAGCCAACATTCTAAGAGAATTCCTAACTCACTCACCCAAAGATAATCCATTCGATCATAAAGAAATATACGAAGTATTAGATCTATGTTTAGGTTG
>PKTE01000121.1 GCA_002869335.1 Salinivirgaceae bacterium | reverse complement strand
AGTTCGTTCAAAGTTGTACGCTTTCCATAAGCGACATTATAAACTCTGTTTAAGGCGTCGATATCATTTGTAGTGGCTGCAAGCTCATTTGCCTGGATTACATTTTCAATAAATGTAAAATCTCTGGAATAGGAGCCATCTCCATTAATTATTGGTTTTTGATGTTTGATGAGTAAGCTAACAAATAATGGGATTACTGCAGCATAAGTGCTTTCCGGGTCTTGTCTTTGGCCAAAAACATTAAAGTACCTTAACCCAATAGAGTCAAGCCCATAAATTTTTTGGAAATTTTCAGCAACTAATTCATTTACATATTTACTTATGGCGTATGGAGACAGAGGTTTGCCAATTTTTGACTCTACTTTTGGTAAAGCTTCACTATCACCGTAAGTAGATGAGCTGGCAGCGTAAATAACTCTTTTAACGTTGTGTTTTTGAGCGTGAAAAAATACGTTGGTAGTTCCTGTAATGTTAACATCAATGGAAGTAACTGGATCTTTTATGCTCCTGGGTACAGAACCCAAAGCAGCCTGGTGCAAGATTATTTCTGTACCGGGCATTATCTTATCAAGTATATCACGGTCCCGGATGTCTCCTTCAATAAAGTTAAAGTTTTCGTAGTTACTAAAAGCTTTAATGTTAGATCGTTTTCCTGTGGAAAAATTATCCAATCCGGTAACTAATGCTCCCTGATTAAGGAAGTGTTCTGTGAGGTTTGAACCAATAAAGCCAGCTGCTCCAGTGATTAATATTTTGACGTTTTTCATCATAATTAATAAGTCGGATGAAATTACAAACATTTCACCCGACTTTAAAATTTATTGCGATGTTTTTTACTTAGCGTATGTTACAGCTCTAGTTTCCCGAATAACAGTAACTTTTACCTGTCCAGGATATGTCATTTCGTCTTGTATTTGCTTAGAAATTTCGAATGATAAAGCTTCTGACTCTTTGTCGCTAACTTTGTCGCTTCCTACGATAACTCGTAATTCGCGACCAGCTTGAATGGCATAAGTTTTTAATACACCTTCGTGTCTTAAAGCAAGGTTTTCAAGGTCTTTCAATCGCTTGATGTAAGACTCAACTACTTCGCGACGAGCACCTGGGCGAGCACCTGAAATAGCATCACAAACCTGTACTATTGGAGCAATAAGGGTTGTCATTTCTACTTCATCGTGGTGAGCTCCAATGGCATTGCAAATTTCTGGTTTTTCTTTAAGTTTTTCGGCCAACTTCATACCAAAGATTGCGTGTGGTACTTCTGGATCGTCATCAGGTACCTTACCTATATCGTGAAGCAATCCGGCACGTTTTGCAAGCTGTGGATTAAGTCCTAATTCAGCAGCCATAATAGCTGATAAGTTAGCAACCTCGCGACTGTGCTGTAATAAGTTTTGTCCGTAAGAGCTACGGTATTTCATTTTACCGACTAAACGAATCAATTCTGGATGCAATCCATGAATTCCTAAGTCAATAGCAGTTCGTTTACCAGTTTCAACAATCTCTTCTTCGATTTGCTTTTTGGTTTTAGCAACAACCTCCTCAATACGAGCAGGGTGAATACGACCATCTGTTACAAGTTGATGCAATGATAGACGAGCGATTTCTCTTCTAACAGGATCAAAACCACTTAAAATGATAGCTTCAGGAGTATCGTCAACAATAATTTCAATTCCTGTGGCTGCCTCAAGAGCTCTAATATTTCTACCTTCACGTCCAATGATACGTCCTTTGATGTCGTCATTGTCGATGTTAAATACAGTAACTGAGTTTTCTATTGCTTCCTCTGTAGCAACACGCTGAATAGTTTGAATAACAATTCGTTTAGCTTCTTTATTGGCAGTCATTTTAGCCTCTTCCATGATCTCATTAATATAAGACATGGCTTCTGTGCGCGCTTCAGCTTTCAATGATTCTATGAGTTGTGTTTTAGCATCTTCAACTGATAGTCCGCTGATTGATTCAAGTTGCTCAACCTGATCCTTGTGCATTTTTTCTATCTCGGATTCGCGTTTTTCAAGCAGATCCATTTGTGCTGTAAGATTTTGCTTAATAGCATCCAACTCACGGTTTTTACGATTCAGTTCTTCTGAACGCTGAGAGAAATTACCTTCTTTTTGTTTCAGCTTTTGTTCAGCCTGATTTATTTTGGCATTTTTTTCATTGATATATTTCTCATGTTCATTTTTAAGTTCGAGAAATTTATCTTTTGCCTGTAAGATCTTGTCTTTTTTAAGAAGTTCAGCTTCTGCACGACCTTCTTCTATGATTTTATCTTTTCTTTTGCGAAGCATCACATTCCACAAAACTAGTGAAAGTGAAACACCTGCTAGAAAGGATATTATCAGGTATACAATTGTAAGTATGTCCATTTTCTATCGTGTTAGTATATATTTTCCATTTTAATTTATTCAATAAAAAAACCCGCATTAAAACTATTGCTTTTAGTAAAAAATCCATTTCTGACATGGATGGCACTGCGACTTTAGGTTAGACTTCCACTGTCTCATAAGAGATCACGACGAGCGGGATGAGGCCTGTCTTTGCCAAAATCAGCTTGGCGCCAATTTACGTAGTGTTGATTTTTTAAAGTCAACTAGATTAATGCGGGCAAAATCTTTATGTAAAAGAACGTCTTTGTTATTTTTCTAAAGCTGCTTCGAGCTTTTGATTGATATCTTGCAAAAAATCCGTGTACTTATTATCTCCTTCACCTTCATCTAAATCTGTAAGTTTAGTTACAAATTGTAGAGCTGCCATGGCTAAAAAATCTTGCGCATCCTTGTCTGAATAAACTTTCCGGTATTGAAAAACCGTGTCGTTTATTTTTTTTGCAGCGTTGCGCACCTTTGCTTCATCAGCCCGCTTTATTTTAAGCGGGTAGTAACGGTCTGCAATATTTACTCTTATTGTAAATGTTTCACTCAATTCACTCATATCAGCGATTTAACTGCGCTATGCATTGATCAACCTCCCGCATAATAGCGTTGATTTTTGCTTTTGCTTCTTTTTTTCCTTCAGGAGTTTCTCCTAAAGAACGAGCAACTTTCAATGTTTCAAAGCGCTTCTGTAATGCATCATACTCAGCATTACGTTTATCCAATCTTGACTTTATTTCTTCTATTTCACTAGTCAGCATTGCATTAGCTTCTAAACACATGTCATAAGAACTAATCAGCTGATCCAGTTTGTCTTGTACCTCATTTAAAATGTGGTCCTTATTTTCTGTCATTTACGATTGGGTTTAATATTACAAAATTAAAATAAGAAACCTAAAAGCCAAAATTATTATCGTGATTATTTTTTATCTTTCTTTCCTGTTTTTATGCCATCAAAAACCTGTTATATTTGTTTATTTTACGTATAAATTATTGATTTTGTTTACCGGTTTATTATTTATTTTACAAAAGATTTAACAGTTTTTAATAAATATGAAATCGGTATTTAGCGTAAAACCCAAAGGATGCTATTACTTATGTATAAAAATATTACGTTTCTAATAACTTTTTTAATTGTAATTCAGAGTATTACTCTTTTTTCTCAGCCCAGTGATGATGAACGAAAGGAATTTCGGTCGCCTGTTGATATTGACATAAAACTGAGTGGTAATTTTGGTGAATTGCGAGGGTCTCATTTTCATACAGGTATTGATATTAAAACGAAAGGAACCATTGGCCATAATATTTATGCAATAGCTGATGGGTATGTTTCTCGCATTAAAGTTTCCCCTGTTGGTTATGGTAATGCCTTGTATATTAGACACGACAATGGATATACATCGGTTTATGGGCATTTAGACCGTTTTAATATTCAGATTGAACAATATGTGATAACTGAACAGTATCTAATAAAAAAGTTTGCAGTTAATTTATACCCGGAAGCAAATGAAATTAGAGTTAAAAAGGGTGATGTGATTGGATTAAGTGGAAATTCTGGTGGAAGTATGGGCCCGCATCTTCATTTTGAGATACGCGATACAAAATCAGAGAAGCCCTTAAATCCGCTGTTTTGGGATATGGGAATACCGGATAATATTCCCCCAAGGTTTCATAAGTTGATATTAAACCCTTTGTCAGACAAAGCATTAATAAATGGGAAGCATGAACGAGCAATTTTTGATTTGGAAAGAAACCAATCTGTATATTTTGTAAAAGATAAGTCTGTCATTTCTGTTAGTGACACCATTGGTGTTTTAGCGTATGTGAATGATTATTTGAATAACACTTATAATCGTTGTGGAGTATTTGAATTAAAGATGCTTGTTGATGGAGAGCTTTATTATTATTTGAAGATGGATGATTTATCTTTTGCGGAGAATCGGTATATAATGAGTCACATTGATTATGGGTTGAAAATAGATACTAAGATTAAAGCTCATAAATGCTATGTAGATGAAGGCAATCATTTTGGGGCATATCAATTTGTTAAAAAAGACGGACGCTTGTTCTTGAAACCCGGACAAAGGAAAAATGTGAAGATTATAGCAACTGATGTGAATGAAAATAAGGCTGAATTGAGTTTTACATTATTGGGAGTGCCATCAAATATAGAAGTTCCTAAAAGGGAATATGCCCAAGTTCTAATTCCAGGTAAAGTAAATTATTTTGAGAGCGATGGTATTAAAATAAAGTTTCCAGGCAATTCAATATTTAGAAAGGTTTATTTTCAGTATAGCAAAGACTCGACCATGCCTAAATTGTATAGCGATATTTATAATATTCATAATATCAGAGAACCGCTGCATAAGAGGTACTCGCTGTCAATAAAGGCAAACGATATACCTTATCAATATTACGATAAGATATATTTAGCAAGTGTAAATAAAGATAATGAAATCAGTAATGCAGCTTCTAATGTGAAGCTAGAAGATGGATGGATAAATGCCAGAATTAGGAGTTTTGGCAGTTTTGCAGTTGCTTTAGATACTATTCGTCCAGAAATTACAGCATTAAATATATCGGAGAATAAGGATATGAGTGGCGAGTCTCGAATAGCTTTTAAAATAACTGATGAAGAAACAGGTATAGATAAATACAATGGCTATATCAATGGGCAATGGGTGCTTTTTCAGTATGATGCTAAAAACGACTTAATTTACTATGAGTTTGATGATTATATGCCAAAAGCTAATGATTATGTGCTTAAATTAATTGTAACAGATAACAAAAATAACACGGCTGTTAAAACCATTTCGTTTACTATGTCCGAAATGCAATCAAACAGAAATTAGTATGAATAAAAAAAAGGTATTGGGATTAATGTCAGGCACATCCTTAGATGGTCTTGATATTGCTTTGTGTGAGTTTAGGGATGATGGTGAGAGACTTCAATACCTAATTCATGAAGCGGAAACCATCCAATATGATGATGATTGGCAGGAAAAGCTAAAAAACGCACCTTTTTTGAAAAGTAATGAGTTGTTGATTCTGCATCATGAGTATGGAAAGCTTCTTGGACAAATGGTTAATTCCTTTCTTTCAAGCAAAAATATTGATAAAGAGCAAATTGATATTGTAAGTTCACACGGGCATACCATTTTTCATCAACCTGATAAAGGGATGACTTTTCAATTAGGACATGGTGCGTCAATTTTTAAGGTAGCGCAGATTCCAGTTATTTGTGATTTCAGAACACAGGATGTGGTATATGGAGGTCAAGGTGCTCCACTAGTTCCAATTGGTGATAAGTTATTGTTTAGTGAATATGATTATTGTCTAAATATAGGGGGTATTGCAAACATAAGTTTCGAAAAGGATGGAGAAAGATTGGCCTGGGATATTTGCCCGGCTAATATGGTTTTAAATTATTTTACTCAGAAGATTGGTGAAAAATACGATGAAGACGGTCAGTTAGCTAGAAAGGGTAAAGTAAACAATCATTTATTGCAAGAGCTTAATAATCTGGATTTTTATTCAAATACACCTCCAAAAACGTTGGGTCGCGAATGGGTCTTCGACAAAGTTATTCCCTTAATTGAGGAACAAGAACTTTCAGTTCATGATGCGCTAGCCACTTTTACGGAACATATTGCTATTCAAATAGCAGAAGTAATTGAAAACGATAGTAAGCAATATCTCCTAATTACTGGAGGAGGGGGCTACAATAAATACTTGATTGAGCGAATCAACAATCTGTCAGATATAATAGTTAAAATACCGGATAGTATTACAATTGAATTCAAAGAAGCACTAATTTTTGCACTTCTTGGTTTTTTGAAGTCAGAGGGTAGGGATAATATCTTGAGTTCTGTAACGGGAGCTGCTGAAGATCATAGCTCCGGGATTTTGTTTAGTTGTTAATTTTTTTATTTTATAGTAAATAATCTTAAATAAAAATTATGGAAAATTTTGTAGCATATAATCCGGTTAAATTACATTTTGGAAAAGGAGTTGTTGATACATTGGGGCAAGAAGCTTTGCAATATGGTAAAAAGGCTCTCCTTATGTATGGAAAAGGTTCAAGTGTTAAAAATGGATATTACGACAACGTGCTGAAGCAGTTAACTTCCAGCGGAATAGAAGTTGTTGAGTATAATGGTATAAAATCCAATCCTATATATGAAGATGTAGAAAAGGCCGTGGCTATAGCCAGAAAAAATGAAGTTGATATGGTTGTTGCACTTGGAGGAGGTAGTGTAATTGATAGTGCAAAAATTGCTACGCTTTGCATTCCGGCTAATTTGAATCCTTGGCATGTGATGATCAGGCAGCAAATACCTGAGAAAGCTACACCACTGCTTACAGTTTTGACACTTGCAGCTACAGGCTCAGAAATGAATGCTGCTGCTGTATTGCAAAATCATAAAACAGGCCAAAAAATAGGGTTTGTTCATCCATTAGCCTATCCAAAACAGTCTTTTTTAGATCCAACATACACTTTTTCGGTTCCAAGAAATTACACAGCGTATGGTGTGGTAGATATGATAGCTCATGCTCTCGAAGCCTATTTTGGCCTCGGTACAGCAAGGCTAACAGATAAATTTATTGTATCGATTATACAAGAAGCGATGCATTATGGCCCACTTGTACTTAAAGAACCGGAGAATTATGATTATCGAGCTAATGTAATGTGGGCAGGTACAGCTGCTCTAAACGGAATGACTACCTGGGGTAAAAAGTATGGTGATTGGGGAGTACATGGCTTGGGACATGAGCTTTCGCTGCAGTTTGATGTGCCTCATGGAGCCAGCCTTTCAATTGCTTATCCGGCCTGGATGAAGTTGCAGATAGAGAAAGCAGGAAACAAAATCGCTGCACTTGGACAAGCATTATGGGGAGAAAGTGATATCAGAGCTACGATCCGTAATTTTGAGAACTTTTTTGAAAGTATTGAATCCCCTATTAGACTGCAACAAGCAGGTATAGATGTTGATAAAAGAGACAATATTATCAAAGGGCTTAATGCAAATAAAGCTAGTGGCTTTGCTTATCCGATGAATGATAAAGAACACCAAACAGTTGTTGATTTTATGTATGAAGGGGCCTTGTAAATAGAATTTATTTATGATATGTAAAGGCGAGGCATTAAAATTTTAATGCCTCGCCTTTCTTTTTATTCTTTCATTTTCTCTTCTTTTTCTTTTTGAACTCTTCTTTTTTCAAACCTGAGGATTATGTATAGAACGAGTCCAATTATAATAAGGAATGGCCAAATATTTAAAATGCCCACAAAAACTTCAAGCAGCATATTCCATCCCTTTGTAAAAGCTTTACCTGCCTTTCTTGACAATCCGGATGTTTGCTCTATGGTTTCGTAGAATGTAATGTTGAGTGTAGAATAGCTAACTTGTTTTTGAAGTATTTTAAAATTGCTCTCAATAGATTCTATTTCGCTTCGCACCTTTTCTAATTCATTTTCAATAGTAAGCATATCTTCAACTGATTCTGCTTTTTTAAGTAATGCAAGATATCTTTCTTCCAATACTTTTTTAGAATTTAGTCTAGCTTCCAGATTATAATATTTCCCAGTAACGTCTTCAATGGCAATGTTTTGGTGGTCAATGTTGTTTATTTGGGATGTGAGGCTATTTATAAATGCATCGAAGTTATTTGATGGAATTCTTACTTCTATCTGGTATTCAATTCGGTTATCGTATTTGTATACATTGTCAGTGCCTAAATAACCGTCGAATTTATTGACCAATGATCCAATTTTTTGGCGGCTATCTGCAGCATCATTTGTTTCAAACTTTAGTGTTCCTGTCTTAACCAGTTTACGAGTGTCGATTAATGTAGATTTATTTTTTTCTTGAGGTACTTCGTTAAAATCATTTGAAAATTTGCCCGATATTAACTCAGGTGATTTATTATTTCCACAAGATGTCATCAGTAATATAGAAACCAGAATTATGGCTATTTTTCGTAACATAATTGTAAGTTTTATGTTATTTGGACTATTTTTTTAAAAATTGGTTTAATGGTTTTAGAAAATTTTACAAAAAATAATTGTCTTAAAACCAATATATAACGCTTTGGTTGCAGATTAATTCATTCGTTTGAAAACATTTGGTACGGGATTCGCTACTTTGTTGTACAAAATCCCAATATTGGTTATCTTTAGGCCGATTATAAACTGCTCAAATGAATATTAAAGAAATAATTCAGGCATCGATTAGCACAAAAGAGAAGTTGCTTGCAGATCAGACCATTCATCAGCGTATTGAAGATGCATCGGAAGCCATTGTTGATTGCTATAAAAGAGACGGGAAAGTATTATTATGCGGAAATGGCGGAAGTGCTGCTGATGCACAACATATTGCTGCTGAATTTTCAGGCCGCTTTTATTATGACAGACCACCTCTATTTGCAGAGGCACTGCATGTGAATACATCATATATGACAGCAGTAGCTAACGATTATAGTTTTGATGAAGTTTATGCCCGTTATGTAAAGGCAGCCGGACGAAAGGGTGATGTTTTAATAGGTCTTTCAACTTCTGGTAATTCAGGAAATGTTTTAAAAGCAATGCAAGCTGCTAAAGATATTGGAATGACTGTGGTAGCAATGACCGGTGAAGGTGGTGGAAAGATGAAGGATATTGCTGATATATTATTGAATATGCCATCAAGTGATACTCCTAGAATACAGGAGAGTCATATTTTAGTTGGACATATTATTTGCGAATGGGTTGAAAGATCCATTTTTCCAAAAGATAATTAGATAAAATATTTGAGGCAAAATTGTCTCACTACCCGTAATATTTAAATCGCTAAGAATGGAATCACTGGAAAGTTACTTTAAAAAATTTCGGGACCAAATAGTTGGTATCGATGCTGAATTTGAAACCCCTTATGGTACTCAAAAAATGGTTTATGCTGATTGGATTGCAAGCGGCAGATTATATAAACCTATTGAAGACCGTATACTCAACCAATTTGGCCCTTTGATTGGGAATACTCACTCTGAATCGAGTGAAACGGGAGTTACAATGACCCACGCATATCATAAAGCGCATAGAATTATCAAAGAGCATGTAAATGCCGATGAAAATGATGTGATTATTACTACCGGCTCTGGTATGACAGGAGTAGTAAATAAATTGCAGCGCTTACTGGGATTAAAGGTTCCTGAGCAACTTCACAAGTATTGTTCTGTGTCTGAGAAAAAAGTTAAGAATTGCCTTAATGAATTAGGTGAAGATCGCCCTGTAGTTTTTCTTACACATATGGAACATCATTCGAACCATACCTCATGGTTGGAAACAATTGCTGAGGTTGTACTTATTGAACCAGATACAGATTTAATGGTAGATCCAGCCCATTTGGAAGAACAAATTCAACCTTACAAGAACCGAAAGATGAAGATCGGAGCTTTTTCATCAGGTTCAAATGTAACTGGTATCCGTCCTCCATATCATAAATTGGCCGCAGTTATGCACAAATATGGCGGACATTGCTTTATAGATTTTGCCGCTTCTGCACCTTACGATTCAATTAATATGCATCCAGAAGATCCAGAAGAGAGATTAGATGCAGTGATGTTTTCCCCACATAAATTTCTTGGAGGACCAGGGTCCTCAGGTGTAATAGTGTTTAATAAAGATTTATGTAAAAATAAAACACCAGATCATCCGGGAGGTGGAACGGTTCTTTGGACAAATCGGTGGAATGAGTTTCACTATATAGAAGATATTGAAGCACGTGAAGATGGAGGAACACCACCATTTTTGCAAGCTATTAGAGCAGCCTACACAATCAAACTGAAAGAGCAAATGGGCGTTGAAAACATCCATGCTCGCGAAAAAGAGTTGGTTGAAATAGCTTTCAGAGAATTCAGAAAAATAGATAAAGTACATATACTTGCGGATAGCGATCATGACCGATTAGGAGTATTATCGTTTTATATTGAAGATTTCCATCATAATTTGATCGTAAAATTACTTAACGACAGGTTCGGTATACAAGTTAGAGGAGGATGCTCTTGCGCTGGAACTTATGGTCATTTCTTATTAAATGTTGATATAATTACTTCGCATAAAATTACAGATATGATCAATTTGGGTGATTTATCTAAAAAACCGGGTTGGGTGAGAGTTTCATTACATCCAACAATGACTAATGAAGAGCTTTATTACCTGGCTGATGCAGTTAAGCAAGTAGTCGAGAATAAAGATGAGTGGGAAAAAGATTATGAGTTTTCGAAAGTAACAGGTGAGTATTACCATAAAACAGCACCTGTGATTAATCATGATGTTGATGCTTGGTTTGAGTTGTAAGAAATAATTTTAATATTAATATATAAGGGTTCCGATATTTCGGGACCCTTTTTTTGAACAAACATAAGCTTTTAACAATATTTATTCTTTTTATTGTATTGTTTGAAAGAAGTGAAAATTTCTAGAGATATATTAAAGGCTGCCAATTGGCAGCCTTTAATATATGTTGTGAATTACTTATTCAACTATAAGTCGTTTAGTTCCAATTTTATTTCCGTTTTCAACACGTACAAAGTAAACACCCGAAACTACATCAATGCTAATTGGTGCATTTCCGTTAATAATTCTTGAATCTATCACCTGACCGGCAATGTTCATTATCGTAACTTGAGATGTGCCTTGAGCATCAATATAAAATGTTCCTTTTGAGGGGTTAGGATATATTGAGAAATCCAGTGTTTCTGTAATTTCATTAATTGAATTCGGATAAAGCTCGGTATAAGTTAATCTTAAGGCAATAGCGGGTCCTTCTGGAGATATTGCTGTGCCTACGTCCTCTGATGAAGCGATTGATGAATTTATAAGAGCAATAGCATCAATAGAGTTTTTCTGTACATTGTTGCTAGTTCTCAAAACATTCCAGGATTGAAGTCGGTAGAATGGGTCTGTCCATGTACCATACATATTAAATGCAAGAACATAATCACCGCCTTGGAATACATATTCAGCTGTACCATCTTTTGCGAAAGGAATATAAACAATTGATGAAGTATCGTTAATCGTAAGAGTTTGCTCAGCTGATGATATTACTTGAGTGTACGAGTCATCTGCTTCGTTGTATCTATAAACACCTGCTACAACTTTAGCCGCCTCGGTTTCGAATAAAGGTAATTCGTCTCCTCTATTGCTGGCAATGTACAAATATGCTCCATCTAACACATAATAATCGGCAACTCCATTTTGATCATGTAATGATGGTTCTGGTAAATTGAAGAAAAACCCAATTCCATCACCGTCCTCATCATATGAAGTCCAGTTGTCAGGTGAAAGAGAGCCATCTACTTTTGTGAAATCACATACTTTCAAAACGGTATCGCTAACCGACAAATATCTGCTTAGAGTGTCATTTGATGGAATATCGTCACCTGCAGTTGTAGAAGGGTAATGCACGAATTTATACTCGCCTATTTGCCATGGAAAAACGGTTGCTTCTAGCATAGTTGTATCTTGCTCACCAACAGGAAGCTCGGCAACTACACCTGTAGCAAAACTTTCTACAATTTCACCATCTTTCCAGATTTCAATATTATGAACGAAGTTGGTTTGATCCTGTCCTCCAAAATTAATGTAGGCTGCATGAAACCCTTTGAATTCTTGCATTAAAAACCAAGGATACTCATAGAAACCTTCAGTAAAATCATCAGGATTTGAAAGTGGGTAGTCATTTGAAGTGCCATCTCTATATACAGTATAGTCGTTCCAATAATCTAAGAATTGCATATCATTATTTTCTGGAGCAACAAGCATTACATCATCAATTTCCCAGTGATAATGGCTTACTCCTTTCATATGGAACCGGAACATAACGTTTGATTCATTACCTGCTATTGATGAAATATCAAATTCTGAATTATTTGCAGGTCCTCCTGTAATACTTCCTATTGTTGCATTACTGGCATCTGAAACAGAAACAGTTATTCCTGACCAGGTTGTTCCTCCATCAGTTGAAACGGTGAAAAATGCATTGTTATCTCCACTTACACCGCAGCACATTCGGTTAGCTTGTTCAAAGATTAAGTGAACAGCTGGTTGATCTGATAAATCAATACCAGCATTATATTCAACATATGAGTCCATTGCGTCTTCGAAATATTGTGAGCAATCGGCTGCGGAGTTAAAGTGGTCAGCTTCAAGCATCATGAATCCATTAGCTCCGGTAGTAGAATTTAATCCATCTGCATGAAGAGAGCAATCGCCGCCGGATCCTTCAGGGTTTGAGAAAATACCACGTGGGCCAACTGTATCCCAGCGAAAATAAAACCCATTACCGCTAAAGTCTCCAAGTTCCCATCCGGAAGGAGCATTAGCAGGTACAGGTTCACCATTATTTGAAGTTGCTGACCAATCAGCTCCGTCAAAATCTTCTTCGAAAAGAACATCACCAGGTGCTTTTCTTTTGTTTACCTTTGAATGTAGTTCTGTTCCGGGTTGAGCTACGTCCAGGTTATACTTTTGTGGCTCAAAGCTCTTTTGGGCAAAAGCGAATGATGCGAAAACAATCATCGCAAAAAACAAAGTAACTTTTTTCATAATAATATCTTTTTAATGAGAAATTTAGATCTAATAAATAGTTCTATTATGGTTATGCACACTAACCAGAGCAATAAACGTAGAAAATGTAAAGAATCATAAAGCTTTCGACAAAGTATAGATTATAATAGACAAACGAGTGATATAAGAGTCTTCTCGTTTCAAAAAAGCCTTTCAATTTGTATTTCAGATTTTAATAAAAAATGAAATGCGTAGTGCTTTTTGAGTTATGGCTTACTTTCAAAAAACTAAATGTTTTTGGATGGAATTATTAAGAAGCATTTATTATTTTCTAATTCTCATTCAAATGTATTTGACCTAAGCTTTTAACCTGTAAAGTTTTGATAACTAGAAATTAGAGATAAAAAAAAAGGCTGCCAATTGGCAGCCTTTTAATATATGTTGTGAATAACTTATTCAACAATAAGTCTTTGTGTTCCAACTTTGTTTCCGTTTTGTACGCGTACAAAGTATACACCTGAAACAACATCAATGCTAATTGGAGTACCACCGGTAACAATTTTTGAATCAACTACTTGACCAGCAGCGTTCATGATTGTTACTTGTGATGTACCTTGAGCATCAATAGTGAATGTTCCATTAGATGGGTTAGGATATACTGAGAAATCTAATGTTTCTACAGTTTCGCCAATTCCAATATAAGGTTCAGTGTAAGTTAATTCTAATGCAAGACAAGGACCTTCTGGAGATGCAGCAGTACCTAAGTCATCAGAAGTAGCAATTGCAGCATTTACAAGAGCAAGAGCGTCAGTTGCGTTTTTCTGTACAGCATTACTTACGCTTCTTACATTCCATGATTGTAGACGATCAAATGGGTCAGTCCATGTTCCATACATGTTAAATGCAAGAACGAAGTCTCCACCTTGGAATACATATTCTGCAGTACCGTCTTGTGCAAATGGTACATATACAACAGAAGCAGTATCATTAAGTGTAAGTGTGTATTCTGCAGATGAAATAACCTGAGTGTAAGAGTCGTCAGCCTCATTGTATCTGTATACACCAGCAACAACCTTAGCAACTTCAGTTTCGAATAATGCTAATTCTTCAGCTCCAGTGTTTGCTGCAACGTATATGTAAGCTCCGTCTAAAATATAATAGTCAGGGTTACCATCTTGATCGTGCAAACTTGGTTCTGGAAGATTGAAGTAGAATCCAATTCCATCTCCGTCTTCGTCATAAGATGTCCAGTTGTCAGGAGAAAGAGATCCATCAAATTCGTCGAAATTAGCTACTCTGATTACGTCATCACCAACTACCATATGACGAACTAAAGTATCGTTAGATGGGATATCATCAGTAACATCAGTTGATGGATAATGAACGAATTTATATTCACCCATTTCCCATGGCCATAATGTGGCAGGAAGCATAGTAGTATCTTGACCTCCTACAGGAAGATCAGCAATTGCTTCAGTAGCAAAGCTTTCTAAAAGACTACCATCTTTGTAAACCTCTACATTGTGAACGAAGTTAGTTTGATCTGCTCCACCAAAGTTAATGTATGCAGCGTGGAATCCTTTGAATTCTTGTACTAAGAACCATGGATACTCATAGAAACCTTCTGTGAAATCATCAGGATTTGAAAGTGGGTAGTCAGTTGAAGTACCATCTCTGTATACAAGATAATCATTCCAGTAATCTAAGAATTGAATATCGTTATCTTCAGGAACAATAAACATTACGTCATCAATTTCCCAGTGATAATGGCTAAGACCGTTTAGGTGGAAGCGGAAAATTACGTTTGCTTCTCCTGCAACGTCGTTAGAAATATCAAATTCTGATACATATGCAGCACCACCTGTGATACTACCTACACCACTATTGATATCACCTTCTGAAACTTTAAGACCTGACCATGTTGTTCCATTATCTGTTGAAACTCTGAACCAAGCATCAGAATCTCCACTGTATGAACAGCAGAAACGGTTTGCTTGCTCAAATACTAAGTGAATAGCAGCTTCAGCAGAAAAATCAATACCAGCATTGTATTCAATGTATGAATCCATACCATCCTCAAAGTATTGAGAACAGTCAGCAGCTGAGTTAAAAAAGTCAGGCTCAATCATCATGAAACCATTAGCTCCAGTAGTTGACTGCAATGGGTCAGCAGGAGCAGTACATCCATCTCCAGGAGATGTGAAAATACCACGTGGTCCAACTGTATCCCAACGGAAATAGAAACCATTACCGCTTAAGTCTCCAAGTACCCATCCGGCAGGAGCATTAGCAGGTACAGGCTCACCATTATTTGAAGTAGCTGACCAGTCAGCTCCGTCAAAGTCTTCTGAAAAGATTACATCTCCAGGTGCCTTTGTGCTGTTAGCATTTGAATGTAATTCAGTTCCGGGTTGAGCTTTGTATAGGTTGTACTTTTGGGGTACAAACCCTTTTTGTGCAAACGCGAATGATGCAAAAGCAATCATCGCAAAAAGTAAAGTAACTTTTCTCATAATAAAATTGTTTTGGTTAACGGTTAAACAAATTTACATAAATTTTATTCTAACGCCAAATAAACATATTTTTGCGCATAATTTCAAAATTATTTTGGATAAATTTTACTATTAAAATTATGCTCAAACGCTATTTAGACAGAATAAGTCAATCTTTAAACGTTCAAAACTGGCAAATTATTGCAGTTCAGAATCTTTTTTCGCAACAAGCTACGATTCCTTTTGTTGCCAGATACCGTAAGGAGGCTACAGGAAATCTGGACGAGCAGCAGCTTGCAGACCTTAAAAAGTCCCTCGATTATTATGATGAATTGGAGAAAAGGAAAGTGTACATTATAAAAGTAATTGGCGACTTAGGGAAGCTAACAGATGATTTGACCAATGAGATAAATTCTTTGACAGACGCAGAAGCCCTTGAAGACTTGTTCCTTCCGTATAAGCCTAGTCGTAAAACAAGAGCTACAAAAGCAAGAGACGCTGGTTTGGAACCTTTAGCAATACAAGTTTTGCGTCAAAAGGAACGAATACCAGATGATGCTTATTTAAAATATAAATGTGATGCATATCCCGATTTTGGTTCAATTAGGCAGGGTGTTATTGATATTATTGCAGATATAATATCTACAGATACTGAGGTAAGGGCTTATTTCAGAACAATGTACTATAAAGAAGGCGCTTTAGTTAGTAAGTTAAAATCAGGTGTTTCAGATGCTGATAAGTATGAAAACTATACTAATTACTCTGAACCTATTAAGCGAATAAAGACACATCGCGTATTAGCAGTATTTAGGGGGGCTAATCAAAATGTGCTTTCCATTGGAATTAGTGTTGACGAAGAAATGCTAATTCATTACTTAAAGAAAAAGTTTCTGAAAGGATATGGAACAACTCAGGATGTTGTGATGCTTGCAATTGAAGAATCGTTTAAAAGGCTTCTCCATCCTTCTATTGAAAATGAAACACTTAAAAAGCTTAAAGAAGAAGCCGATGATGTTTCAATAAAGCTTTTTGCTAATAATCTTAGACAACTACTTATGGCACCACCATTGGGTGAGAAGCGAATTTTGGCTATTGATCCAGGATTTAGGACCGGTTGCAAAGTAGTATGTTTAGATGAATCTGGAGCCTTGCTGCATAATGAAACAATATATCCACATCCACCACAAAACGATATAAAGAAAGCAATTCATAAAATCCAGTCACTCACAGATGCATATAACCCTGATGCAATTGCTATTGGAAATGGAACTGCCAGTAAAGAGACTGAGCGTTTTATTCGTAAGATTCGTTTTAATCGAGATATTCAGGTTTTCATGGTTAATGAAGATGGTGCTTCTATCTACTCAGCCTCCAAAGTAGCTCGTGAAGAATTTCCTGATTACGACGTAACCGTTAGGGGTTCAGTCTCCATTGGACGAAGATTAATGGACCCACTTGCGGAGTTAATAAAAATTGATGCTAAATCCATAGGGGTAGGACAGTATCAGCATGATGTAGATCAAAAGAAATTAAAAGAGGAGCTTGACACCACCGTTTTTAATTGCGTCAATGATGTTGGTGTGAACTTGAATACTGCGAGCAAACATTTATTATCCTATGTTTCAGGTTTATCTTCTGCTATAGCTGAAAATATAGTTCTGTATCGTAAAGAGAACCATAAATTTAAAAGTAGAAAAGAACTTCTTAAAGTACCTAGATTAGGACCAAAAGCTTTTGAGCAAGCCGCTGGATTCCTTAGAATTGTGGGTGGAGATAATGTTTTGGATAACTCTGCGGTGCATCCTGAAAGTTATAATATTGTAAAAGATATTGCTTCAATTAAAAGGGTTAAGATTGATAACTTAATGGATACTGATATAAGCTTAAATGATGATGAGCTTAATAAGCTTACTGAAAAAGGATATGGAGCCTACACCATAAAAGATATTATCAAAGAACTAAAGCAGCCTGGCAGAGATCCGCGTGGAGAGTCAAACGTATTTACGTTTAATCAGCAGATTGAAACTATAAATGATTTAAGAGAAGGAATGAAATTGCCGGGAGTGGTTACAAATATTACAGATTTTGGAGCCTTCATTGATATTGGCATAAAACAGAATGGTTTGGTCCATATTTCTGAAATTTGCGATGAATATATTTCGCATCCTTCAGAGAAACTACATATAAATGATCAATTAATTTTAACAGTTAAGTCTATTGATACAGAGAGAAATAGAATCCAGTTGTCATTAAAAGATGCGAAAATGTAATAAATTGTTTTGTATTTCTAAAACATTGAATTATTTTTGCAGCCGCATCTACGGAAAACGATGCGAAGTTCATTATAAAAATTTGAATCTTATTTTTAGATATTTTCCCGGAGAGGTGGGTGAGTGGCTGAAACCACATGTTTGCTAAACATGCGTACTGGGAAACTGGTACCGGGGGTTCGAATCCCCCTCTCTCCGCATAGACTTTTTAAGTGGAGTATCTAAAACTAAAAATATTGTCTCGGGGTGTAGCACAGTCCGGCTCCGATTTTTACCAAATCGATGATTTGGATAAAAAATCGAGAGTCCACGAAAAAAGACGAAATCAGAGATTTCTGTTTTTTCGGGATTAGTGTTATCCCAAAATAAAGAGACAAAAATAAATATCTCGGGGTGTAGCACAGTCCGGTTAGTGTACCTGCTTTGGGAGCAGGGGGTCGCAGGTTCGAATCCTGCCACCCCGACGAGATGAAAGCCTGATTACGAAAGTAGTCAGGCTTTTTTTATGTTGAAAATGAGAACTTCAAAAAGACTAAAAAATACTCTTTCCTAAGGTTAATATCATTCCCCAATATATCAAATAGAATAAGTGTGTACTTTTTTATATTCAATATGAATTAATCAATTATAGAGGTAACTTAATAAATTGTTAATCGTATACTTAGTTTATTTTCAAAACTTTTATTTTATTTGCATCCAACTATAAAACTTGAACGATACTAACCCTATTTACTCAAATAATTGATAATATGAAAAGACTGTATTTTATTGGATTAACGCTAATTACAATGTTTTTTGCGTTAAACACTATGGCTGTACCTGCAAAACCAGGTATAATTGAATTTGAACAACCTAATGGATATGTGCTAAACATTACTTTACACGGTGACGAATTTGTTCATTGGGCACAAACTATTGATGGTTATACAATTCTGCAAAATGAAGAGGGATATTACGTATATGCTTTAAAAAGTGATGATAATAGCTTAAAAATATCTGATCAAATCGCACATAATCCTTCAGATAGATTATTTCAAGAGACTGCTTTTGTGGCATTGTTATCAAAAGATCTACGATTTAGTGAAAAGCAAATTAATGAAGCTTTTGATAAGTGGGGCGGGAAAAAAGGCATTGAAAAAAGAGGTGGCTTTCCAACAACCGGAACAAATAACTTAATTATGATACTCGCTAATTTTAGCGATACTCAAACTTCCTTTACTCAAAGTGATTTTGATAACTATATGAATGAGGATAATTATGACGGAACCGGTAGTTTTAAGGATTATTATTTGGAAGTTTCTTATGGTCAGTTAACAGTAAATACAACCGTTACTGTATGGGTTACGCTTCCAAATACACATGATTATTATGGAGATAATTATAGCACATTTGCCTATCACGCTGTGCAGGCAGCTGATCCATATGTAGATTACTCGCAGTTTGATAATGACGGAGATGGTGATGTAGATGGTGTTGCAATTATCCATCAGGGTAGAGGTGAAGAGGCATCAGGAAATCCGAATGATATTTGGTCGCACAGTTCAAGTATTTCAGCTTATGGTTTAACACTGGATGGTGTTGCTATAGGTGCTTATACAACTCAACCTGAAAGAAATGGCGCATCAATGGCTACAATTGGTGTAATGTGTCACGAGTTTGGACATAATCTTGGTGCTCCTGATTATTACGATACTGATTATGCCACTGGTGGAAGTTATGATGGAACTGGGAATTGGGATGCGATGGCAGGTGGATCCTATAATGGCAGCCCTTCTGGTTCAAAACCGGCACATCATAATCCATATACAAAATGGAATTATTACGGATGGATTACACCTACTCTTATCGAAAGTGCGCAGACTGTTTCTATGGAAAATTCAGTTGAAAACAGTACGGATTTTTATTACTATATGACACCATCTTCAGATGAGTTTTGGTTAATGGAGAACAGACAAAAAATTGGTTTTGATAGTTATGTGCCTGGACATGGTTTAGTGATCTATCATGTTGATGAATCTTATATTAATTCAAATGATTGGTCAAACAGTATTAATGCCGGGGCACATCAGGGTATGTATCCTGTATGTGCTTTTGCATCTGGAAATCCTCCATCTACATATGGAAATATAAATTCAGCCAGCACACCGTTTCCTGGAATGCTAGACAATACTGAGTTTACAGATTTTTCAACACCTTCCAGTACATCATGGGCTGGATCTGGTTCGGGTAAACCTATAACTAATGTTGTTGAAACCGGAACCACTATTACTTTTGATTTTATGGCAGATGTTTATGTTGCTACGTTTACTGTAACTGATAGTGAAACCTCTGACCCGATTCCTAATGCAAATGTTACAGTTGGTAATCAATCATCATACACAGATGATTCGGGAGTGGCTTTATTAACTCTTTTGGATGATACGTATGACTATACGATTACTAAATATGGATATTATGATGCAACTGGATCAATAACCGTATCAGGTGCAAATATTTCGGAAAATGTTAGTTTGGATCCTGCCCCAATTTTTTATACTCTTTCTTTTAAGGTCAAAAGTGATTTCGATGAATTACCAATTGAGGGAGCAGCTATTTTGGTGGATGGAACAACCATATACTCTGATGCTAATGGAGATGCTTCAATTGAATTATCTGCCGGAAGTTATACTTACGTAATTACATACGACGGATTTGAAGAGTATTCTGCATCGGTAAATATTGCAAATAGCGACCTTCTTAGAAATATTTATATGGTTCCATATACTTATACAGTTCAGTTTACTGTATACAAAGATGGAAATATTGCTGAAGGAGCAACTATAGCAGTTGGAGAATCAACAATAACTACAGATGCATCTGGCGTTGCAAGCATTTATTTGCCAAATGGCACATATAATTACATAGTAAACTGTGAAGGTTGTGGTGAGATAGAAGATGTTGTGGTTGTGGATGGAGCTGCTGAGAATGTAACTGTAAATATGGTAGGTGCTCAAGATGTAGCTTTTGTAGGGTTAAATATTTATCCAAATCCTGCAAATAATGTATTAAACGTTGATTTTGAAGGAAATTATAATATCAAAATATTTAATGCTGCCGGAAAACTAATTGTAAATAAAATGGGTAATGGTTTTACTCAAATGGATGTAAATGAGCTTTCGCAGGGTATTTATTTTGTGAAAATATTACAAGCAGGTAAAGAGTCGATTCATAAGTGTATAATTAGCCGATAGGCAATCAAATAGATTAACAAAGGCCTCGCAATTTTGCTGAGGCCTTTTTTATGAAATCAGGTTTGATTACTCTTTTATAATAAATGTCTATTTCATAGTTTCGTATGCAAGATGATAATTACGAACATCAATTTTTACTGATATTTGGAAAAATGAGCAATGAACTGAGATATATTAGGATTTCTATGTCTATTTTAATAATTGGCTTTACTGTTCTTATTGCTGGTTCATTAGCTTGGGAAATTAAAAACGAATATACTTCTGCCCACGAATATGCTAAAATTGAAGCGCAAGCAAGTTTTAATAAAGACCTTTTGTATAGGCGCTGGGCAGCAATGCATGGGGGAGTATATGTTCCTGTAACCGATTATACTAAGCCAAACCCATATTTGAGTTTTATTAAGGAAAGGGATATTGAAACAGAATCCGGTAAAAAACTTACACTAATAAATCCTGCTTACATGACTCGTCAGGTATTTAAGATTGCCGAGGAGCAATACGCTGTAAAAGGACATATTACCAGCTTAGATCCAATAAGGCCAGGTAATAAGGCAGATGAATGGGAAACGAAAGTACTTAAAACATTTGAAAAGGGTGATACAGCACATTGGAGTATCGAAAAAATTGGAGAGGAAGACTACTTAAGATTTATGAGTGTAATGATTGTTGAAAAAAGGTGCATGAAATGCCACGCCCTACAGGGATACAATATTGGTGAAGTGAGAGGTGGAATAAGTGTTTCAGTTCCAATGGAAAAATACAATGAAACGGCTAATGACAAAATTAAATATTTGGTTATTACTCATTCTTCAATTTACATCATAATACTTTTGATTAGTATAGTTGGTTATAGGAGGTTTTATGCTGAATTAGTTAATAGAAATAGGATACAGCAAAAAGTGATTGAAAGTGAGGCAAATCTTCAAACCCAAAATAAAGAATTGCTAATTGCTAAAGACAAAGCGGAAGAAAGTGATCGATTAAAGTCTGCATTTTTAACCAATATGAGTCATGAGATCAGAACGCCAATGAATGCAATTTTGGGTTTCTCAGAATTACTCAAGAAAGACAACCTCAATGAAAATAAAAAAGAAAGATATCTGGAGCTAATCAACAATGGTGGTAAAAGGTTACTAAATATTATATCAGATATTATAGATGTATCAAAACTTGATGCCAAACAAGTTAAAATTTTGATTTCCTCGTGTAATATAAATCAAATTTTGGATGAACTCTATTCTGGTTTTAGTCTTATTGTAAAGGATTCTGATGTTACAATACAGGTTGAAAAGGGGCTACCTGATAATGAGAGTGTTGTGTTTACAGATAGCAATCGTATAATGCAGATTCTATCCAACTTGATTGATAATGCACTTAAGTTTACAGTAAAGGGAATTGTTGAGTTTGGTTATGTAAATGAAGGTGATCGTCTAAAATTTTATGTAAAAGATACTGGCCCTGGCATTAAGCCCGAAGACCAGCAAATAATATTTGAAAGATTCAGGCAAGCTGAACATTTTCATTCCCAAAATTCTGGGACAGGACTTGGGCTTTTTATAGCCAAAGAGTTAACCGAGTTGTTGGGTGGCAAACTATGGGTTGAATCCGAATTAGGCGAAGGAACAGCGTTTTATTTTATAATACCTTCCAAATAAAAAGTGATTAAAATGGTAAATCTCCTTCATCCAGTTCTTCATAGTCTGGAGGCGGAACATCATCCCCGCTAGTTGGAGGCGGTGGTGGCGGTGGTGTATTTCCTGAATCACCTCCAGAGTTGATATCCATTTTCCATACTTTAAGATCTGTGTACCAACGGCCATTATATTCACGACTCTCCGCATTGAATGATACGTTGACT
The DNA here is from genome assembly GCA_002869335.1 of Salinivirgaceae bacterium. GTDB lineage: Bacteria > Bacteroidota > Bacteroidia > Bacteroidales > Salinivirgaceae > Salinivirga. The sequence continues at coordinate 3,937 of PKTE01000121.1, read as the reverse complement.
TTTGTGCCAGGTTTTAAATTAGAAAGGCTCACTTTGTCATTCCAGTTGATAAAACAGATTTTCTTTGGGAATTGATCGTCAGTTTAAATTATGAATTGTTGTTTTTTCCATTCTCCCTTTGCTGATTGTCCTTTGACAGCCTCGTCTATTTGAACAATTTTGCCTGTTATTTCTAAATTTGCCATATGTCAATTCTATTTTTGCTTATCATTTTGAATTGTAAAAATAGGAGAATTTTTTGGGAATATTGTGTTGAAATGATTGGTTGGCAGAAAAACCTAACAGGTTTCTAAAACCTGTTAGGTCTATTGTTAGGTTTTCTGATCTATAAAGTTCCGCCACCGCCATCGCGTTCAAAATCTGTAGATCGTTTAAGTTTTTTGGGCGCTTTTCCCCAGTCGAATGTATAAGTGAATGAGAAAGCAAAGAAATAGGATACATTTACTTCTCCTACATTTTTGTAATAATAGTTATCGTCTGTTCTTTCAACGCCTGCATATTTAAAAGAGCCATCAACCGGAATCATAAAGAATGATCCCTTAAGACCTTTATATATTTGTCCTTCGGCACCCACAATAAATAGTAAATCACGGGTGTTTTCTTGTTTGTATTCTAATCGGGGTGCTTGGTATTGCACCTGAGCCATGAATCCAATTTTCTTTTTCTTCCAGGGAGAAACAATCATCGATCCATTCACACCCCAACTCATCAATTCATCTGAATAGTTGTTAGGGCCTTTCACAACCGTATTATATAGTCTGGCATTTGCTTTTATTTTTAACCATCGTACAGGTCCTACAGCTGCAGTTAATGCTGCACCATATTCGTATCGTTCACCAATATTGTCGGGCTCAATAACAGACACTCCATTTTCGTTGATAAATGAATTTTGTTGGATACTATTGGTGGAATAATCAAGAAATACTTTAGGAGCAAGGTAGTTGGATTTGATATTGATACCATATTGTAACTCTGCTCTGTTGATAGCTTGAGGATTCAAATTTGAATTTCCTCGATTGATGGTTAAGCTATCCGCCATGGTTTCAAACGGATTTAGTTGATGCATACCCGGTCTGCTCAGGCGTCTTCTAAGGCTTAACTTTAGGGATTGTTTTTTTGAAAATTTATACTGTAAACTTAATTGCGGTAACCATTCCAGATATTCGTTAAAAGCGGTTGAGTCTATTTCACTTTTCGAATAGGCAAAACGCAATCCGCCACTATAATTTAGTTTCCCAAAAGATCCTGAAGCACTTACATAGCCTTCCTGACGAAGTTCTTTGAATTTGAAATCATCACTCATGTTTTGATCTGCCTTGAATCTATTGTTGTACCATTGAAAATAACTCCAGTATCCGGCTTTCATTTTTGTTTGACCAAACACCTGTGAGTAATCATTTTTCCACTCCAACATATTTCGACTATTGTTTATGTCTTCGAATCGGCTAATTATGAGTGGATCAGTTAATGCTCCATCAAGGTAAGAATAGGCATATCGATAATCATTTTGACTCCCGGAAGAATAGTTGTAATAGTTGAACTGACTGGTATATGTTTGACCTTTTTGGGTAAAATCGTGTTTGTAATAAAGGGAATTATAAAAGCCATGGCCAGCTGATTGTTCATCAAAATTAAGGTCATACTCATCAGTTAGTGTGCCATTCAAATTTTGGATACCATGCTGAAGATAGTCTATTTGTTTGCTGGCATGAAAGTAATAACTACCATATAGGTTTATTGTGTTTTTGTCGTTTAAGAATAAGTCAATGCCATAGTTGGTACTGCTGTTTGTCCATTGTGCATTTCCATTTCCTTCCTGAAATAGTGAAGTTTGATCGGTTCCATTTGTTATTCTTGTCTCTGTAATTTGTGTCGCATCAAAGTTTTCTAAATGTGTACGATTCGATACAAATACACGAAATTTCTCGCTACCGTACTCAAGGCTTAACCTTTTATTCATAACATAACCATCAGGACTTGGGGTTTCTGCTGTGGCGCTTCCACGTCCACCTCGCGTGCGTTGTTTAAGTACAATGTTAATTACAGCATCTACATCAGCATTGTATTCCACACCGGGGTTTGTAATTACTTCGATTTTATTAATGTCGGCCGGATGCAATTGGGCTACAAAGTCTTTATCGCGGGTAACACCATTTACACGATATAGAATATTACCAGTTCCCTCTAGTGATACGTTATCCTGAAAATCCACTGAGACACCGGGAATATATTTTAGCACATCTATACCGTCAGCGGACATTTTTTGTATTCTTTCATTAATGGTGTAGACTGTTTTATCAACTTCCTGCTTGCCTTTTAACCGCTCTTCTTCAACGGTAACTTCGGCAAGCTCTTGTGTGCCAGGTTCAAGCATAATGGTTCCCACTACTAATGGATTGTGTTTTTTCTCAATTTGTACCTGAACCTTTTTCTTTTTATATCCGAGATAAGAAACTACAAGTTGATATGATCCATAAGGAACTTTATTGAGACTAAACTTTCCTAATGTATCAGAAATAACTCCAGCTACAATCTCTTTTGTTTCCGGCTGAATAAGAGCAATACTGGCAAAAGGAATGGGATGCTGGGTTTTTTGTTCAATAATCTCGCCTTTAATAGCGCCAAGTTTAAGTTCTTCTTCGGCTGCCTGGGCAGTAAAAAAAGTGCATGCGAATAGCACGACCAATAATAGGTTAACTTTTGGTTTCATGGGTTTGGGTTTAAGGGTTAACATCCAAATTAGCAAAACGGGTTAATTTTTACTAATTCTATTTTAATGACGAGTTAAACATTAAAATGTGACAGTGGAAGTGATTTTTTTATGATAGATGGCTTAAGAGACCAAGTCAAATGATTGTGCTTAATCATCTGTAAAAAAGATGGTTAGGTGTTTTCGGTTAGGGCGGACAAAAGCATCAATATTGTTTTTTTGCTATTTGGATTTTTCAGGTTTTTCTAAATGATCAATCCAATCGCTCAAAATCATATACGATTCGTCAATGTATATGTCTTTTTGTATGTTTTTAATAAATGTTTTAGTTACAGTTGTATCAAGATCGGTAGACTGTGACTCATTAATATCGAATGAGGTTTTTTTAACTTTATAATTCTCTGATAAATAGTTTTTCAACGATTCAATCCCCTTCCTATGCGCTTGAATCTTTTTTCTGTTTGATTTGAAGGATTTAAACTGAAGACTTATTTTAGAATCAGATTCTTCAAATTCTTCAAATTCATTATTATACTGAATTATCGTTTGAAATTGTTTGTGATTATTTTTCCTTGATATATGTTTGGCAAGTAGCTTATGGACTGGTAAACTATCCAATATGTCATATTCATCTATTGGCGCAATTGTATCTGGCATTAGAGCGTTTTGAAAATCAGATTCTCTATTATTCATGTAACTTTTTATAAACGGAAGTTGAATGTCAGGTTTTATACCAGTTGATTGATAGCAAACGCCATTTACCAAATAAGTTTTTTGGTTTGTAATTTTAATAAACCCCAATGAATTATTATTACCTAATATGTTGGTCGCTATTAGATTTCTTAGTGGAATAACCTGCTGCCCTGTGAACTTACCAAAAGTATTGTCCCCAACAATAAGAGCTCTATTATATATTTTAAATACAGCTGCTACCAATTCTGAGGCAGATGCGCTAGCGTTATTAACTAAAACAATTAAAGGACCATTATATATAACCCCATTATTATTGTTAGTGAGTTTTTGATTTCGCATTCCTCTCCGTACAAATTCTGCAAAGGTTTTTTTGTCTAAAAATGAGCTGATAATATTTGTGGCTTCTTCTGCAGAACCGCCACCATTATTTCTCAAATCCAGTATGATACCTTTAATGCTATCTTGCTGCAGTTTGATTAAATCTTTTAATACATCTCTTGCAGCACCCGATTGGCTTATATCACCAAAGGAAGT
>PKTE01000216.1 GCA_002869335.1 Salinivirgaceae bacterium | reverse complement strand
CTTTATGGTTTTTATAAATTGATAGACCTTTTTGCTGGCCTGCGTAAATTATATCAGTATTAATTTTGGAATTTGATAAATATATAACTTGGTTTTCAGGGATGAATTTTTGAAAATGTGGAGTAATCTTAAGAATATCAAACCCACTTGAAAAAATATTTTTATTACACTTTATAAAATTCCAGCATTGAATATCGCTTGTGTTTTCTATTGCCTTAACAATTGGAGCTATTTGAGTTGTGTCGTTTATAATATATGATATTCCATTACTAGTCGCAAGGTATATTATTTTATTATGCTCGATGATATCATATACTTCATTTTCTAAATTAAGTTTATTATTAAAGACTCTAAATGGGGAGTTGTTTTCAACTTTAGATATTCCATTGTTTAATGTTAACCAAAGAGGAGAAGAGTATTTTAATTCTTCAGATTGAAAGCCTGATAATATGATTTCATCTCCTATACCTAAACTACTATTATATAATTCTTCTAATTTAAGTTCTTTATTTGTTTTAATAGCTCCATTGAAAAGAGTAATAAAAGTTAACTTTTGATCATTTTTGATTGTATTGTATAGATAACCGTTTTTAATTAATTCTTGAAGACGCTTATGTTGTTTAGAATATGGTTTTATTACATTTTTTGTATTTAAATCATAAAAAAAGATTCCGTTTTTTGCAGAACCAATTAGTAATTGTTTATTATTAATCGGAATTATAGACATTAAGTCCATATTTATAAATTGATCTCCATTGGGTAGTAAATCGTACTTGTTATTTTGAAATTTCATTAACCCATCAAAATAATCACCCATATAAAACTGGTTATTAATTCTATGTGATAAGAATCCACCTTTAGAAGTTTTAATAGACCATATGGAGTCTTTTGTTTTCAGAAACAGCTTTTTATACCCACAATAAAATACAGTGTCTTTAGATTTATATACTCTAATTATAGTTTTAAATTCATTGTCTTTACTATTTAAACTGTTAGATAATGAAGTGTATACTAGCTTTCCTTTTTTGTTTTTTTCTAATATTCCAAATTCATGATCTGCACCTACATATAATGTTCCTGAGGAATCAATCGCAAAGGATTTTATAATTGCAATTTGATTTATAGGTGTTGTTTCCCATCCAACGCCATCATATTGCAAAACTCCATTATTGTTTGCGAAATACATTATTCCATTATGGTCTTGGATAGCAGCCCAGTTCTGACTGTAAGCATTATAATCTTTTGTTGTGTAATTTTTTAGAATCGGAATTCCATACTGGTTAATTTGTCCTGAAAGGCATATTGAAATAAAAAGGAGCAGAGGTAAAAAGAATTTATTCATATGATACATAATATAGGAAATCAGGCACCTTTAAAGCACCTGATTTGTTTTTTCTATTATTTAGATAATTGATTGATTACTTGTTTCAACTCTTCAATTTCTTTTTTAAGATGATCGATTTCTTCGATTTTCTTTTGTTGTTCCTGTATTGCTTTGGTTAATATGGGTACAAGCGCACTATATGAAATAGTATATTCTTTTGCTTCAGCATCAAAATCTACCATCTGTGGAAATATTTTTACGGCATCTTCTGCAACAAAACCTGTTTGAAACGTTTCATTTTTTACGTCAAATTTGTAATCAATAACACCTAGCTTATTAATTATTTCTGAGGCATTTATAGATGAGCTTTTAATAATACTTTTACCTTTCGATGGTGATTTTGCTGCAATTTGTAAAACTCCGTTGCTTGAATAAATATTTCCAACAAAAGTTCCATCTCCATCATCTATGCTTATATAATATCCAGTACTACTGTATGAACCAACATCAGGACCAGCAAATATTAATAGACCTCTTGCTCCATAAGAGTTTGCATCGTTCCAATATTTGGAAATATAACCTGTCGATGATGAGCTTCCAACTGCGTCATAAACTTCAAGTCTATAAGATGGTGTCGCATCTCCAATTCCCACATCTGAACTGGCGTTTATAATAAAAGGAGTACCACCATTTAGCATATATTTAAACTCTTTGGTTGAAGGCATTGAAATATAACCTAGTGATGTAGCTGCTCCATAATAGTTTCCTCCATTATTGTAATAATAATCGCTTCTCATACCACCGCTAATATCTAATGGATAAACCGGGTTTTTATTTATACCAAGTTTTCCATTAATCTCAACTTCATTCGCACTGAAGTCCCCAAATATTAGTGGGTCTGAAGTGTTTGAATTATCAATCCAAAGTTGATTGTTCACCCCTCTGCTTTGAGCCACATTTGAACCAATAAATACATTTCCTGTTCCATAAGAGTTTAAACCAGTTTGGTAACCAAGAAACACATTATAAGTGGCACTTTTAGCTGGGGATCCGCTATTATATCCACTTTTATAACCTAAATAAGTGTTTCCTGCACCATAAATATATCGACCTGAATATGCTCCTAAATACGTACAATAGTTACCTGATGAATTGGTTCCTGCATAATAGCCTGAAAACAATACTTCACTACCTGTGGAACCACTGCCACATAAATCACCCATCATTACATTTTTATTGGCAGTCCCACTATTACTACCAGCATCATTTCCTATAAAAATATTAGAACTTCCAGTGTTTGTTTTACCTGCTCTGTTTCCGATAAAAACGGAATAGAAGGCATTTGTAATGTCTCCTGTTTCAAACCCAATTAAAACGTTATTAGAACCCGATGTTAGATCTCTTCCGGCTTCATATCCAAATATTGTGTTTTTAGTACCAGTAATTCCTGTAGCAACATTATGTCCAATTAAGTAATTTTCTTTTGTTATTCTTGTAATATTAATAGGCTCCTTCCCGTCTTTTGTGTCTCTTCCTGAGATAATAAAAGCTCCATGCTTACTTGCTTTATCATCTGCATTTGGAACACTAACTTCTACATAATCATTAAAAACCGTAAATACTGGAGTGCCTGCATTATCTTTTACCTGGAATAAAATATCTCCTGAATACCCTGCAGAGTTTACTTCAAGTTTTGCCCCTGGTGCTGTTGTACCCACTCCAATCTCACCATTTGAGTCAATAAACATTCTTGTGTTGCCGTTGGTTTGAAATCCTACTTTTCCTTCATCCTCCGCTGCTATATAGATTGTGCCTGTGCCTTTATGTGTTAGCCTGGAGTCTGCATTAACTCCTGTATTATTTCTAATTAACCTCAGCGAGTAATCTAGATTTGTATCATCACCATGAAAATCTATGTAAGCATATCTGTTTGCAGAATTATGCGCGTTTAATTCTACTTGAGTAAAATAAGTACGAGTACTTGTAAAGGTCTTTTCTCCTGAAACTGTCTGGGTTCCTGTTAAATGTACTGAGTAGGGGTCAGTTTCGCTAAATGAAGTTAAATAACCTTGTGTAGCATGATTACCCCAGCTATATGCTGTGTTCCAATTAGTGATATTTGTATTTGAAATATTATTTGCCGGCGAAGTAATAAATTCAGGATCTGTTTCAGTAAAAGCTGTTAAGTAACCCGCTGTAGCATGGTTTCCCCATCCGTAGGCATTATTCCAGTTGCTTAGATCTGTTGATGTAATACCGTAGGCATCAGAGCCTGTAAATACAGGGTCGGTTTCAGCTGAAGTTGAAGTTAAATATCCCATTTCTGCATGATTTCCCCAGCTAAATGCGTCATCCCAGTTGCTAATATTAGTAGATGTAATACTTGCAGCGTCTGAAGAGCTAAACACGGGGTCTGTCTCAGAAACAGATTGACTTGTAGTTTTTGAGTGTAAAGCATAAGGCACGCTCAATAATTGACTAACTCCAGTAATAGTATAGTTTGTACCACCTGTGGGATCCGCTTCAATTTGAATGTAGTAATCTCCATTACCCCAATTGATATTACTAAATCCTGCTTCATTGCCAATTTCAAGTGTTACTAATCCATTGGAGTTAGTTGTAACTGACTGCGTTTCATTATAGACGATTATGCCATCAGCTGCATTTTGCCGAATGCTAATCTTGATGGTTACTTCTTGATTAGTAATGAGTTCATTATTCGAGTTGCGAATTACTGCCTGATAATTCATTTTTTCAGGGGGCTGAGCAAAATTCCCTAATGCGATGCAAAAGAAAATTATTAAAATGTATATTTTTTTCATGATGATATGTTTTTCTTGACCGGTTATTTTTTCAATATTACATTTTTCACCGTTATTTTAATAGTTGATTAATTTTCTGTTTGAGATTTTCTATCTCCATTTGAAGTTGATCAACTTTAGTTAATTCTTTCTCCATTTCTGTGATTTTCTGTTGCTGCTCTTGAATTGCTTTGGTTAAAATAGGAACCAAAAAGCTTTTGTCTGTATAGTATTCATTCGTTTCATCATTAT
>PKTE01000079.1:26881-33604 GCA_002869335.1 Salinivirgaceae bacterium | reverse complement strand
GATGGATCTGTCCAGTTATCATAAGCAGAACCGTAAGCACTTGATAAATCAGGTGTTTCAGAGTTTGCTACAAGTGAGTTTCCTGACATGTCAAAAGCTGCTAATTCTGCCCAGTTTCCTGCCCAAAATCCACCATTTCCTCCGTCAAGAGTTGGATCATATGCTATATGGCGAACACCTGAGATACCAGTTGCTGCATCAACAGTTATGGTACCAATAGAGGTTTCATTGTCAAGGTCCATAATTTGGATTGTCATTGAAGCATCTGAACCATAAAAATATTGACCGTCATAAGCCATATCTCTTAAATTAGAGATTCCGTCGATGGTAAAAGTAGTTCCATTTGTACCATCCATGTTGTAACGGTGGAAATTACCGGCATTCCAGGTTGTCGTGTAAAAATAAGTTCCGTTTGTTTCTAGACCTGGGCTAGCTGCTTCTACAGCATCAAAAGTGAAAACTAGATCCCATTGCGCTTTTGCATCATCATTCAAAGATGTTTGCGCTAATGGAGTTTTATCAACGTTTGATTTTACTTTTTGAGCGTTTGCCGAAAAAGCAAAAAAAAGTGTTGACAGTAATAAAGTAAAAATTCTGTTTTTCATATTCAATTAATTTTAGTTAGAGAATTGTTATAAACATACAAAAAAGAAATTTAATAGCGTAGCTTAATTAGCCTTTTTTTCTTATTGTTACAGTTTTAATAGAAATATTATTTGAGTAGAATTAATTTTACTTTGAAAGTGTTATTTTTCTTGAATAATTCTGAAAAAAATAAATAATTAGATGAAAATTTTGTTTGAATCTTGTCTTTTTTGTTGATAAAAGTTTTTGATTCAAATAATTAGTTTAACTTTGCACCAAACAATTTTTAAAAATAGTAGCATTTCTTTCTAATTATTAAGTTATTAGTTCAAGTCTGCGATTTTTTTTAAAACAAAATTAACAAAAACACTGCGGGTAAAACCGCTATTTTATGCGTAAGGACTTACTTCTCTTCACTGAAGATTTGAACATTTCCAAAGTATTTCATAGCCAATTACTTGTGGTAAACACAACAATTTAATTTTTTTATTACAATGAACATTTATGTAGGTAACCTTAATTACAGGGTTAATGAAACAGACCTTAAAGAGGTTTTTGAAGATTATGGAACAGTAGTTTCAGCGAAAATTATCATGGATAAATTTTCAGGAAAAAGCAAAGGATTTGGTTTCGTCGAAATGGACGACAATTCTGCGGCAAATAAAGCTATCGAAGAACTTAACGGAGCCATTTACGAAAAAAGAGAAATGGTAGTTAATGAAGCAAGACCAAAAAAAGAAAATTACAATAATTAATTAAGACTATGGCACAAGGAAAAGTAAAATGGTATAACGAAACTAAAGGTTTTGGATTTATCGAAATGGAAGAAGGTAATGACGTTTTTGTACACCGTTCAGGTTTGGTAAACAGATTTGACGCATTGAACGAAGGTCAAGAAGTTACATTTGAACTTAAGCAAGGTGAAAAAGGCCCTATGGCTGTTGAAGTAAAACCTGTTTAATTGCAAAGTTAATAATATATTATACCCATTCCTATTACCATAGGAATGGGTATTTTTTATAAATAGAAAGGAGATTTATGGCAAGATCACGTGAAACTTATGGTAAAAAAGAAGTAAGAAACAAAAAAGAAAAAAAGAGAAAAGCTAAAGAAGAGCGCAAACAAGCTCGTAAAGATCAATCTAGAAGCGGATTAGATGATATGATTGCTTATGTAGGACCAGATGGGGAGTTATTAGATGCTCCGGCTGATCCAGCTGAAAAAGAAGAGATTGATATTAATGACATCGCAATTAGTACTCCTAAAGCTGAAGAGCTATCTGAAGAGGAAAAATTACGTAAAGGTGTTGTAACATTCTTTAATGAAGATAAAGGTTACGGTTTTATTAAAGATACCAAAACAAATGAAAGTTTCTTTGTACATGTTAATAATGTAAACGAAGACATTACCACAAATAATATGGTAACATTTGAGGTTCAAAAAGAACCAAGGGGATTAGTAGCCGTTAACGTGTCGGTTAAAAGATAAAAAAAACGATCATCAAATATTTGATGACCGTTCTTTTAAAGCGATAACGTTATATTTTATCTGTGAATTATTGGGTCTGCATCTCCATCAGGATCATTATTTACTGTTCCGTCTGAATGTGCAGCACCTAATAGTAATACTCCAGCTGCATGTGGCGAAGCCATTGATGTTCCGTCAATTGTATTGTATCCGCCATCTTTCCAGCATGATTTAATTGCTACACCAGGTGCACAATAGTCAACAGGTGGATTGGCATAATTTGAAAAATATGCGAAGTTATCGTTACTATCCATTGCTGAGATAGTAAATATGTTCTGGTGGTTAGCTCTTGCTGGAGAATGATTGTTAGCATTGTCTGATTCGTTTCCAGCTGCAAGACAGAAGATTACACCGCTTGCTGCAGCATTAATAACAGCCTGATCTAAAGCGTCAGATACAGGTCCACCTAGGCTCATATTAGCAACATCACCATTGTTTCCGTTTGCTGCAACATAGTCTATACCTTCGATTACTCCTGAGTAAGAACCGCTTCCGCGAGAGTCTAGAACTTTAACAGGTACTACAAATGCGCCGGCTGCAACACCCACTACACCAAGGTCATTGTCTAAAGCTGCAATAGTTCCTGCAACGTGAGTTCCATGTCCGTTTCCATCATCTGGAGACTTATCTTTCCCTTTTGTAAATGCCGAGAACGCTCTGCTTTCATCTACATTAAGATCTTCGTGATCAAGGTCAATACCACTATCAAGAATCCATGCAGTTTTACCAGTACCATCACCATATCCTACACGGTCAATTCCCCAGGGTACTTCTTGTCCTGTTGGTTGAGGATCACTTCCACCACCTGCCCATGATGGTTTTCCAAGAGCAATAATTCTATCCTCCTCAATAAATTTAACTTTTTTGTTTTCTGAAAGACTTCTGAGTTGCTCATCAGTAAGTTTTCCTGAAAATCCGAATAGAGATTTGGCGTAAACTCTTTGGATTGCTTCCTCGTTTGAGCTTTTTACACCTATCAGACTTGCAACCTCTGCTCTAACCATTTCTTTTCTATCTGCAAATGATGGAGTTGATTTTAAATCCGTAAAAGCATTCTCTTCTAACACAACAATGTATTGTCCTTCAATAATTTTTCCATTGTCAGATTGTGTGTACAATCTAGATTCATTGTTCACTTGCACATCCATTTCATCTGGTTGACAACTAACGAAAGCAAAAGTGGCAGCAGCCACAACAAGTAAAGATTTTTTTAAAATGTTCATTTTTCTCATAATTCCTATAGTTTATTTTGACAAACGCTAAACTATATTTCAGGATCTAATTCCCCAAGCTTTTTCGACAAACGACAACTAAATACATATAAACAACAAATACCTTTTACTCTTAAGATTTGATTAACGTTTAGCTTGTATACATATAATAAATACTAGTATTACGGATATAAATACATTATAATGAAATGTTAATAGATGTGCTTCATGAACAATGTTAAAATTATAATTTATTGTTTTAAAGGCTATTAGGATGCATATATCTTTTATAGGATAAGAAAAAAAGCATGTAGTTGTTACATGCTTTTATATTTTTTGAAAAAGTTATTAGCTCATTTGTTGTTCGTAGAGCTCTTTAAATGCACCACCTTTTTCTAATAGATCATTATGTTTGCCAGATTCAATAATTTTACCGTCACGCATTACACAAACTAAATCAGCATTTTTAACTGTTGATAATCTGTGGGCAATTACAATTGAGGTTCTGTTTTTCATTAAATGATCTAGAGCTTCTTGAACAAGTTTTTCTGATTCTACATCAAGAGCGGATGTTGCTTCATCTAAGATTAATATGGGTGGATTTACTAATATTGCTCTTGCTATTGTCAAACGTTGCCTTTGTCCTCCACTTAACTTACTGCCTCGGTCTCCAATATTTGTTTCATATCCATTCTCTGTTTGTGTAATAAACTCATGGGCATTAGCAACTTTTGCTGCTTGCATCACTTCTTCCAAAGTAGCACTTTCTACACCAAAGGCAATATTATTGAAAATTGTGTCATTAAATAGAATTTGCTCCTGACTTACTATACCTATAAGTTTCCGCATAGGCTGCAATTGAAGACTTTTAACATTCTTGTTATCAATTAAAATTTCTCCATTTTCAATGTCATAAAAACGAGGTAAGAGGTCTGCTAATGTTGATTTTCCTGCACCACTTTGCCCAACTAATGCAACTGTTTGGCCTTTGAAAATTTTCAGATTAATATCTTTTAAAACTTCAGTTTGATTATTGTATTTGAATGTAACATTTTTATACTCAATGGCTTCTTTAAAGTCTGTAATCTTTTCTGCTCCTTCAATATTTCTTATTGATTCTTCAGCTTTTAATATTTCTCTAATTCGTTCAAATGATGCCAAACCTTTGTTAATATCGAAATAAAGGTTTGATAATGATTTGGCAGGAGTTAGAATCTGTAGGAAAATCATAATAAAAGTAATAAAGGTCTCTGCACTTAAATCAGATGAATTATCCAATACCATACCTCCTCCATACCACATAACAAGAACAATAATAAAACTACCCATTGTTTCGCTAATTGGATGAGCAAGAAACTTTTTCCAAAGCACTCTATTGGTTATTTTTGCGTAGTTTTTATTGTCTTTAAAAAACCTTTGTTTAGCCTTTTCTTCCGCACCAAAAGCTTTAATAATACGAATTCCAAATAATGATTCTTCAACATTAATAAGAATACCTCCAAGTCTTTTCTGACCTTTTTTCGCAGTCTTTCTAAGGTTCTTTGCTACTCTTCCGATTAATATGGCACTTACCGGAAGCAATAAAATAACAATTATAGTAAGTTGCGAGCTCATCATAAAGAGTACTACAAGAAATAGTATCAACTCAATTGGAGACCTGATTGCTTTTTGAAGAGAATTAATTAGCGATCCTTCCAATTCCTTTACATCGCCAATCATTCTTGACATCAAATCACCTTTTCGTTCATCAGAAAAGAATTTCATCGGTAAATAAATTATCTTGCTATAGATATCATTTCTGATGTCTTTGATCATTCCCGTTCTTAATGGAACGAAGAAATAGTTTCCTAAATAGTGAAATACACTTTTCAGAAAAATTGATGTCACAACAATAATACTTACAGCCAGTAAAGCAGCGTGATGTCCATTTTCGATTATAATCTGACTAAGAAAGTAATTCAGATTATGTACCACTGCATCTTTTGTAAGTGCAAATGGGACCGATTCTGTTACAATTTCTTGTTTCCCAAATAGTATTCCTAAGAAAGGAATAGCCATTGAAAATGAAGCAACTGTAAATACGGTAGCTATTAAGTTTGACATTACACTTAAAATTAATCTCCATTTATATGGAAATCCGTATTTTAAAAATTCACCGAAATATTTCATTTGTGATAGGTTCTGTTAGTTTTGGGTTGATAATTCGTTTTTAAGGACCTCATACATTGCAAAAGTCTCCTCAATCGTTTTTTCTACTGTAAAATTATTTGCAATATGTGCATAGCCAGCTTGTGCCATTTTGTCTTGTAAGACCAGATTGTTTTTATATGTAATAATGGCATTAGCAATGGCTTCCGGATCTTTAATGGGTATTAATAATCCTGTTTCGTTGTTGATAACTAATTCAGGATTTCCACCAGCTTTTGTTGCTACAACTGGCTTTTTAAGGCTCATTGCTTCTATTGTTGTTTTTGACAAACCTTCGCCTTTGATAGAGCTGTTTACTCCAATATCAAATGCAGCCACATCTTCCAATACATTTTTACGGAATCCAAAACAATGAAAGTTGTCTTTTAATGGTGTGGCATTTATTTGCTCTTTGATTGTATCTGAATCCATTCCTCGGCCAATAAGCACAAAGTGAATGTCTTTATAATCAGTTAGGTAATTGGCTGCTTTTATAAAGTATTTCACACCTTTCATTGGACGAATATTCGCCACAATTCCCACAAGAAATGCATCATTAGGTACATTTAATTCTTGTCTTGGAGTAGGGGTGATGTTTTCATACCAACTCATATCATGACCTTTATAAATAGTAACAGCTTTGTGTTTGTTGCGCCAAAGTTGGCTTTTAACCTGATCTCTAACAGCATTACTTACACATGCTATTCTGCTAACCCTTGGATGAAGATTATTCATCAATGAAGTTGGCTTGTACCAATGAACATGTCCCGTGAATCCTCTGTAACTTATAATTTTTACTTTTTGTCCTTTGGCAGCCTGAACAGCATTACTTGTTGCGTTATTGTTAAAAGAGTGAATAATATCTATTTGCTTTTCTTTTATAAGCTGCGTGATGATTTGTATTGCCTTTTTATCAAGTTTTCCTTTGATAGTGTGCATGGTGTAGGGAATACCTTGTTCATCAAAAAATGAGGCTTGTGGTGAGTTTTCATGCATTAGGATATGCATTTTTACACCTTTTTTAACCAATCCTATTAAAGAGGCGATTTGGGCTCTATCGGAAATTCCACTTCCCGAAAACGAACTTATAACTAAAGAATTAATACTCATTCAATTTCAAAATTTAAGCAAAAGTAGCAAATTGCGTGCAATAGCTGTTTGTGGAGTAGATTTTTTTACAAATTATGACCTTTATTTGCGTATTTTTTCGGCA
>PKTE01000079.1:0-26861 GCA_002869335.1 Salinivirgaceae bacterium | reverse complement strand
TTTTTCGGCAAATCTTTCCGAAACGTTTTTTTTAATATATTTTTGTGCCTTAATAAATGGAACGAGTATGTCCAGTAGTGATCACAATAAGACGATTTTTTTTCATGTAGGGCTTCCCAAAACAGCCTCTACGTTCATGCAGCGGAATGTATTTCCGTTTTTTAGGGGCATTCAGTTTGTAAAAAAACATGACTTTAAAAACCGTGATCGCATAATTTCAAAAACTTCAAATGCTGTTGTTCTTCTTTCTATTGAATTGGATTTAGATAGTAAAAGTGGTTACAATAAGATGATGAATGTGGCTGAAAAGTACCCAGGGACAAAGCCAATTATTGTATTCCGAAGACATGGTTCTTGGGTTGGATCTAAATATAAGTACTATTTGCGTAAGCATGGTACTGCTTCTTTTGAAGAGTATTTTCAGCCTGGAAAAGATACTGGTGTTTTGAAAGATAAAAATCTTCAGTTTTATCAAAAAATAGAACTGCTTGAAGAAAAGTATGGACAGAAACCACTTGTAATGTTTCAGGAAGAGTTCCAAAAGCATCCAATGGATGCTATAAAAATTCTTGCTGAATACGTTGGTGCTGAGTATAATGAGAAAGATATAAGAATTGCCACTGTTAAAAAATCATATAGCGAGCATAGTTTATTCTATGTTAGAAAACTAAATCGCTGGTATAAATATGATCATTCTGGCATAAAAAATTCAACACTACGAATACTTTATAAAAAGTTTAGTGGTGGATTGTTGCACTTAACTGCTTATGTTAGAGGTTGGACGGAGCCTTCAAAAGAAAAAGCTAAAAAGGTACTTCCAAAAGAAGCTCTAAGAAAAATTAATGAGGAATATGCTGCAGACTGGAAACGTTGCATAGATTATGCTGCCCAAACTCGAAAAGTTTATACTGATTAATTTATATTAGGTGCGTTCTCGTTAATGTAATCAAGGCATTTTTGCCAATCTTCATCATATTTAATCTTAATTGCCTCCAAATCTTTAGGATCAATCAACATTTCATTTTTGATTTTTGACGATGGCAGTAACCAATGGAAATACATTATCAAATGGGTCACAATTTTACGCATTCTTCGGCCCCATTTTTTCTTATCCATCTTTTTTTCATCAATATTTTTGAGCATTCTTCTCGATATGCGCCTTACATGTAATAGTTGATTCTCTGAATAGGATTTATGCTTTGGACTTAGCGATATTGAGTTGGTGTCAAATTCTGTTTTTGTATATGCTGCAATCTTCTTAAAGAATGTGATTGGATCTTTTCTTAGCTCATCATATAAAAGGACAAGCGGCTTTTGATTGAAATAATGTTCGAGCTGTTCAATTTTTTCGTAAAAGTTTAATTCTTTTTTATCCCAACGTCCTTTATTCTCGTCAATATCAATGAACTCTTTGAAATATATGCCACGTCCGTTTTTTGTAAAGCGTCTGTATTGTGAGGCAATCCAGCTATCATGCCGTCTTAATACCATAATAGGATATGTGTCTGGATAAACAGCTGAGAATTTTTTTATCTCTGTTAAAAATTGACGGTCGAATTCACGCGAAACAAAATATCGATCGTGTTTTTTTTGCCCTATGATTTCAATGGATTTTTTATAATTAGTATGATGTATATAATTAACACCTTTTAATTTCGGGAAAAATTTATGTTGTAAATATGTTGACCCGGTTTTTCCTAGTCCTACGTGAAAAAAAATGTCCATATTTGTTAAATTAATGCTGCAAACTTATAAAAAAAATGATTTGCAGATTTTAATACGCATACTTTTCATACAATGTAATGGTAAAAAGAATAACCATATTATTTGTTTTAGCACTTCTACTTAATATTGAAGGAAATGCTCAACAGCAGCAATATCAGTACTTGAATACATGGAATCAGTTTGATTCTCTTCAATCTAATAATTTATTTTTCAGATTTGAAAATGCGAACTTTTTCAGAAATGATGAATATACTTCACCCATTTTGGACGGTTATACACTAATTGGATTATGGGGAAGACTTCTTTTTGAGTATTATCCTTCTGAAAATTTGAGGATTAAAATCGGCACGCATTTACTTAAATATCATGGGAGAGAAGAAATTGAAGGGGTAGAGGCGATACCATATTATACTTTGCAATATAAGCCCACAAAAGATTTCTCGATTGTATTTGGTAATTTTGATAATAGCCGAAATATGGATTTGTTGGCCCCACTTTATGAGCCTGAAATGTTTTACACGCAAAAGCCACCTGCTGGTTTAATGGTTAATTATGCTAATGACAGAGTATCAGTAAAATCATGGATAAATTGGGAAACACATATTTTTGAGGGTGATCCGTTTCAGGAAAAATTTCTTTTCGGACTATCTTCTGATTTTAAGTGGATTAATAATGGCGTATTTGAGTTATCTACTCCATTGCAATTTACATATCATCATGTAGGGGGCGAAATAGATTCTTCTGAAAATTTGATTCAAACCTTGATGAATGGGGCAACCGGAATAAAAGCACTGATTAAGAGTGGCGATTGGTCATATGGTATAAGTGGATATTATCTAGGTTATAGGGAAGCAACTTCTAATGGGCTTCAGCCATATAGAGCAGGTCAAGGAGGTTTGACACGATTAAATGTAGGATATAAGCAAAGTCTAGTAAGTTTGGGTTACTGGAATGGTAAACAATTTTTATCACCAAAAGGAAGGTCTATTTATCAAAGCTATTCAATTAGCAATCCTGGCGAACTATATCCTAATCGCGAAATAGTTGAAGGGCGCTTTTTGTTTAATTGGCCTATAAAAGATTTTGTGCATTTGGTGTTAGAAGCCGATGCTTTTTATGACTTAAATGAAAGCGATTTAAGTTATGCATGGGGAATTCATCTTATATTCTCCGAGAGCTTTTTCTTAACTCATGTGAAAAAGAAAACTAATAATTAAAGATTTCCAATTTGTGCTGACACTAACGATTTAATGATGTCGTAATTGTTTAGGGCAAAGCGCATTAGGTTGTTAGATCCACTGATTTCAAGCTTTTTGACAATATTATATCTATGGTTTTCAATGGTTTTATAACTATTGAAAAGAGTTTCTGCAATTTCGTTAGTTGTTTTGTTTTCAGCAATGTATAGCAATACTTGTTTTTCTTTTACAGATAAAAGCTGCATTTTTTCATAGATAATCTCGTAGGCTTTTACTTTATCTTCATTATCTTTTATAAAGACCTCAATTTCAGGTGCAAAGTAAGTTTTATTATTCTCTATGTTAGTTAAGCAAGTAGTAAGTGTTTCCAACGCATTCTCTTTAAATAAAAATCCTGCTGGCTTTAGTTTCAATGCCTGGAAAAAGCTAAAAAAGTCTGTATGACTGGTTATGAATAAAATTTGAATATTGAGTTGCATGGAACGAATCCATTGACCTACTTCTACACCATTTTTTTCAGGCATATCAATATCGAGCATGATAATATCTACGGGTTCTTTCTTTAGCAGTTGAATACATTCAGCTCCGTTTGCGGCTTCGGCCACAACTTTATATAGTGGATTGTTTCAAAGTAATGCTTTGATTCCTTCTCTTATAAGTGCGTGGTCATCTGCTATAATTAATTTCTTCATTTGGATATTGATTGTTTATTCACAATTAAATTGATTGACCATTTTCCGGCAAAAGAAGCGTTACTTTTGTACCATGATCAAGCTTGCTTTCAATTGTTAACTTACCTTTCATTTGATTGGTAAATTCATTAGCTAATGTCAAACCCAGGCCTGTTCCTTTTTCATTATTTGTGCCTCTTCTAACTTTATCTGCAGTTTGTAAATAGATTTTACTTAATTGTTCTTCATCCATTCCAATGCCGTTATCTTCTACAACCAGTTGTAATCTTTTTTCTAAATGTTCAATTGTAATATTGATTGATCCATCATTAGGTGAGAATTTTATTGCGTTTGAAATGATATTTCTGCAAATGAATTCAAGCATGTTATGGTCTGTGGTCCAAAATAGATTTTCAGGTATCTGTTTATTTACCTTAAGATTTTTAATGATAACATGCCCTTCAAAAAGATTAAGAGTATTGCTTACAAGATTGTTAATTAAGATTTTTTCCGGCGTGTATTTTAATGACTCCTTTTCGGCCATACCCCAATTTAGCAAATTATTGAGCAGCTCCAGAAGCGAAGTAAGCCGGTTTTCTATTTGCGCTGTATGATTCCGTAAATCTTTTTCAGTGAATTGTCCTGAATTATTTTTTAAAATGAAAATAAGGTTTTTAATATCCATTAATGGACTTTTTAGATCGTGTCCAATAATGGTGAACAGCTTGTTCTTGACTGATAGAGCTTGAATTAGCTTTTGCTCAGACTCACTTAATTGAGTGTTTATTTGGTTTAATTCTTCATTTTGCTCGTTTATCTTTTCATTTTGTTCCGAAAGTAATTTATTACGTTTAATTCTTGTTGAAATATGGTAAAGTAGAAATCCTACTAGAATAGCAAGAACAATTAAACCACCAATATATATTCTATTTCTTAGTGTTTGATTATTAAGCTCAGCCTGATTCAATTTTTTGTCTCTGTCTAATAATGCAATCTCTTGTTCTTTTTGCATAAGGTTGTATTGTGCCTCATACCTCGCAAGTTCTTTTAAACTATTAGCCTCATTGAGACTATCAGTTTTTGTTATTGCGCTATTCAGGTATTTTGAAGCTTTGGAAAAGTTGCCAGCTTTGAGTTCTATACGGCCAAGTTTCTTTATTGCCTTTATTTCTGTATATAGATCATTATTGTCAATAGCATTTTTTAGACTAAGCTGGTAATATTTTTGAGCTAACTTTACTTTTCCTGAGTTATAAAACAGTTCTGCCAATTCATAATTGAGCTCAGGTAAATATTCAGGCAGACTATTCTCAGCAACTTCTATAGCTTTGTTTAGGTAGGTGATAGCTTCTTGAGTATTACCCTTTTTTTCCATAATCTTAGCTAAGTTGTTATAGGCAATTACATGATTATCAGCTGAAAGCTTTTCTTTGGCAGAATCAATTGTTTTTGTGTAGTAATAAATTGCTGAATCATTATTGGACTGTAATTTATTAATCTGTCCTAATCTATTATAAATCTTAATGTATAGATCCGAATTTCTTGTTTTTTCAGCATATCTTAAAGCGACTTTATAATAGCTTTTTGCTTTCTCTATATGGCGTCTTGATAAAAAAACTTCACCCAGATAAAAGTGTGCTTCAGCTTCTGCATCTTTATCTTTAACGTTACTGGAAAAAAGTAAAAGCTTTCTGAAATAGCTCAATGCCTTAGGGTAATTTTCTTTTTTATAAAAATAGATTCCCATGGCTTTTATGGCACCCAAATAATTCTTAATCTGTTTCTTTGAAAGGTTATGCATGAACTGATTAATACTTACAGTATCGTTACCGATATTTTTTTGTAAGTATCCAAATAAAGCTAGAATTTTACTTTCAAGCGAATCGTTATTTATTTTATTGAAATTAGATAAAACTGTGAAAAGCGTGTCTCTTGCTGCTTTTTCATTACCTGATTTGTACAAATTATCAGCTATTTGATAAATATGTACTGCTTTGACCGAATCCTTTTGAGATGAAGCACGCAGGGATGATAAGCCCCCCAATATTACTATTAGTATGATGTATTTCAAATTAGCCATGGTAAAGGTTTAATGAGCAAATTTAAAAAAATTAAGTGTTTCCCCCTAGAAATTGAAAGATTCTATAGCGTATCATTGAGAAAAATATTTTTGACTCTATGCTACTACCTGTTTTTGTATGATTATGTTACTCGGTAGATTTTTAAGTTGCATATTATCAGTGTTTTGTAGTAAGTAGTTTAACTTTTCTAACCTAAAAAAATTCTTATGTTATTTAAAAAATTATTAACTGCATTTCTTGTACTAATTAGTTTTTCATTCGCTTCGGCACAATCTTTCGTGCAAATTGGCGACGGAACGGAAAGCTCTAGTGTACCTTACACGGCTTGGAATTATTCCTGGTCGAAGGTGCTTTATTCTTCTAGTGATCTGGGCGATGCTAAGTCTATTAGCGGTGTAGCATTACAAGTTTATAATTTTTCTGGAACACTTAGTAATCAGAAAATATATATAAAGCAAACTTCGAATACTTCTCTGGATGGCAGTTACGAAGATACTGCTTCAAGTTCTCTAACGCTTGTTTTTGATGGAGATTATGTGTCTTCTGGTCAAACAACAGGAGAGTGGCTAAATATTGATTTCATTGCGCCTTTTGAATATGATGGAACAGATAATGTAGAATTGTATTTTGTGAATGAGCACGGTACTTCCGTGTATAATAATTTTTATGCAAGTGCTGTTACCGGTGACTTAGTGAAGGTATCAGGTAATGATGATTCATTTCCAACTTCTTCTGGCTATAATCCTTATCCAAATGCATTACCAAATATTCGTTTTTACTATGCTTCTGCTGGTCCTGCTACGCCTACGAATCCTTTGCCTGGCGAAAATATGAAATATGTGGATGCAGAAACTCAATTAAGTTTTGATTTAGATGCAACAGCAACTTCTTTTGATGTTTATTTTTCAGATGTGCAGTCAGATGTAACAGGGATGGTTGCATCTGCTTTAATTGCTGATGATGAAGCGGCTTCTGCAGCCGGCACTTATACTATTAGTTTAACTGATAGTCTTTTAGAAAGCAAAACAATCTATTATTGGCAAGTTGTGGCAAGTGATGGAACAAATACTTCTGCTTCTCCAGTTTGGGCTTTTGAAACACAAAAGGTGATTAGTGATTTTCCTTATAACCAGGATTTTGAAGGCGGAAATGATGTGGTATTTCATATTTATGGTCCAGAATATTCTGACTGGTATTGGGCTAATGATTTGGATTGGTCAGATAGAGGAACATATACTCAAAATGGAGACTCATGTGCTTATATTAGTCCAGGATTCCTTGACGAAGGTGTTGAATATGAGTTAAGAACACCTCGTTTCAATTTACCTACTAACAAGCAAATCTCTTTTTGGTGGTTTAATGGAGATTCTATTCCTGGAGGAAAAATAGCCAATGTTGATTCAACTTACTTCCAGATCTCAACCGATGGAGCATCAACATGGGAAACATTAGCCACATTGAGCCCAACAGAAGCTCAGCAAGAGTACCAGCAAGTTTTGACTGATTTATCAGCATATAGCGGTAATAATGTTTATTTGCGCTGGGTTTATAAAGTCATTGATGCTGCAAGCTATCCTAAAAATACATATTTAGATAATATTGAAATTAAAGAGATTTCTAACGAACCTGAAATTTCTTTAAACGTCAGTTCTCTTAATTTTGATGAAATAGCTCTAGGTGGATATAATGCAAAACAAGTTGTAATTACGAATAATAACTTGTCATTTGACCTTGTTATTACGGGTGTGACAACTGGAGATGGTTTTACATGCGATTTTTCAGGTACTATTGGAGGTGGTGAAAAAGATACTGCAATAATTGTTTTTGAGCCTAATACTGCCGGTGTGACAAATAGTACTGCAACATTTGAAATAGACGGTTCATTTTTAGGAAGTAATGTGATTACAATTTCTGGGACTGGTGTTGACCTTCAGTCATCTATTTATGAGTATTTTGACGATACCCCAACAGGACAAATTCCTGAAGGATGGCACCGAATAAGTAATCCTGAAAATGACTATCATTTTGTTCAGGTTAAAACAGGTGTTACAGGTGAATATAACTCACCACCCAATGTATTACGTCTATACAATAGCGATGAGTTTGCCTATCCTTTAATGGCAATTTTGCCAGGAGTATCAGGTTTTGATACAAATATACTAGAGTTTTATGCTGTAAAGTCTGCAATGGATCCAGTTGCACTATATGTTGGTGTAATGGATAATCCATTTGACGCTTCTTCTTTTGAAGTTGTTGATACTATTTGGCCAGAACAGACAATTGCTCAATATTCAGTGAGTTTTCCGACATCAAATGCTAAGCCCTATATTGCATTTTCCCATGCAATGAATGATAGTATTATCAGTAGTATTAGAATTGATGATGTAGTTTGGAAAGATCCAAACAGTTTAGGCGTTCCAAATGCAGCCGGAGATGTTTATCCAGTTCACCAATCTAGTGAAATTGATATTATGTCAGATCTATTATTTGCATGGTCAAATGAAGGTGGAGAACCAACTGGTTATAAAATTTCATTAGGAACTACATCAGCAGCAAATGAATTGCTTGAAAATATTGAAATGGGAGATGTAACTTCTTATACTTATGATCTAGCATTGGAATATAATACTACTTATTATTGGAAAGTTGTTGCTTATAATGATAATGGAGATGCTGAAAACTCTGAAATATGGGAGTTTACAACTATGCAAAATCCTTTAATAAACTCATTTCCATGGCTAGCTGATTTTAATAATTATGATGTGCACTTAACATCCTCTGGTAATTTCCGTTATCCATTGGGATGGTCAATTGAAAATAATAATAGTCAATACTATTGTTGGGATAAACTATCAAACAATCCTAACTCTCCAAATAATGCATATTCTGATTCAGTTGCAATGCATATTATTAACTTCTCGTTTAATGATCCTTTAGATGATTGGTTGTTTACAAATCCATTGTACCTTGAACAAGGCAGTCAATATGAGCTTTCATTCTGGTACAAAACAAGTGAATTTCCTGGGGATGCTACTGTGGAGAAAATGGAAGTGAAATGGGGTACTGATAATACTTCTGCTTCTATGTTTACTGAACCATTGTTTTATAATGATAATATTACCGTAAGAGATTACACTAACTTTTCTACAATAATTAGCCCTGAAACTACAGGTGAATACTATATTGGATTCCATGCTTTTAGTGATCCAATGCAGTGGATAATTCATTTGGATGATGTGCAGATGTCTATGGTGCAGGGTGGTACTGTTACTTTTATTGTAAATGGAGATGGTGGCCCACTTGAAGGAGCTGAAATTTCAATTGATGGAGCAGTTTTAACTACTGATGCAGCCGGCGAAGCTCAGGTTTCAATGGAAAATGGTACTTACAACTATACTGTAACTGCAAATGGTTTTGGAACCGTGAATGGTGAAGTGATAGTGAATAATGAGGATGTAAATGAGGTAGTTGCCATGACAGATATTCATGATATATCTGCAGCAGGATTTAATTTATATCCTAATCCAGTCAAAGATCAATTTATTATTAGTGGAAATGGTGAGTACACTGTTAATATAGTTAATTCACTGGGTCAAATGGTTGTATCAAAAATAGCTAATGATAAAACTAAATTAGATATGTCTCATTATACATCAGGTGTTTATATGGTAATGATAAAATATGAAGGTAAAGTTTATTCTACACGTATTGTTGTTGAGTAATAATTAATGTTGGTTAACTAAAAACCCTGGGCAACCGGGGTTTTTTTATATCTCTAGCTGAAATGTTTTTTGTAATCGAATATTACTCAACTCAATTGCTTCTGGTTCATTATTGAAAAGTCCAAACATAGATGAGCCGCTACCACTCATTGCAGCATAATAAGCACCTGATTTATATAATTCATCTTTAATGGATTGCAATTGCTTGTGTTTTGTGAAAATATGATTTTCAAAATCATTTTTTAGATTTGCTTTCCAGGTATTCTGATCCGTAAGAATTCTATCGAGTTGTTTATCAGGCATCTTTGGAGATATCCCCCCATAAGCTTCAGCAGTTGAAATATGAATTTCGGGTATTACTAGGACTAAATATTTTCCTTTCAGTGAAAAGTTGTATGGTTTAAGTATTTCACCTCTTCCTGTTGCAATAGCTGGCTTGTTTTTAATGAAGAAGGCACAATCACTGCCTAGTTTAGCAGCATATTCTTCAAGTTTGTGACTATCTAACTTTAAGTCATGTATTTCATTGAGCAACTTAAGTGTGTAGGCTGCATTTGATGAACCACCGCCCAGACCTGCTCCACTTGGAATGTTTTTATGCAAAATAATTCTGACAGGATTTATTGCATAATCTTGTGCCACTATATCATAAGCTTTGTAAACAAGATTGTCTTTTATTGGGCAATCTACAGCAAACGGTCCATTTTGCTCCAATAAAAACTTATTATGTGGAAGTATTTCAATTACATCTGTTAAAGGAATTGGGTAAAATAACGTTTCAAGTTCATGAAAACCATCAGGTCTTTTTCTTTTTACTTGTAAGCCTATGTTTATCTTGGCGTTTGAAAATGCAATCATTTTTTCATTTTTTTTCCACAGGCAATTTAATAAAATAGCGCTTTTATGTTCATTATTATTTGAAATACTTTTTAATGAACTCATGAATAAAACTAACTTTGCATTTCTGAAAGCGTAATTGTAATATAATATTTTATAATTCTGCTTCTATTTTATTGGTTTATAAATGCATTCACAGATGGCAAAGAAAGATTTTAAAAAAGAGAATCCCTCGAAAGTAGTAGATAACATGGCAATGGAAGCGGGAAAAGTACCGCCAAATGCACTAGAAATAGAAGAAGCTGTGTTGGGAGCATTGTTGCTGGAAAAAGATGCTATTTATCGCGTATTTGATATTTTAAAACCAGAGGCATTTTACAAGCCTGGAAATCAGTATATTTATGAAGCTATAGTTCAGTTGTCTACTCAGAATGAGCCAATTGACCTTGTTTCTGTGGTAGATAAGTTACGACGGATGGATAAGCTTGAAGAAGCTGGTGGTGACTATTATATTACACAGCTTACATACCGTATTGGTTCAATTGCCCATTTAGAACATCATGCCAAATTGGTAGCTGAGAAATTTATTCAAAGGGAGTTGATTCGTGTAACAGGAGAGATTCAGCGAAAAGCATTTGATATGGGTGAGGATGTGGTGGATTTAATCAACTTTTCAGAAACTGAAATATATAAAATTGCTGAAGGGAACATTAAAAAGCAGACTACTGCTATTGGTTCAGTGATGGAAGATGCGTTGTACCAAATTGAAGCGGCTTCGCAAAATAAAGATGAGTTGAGTGGTATTCCATCAGGCTTTTCAAATCTTGATCGAATTACTGCTGGATGGCAGCGTTCAGATTTAGTAATTTTGGCAGCTCGTCCTTCTATGGGTAAAACGGCTTTTTGTTTGAATATTGCACGCAATGTGGCTGTAGAAGCGAAATTGCCCGTTGCAGTATTCTCACTTGAGATGTCCTCTATTCAGTTGGTAAAAAGGATGATATCCACTGAGGCAGAAATCAGACAGGATAAGCTCAAGACTGGACAATTAGAAGATTATGAATGGCAACAGTTAGAGAGTAGGTTACCTTCTTTGCGTAACGCACCGCTTTTTATTGATGACACACCTGGATTATCAGTTTTTGAACTGCGAGCTAAATGTCGTCGTCTGGCCAGTGAACATGGGATACAGATGATCATTGTTGATTATTTGCAGCTGATGAATGCATCGGGTCAGCAGAGTAGGGAGCAGGAGGTAAGTGTTATCTCACGCTCTTTAAAAGGACTTGCTAAAGAATTTAATGTGCCCGTTATAGCTCTTTCCCAGTTGAACCGTTCTGTTACTTCTCGCCAGGGCGAAAAGCGGCCTATGCTTTCTGACCTTAGGGAATCTGGAGCTATAGAGCAAGATGCTGATATTGTAATGTTTATTCACCGTCCGGAAATGTTAGGTATTACTCAATACGAGGATGGTACATCAACAATTGGAATGGCTGATTTGATTATTGCGAAGCATAGAAATGGCGCAACTGGAGATATTCGTATGCGTTTTGAAGGCCAGTTCGCTCGTTTTTCTGATTACGATGAGGGTGGTTTACCTGATTTAGAGTTTGAAGGTAATGGTTCTAAAATTATTGGGTCGAAAATGAATGAACAACCTGTTAAACAGGAGAAAGAATTTGATCCAGGTGAAAATTTGGGATCAAATTATGATTTTGATGAGGAATCACCTTTTTAAGAAATTGTAAAACAAACTATTCCCGGTATTCGTTATTCAAAAGAATTAAGCTTGTTATTATGCAAAAGTTCCGACATATTATAGTTGTATTTATTATCTCAATAATTTCAATCATGGAATTACATGCAGCCTATCTGCTGATTCCAATGGATGAAAAACAAAAAAACCATTTAAAAGCTTATGGCATAACTTTTTGGGCACTTCAAAATGATGTTTCAGGAGAGTGGTTATTGAATTATAGAGGAGGTAGTTTTATGTTTCCACATTTGAAAGATATTGAAAGTGAATGCATAATACGAGGGGTTTCTTATGAAGTTGTCGCCAATGCGCAACGAAGTGCTATTATTGCGCGAATTTCTCAACCAGATGTCAATATGGATGTGGTAAAGCTTGACAAAGCACCCAATATCGCAGTGTATAGTCCAAAGGATAAATTGCCATGGGATGATGCTGTGACGCTTGCTCTTACTTATGCTGAAATTCCCTACGATATAGTTTATGATAGAGAGATATTGGAAGGAGCTTTAAAGAAATACGATTGGTTGCATATGCACCACGAAGATTTTACTGGCCAATATGGTAAGTTTTATGGTGCATACAATCATACTGCCTGGTATCGAAATCAGGTTAGAAGCGAGGAGGAGAAGGCCAAATCCTTAGGTTTTGAAAAGGTTTCAAAACTTAAACTAGCGGTTGTAAAAACTATAAAAGCTTTTGTAGGAGCTGGTGGTTTTTTATTTTCTATGTGTAGTGGAACAGATTCTTTTGATATTGCATTGGCTGCTGAAAATACTGATATATGTGCTGAAGTTTTTGATGGAGATCCTATTGACCCTAATTTTCAGAGTAAGTTAAATTTTGATAATACACTAGCGTTTACAGATTTTACGCTTAGTACTAATATTTATGAGTACGAGTTTTCAAATATCGATATGACCCAAAACAGGAAGGTTAGTAAGGATAACGATTATTTTACTTTGTTTGATTTTTCAGCAAAGTGGGATCCTGTGCCAACAATGTTGTGTCAAAACCATACTGAAATTGTCAAGGGGTTTATGGGGCAAACTACTTCCTACAATAAAAAGCTAATCAAACCTGATGTGCTTATTCTAGGTGAAAATAAGGCTGCTGATGAGGCCAGATATATACATGGTACCTTTGGTAAAGGTTTCTGGACTTTTTATGGAGGTCATGATCCTGAAGATTTCCGTCACTTTGTGGGCGATCCACCAACAGATTTAAATCTGCATCCTTACTCTGCAGGTTATCGATTAATATTGAATAATGTATTGTTCCCGGCTGCTAAAAAGAAGAAGTTAAAAACTTAAAACTTGCGTAGTCTTTCCATGTCACGTTTCATGTCCTTTTCTTTTATAGAATGGCGCTTATCGTGAGTTTGTTTTCCTTTAGCCAGTGCTATTTTCATTTTTGCCCATCCGCGCTCATTTAAAAACATGCGTACTGGTATAATTGTGAGACCTTTTTCCTTAATTTTTCGCTGTAGTTTTCTGAGTTCCTTTTTTTTCAGAAGTAGTTTGCGTTCGCGGCGTGTTTCGTGGTTAAAGCGGTTGGCAAAACTATACTCTGATATGTGCATGTTTTTAACATACAGTTCATTTTTTACAAAATAACAGTATGCTTCTCCAATACTCGCCTTCCCTAACCGAATTGATTTTATTTCAGTACCTGTTAGTTGAATACCAGCTTCAAAGGTCTCAATAAACTCATATTCAAATGAGGCTTTTTTATTTTTAATATTGATGCTCATGCACTTTTTGTTAATTATTGGCTTGCAAAATTAGTAAAATGTTTATCTCTGTGAAATTGTTTCAGACAAGTTATTCTTTTGTTTCCGAAATAAATATAGCTCTGCTAATGTTTTGTCCGTTCCTGAAAAAGAAGGTTCCATAATCGTATCTTACTTCAAGATATTCTGCTGCCAGGTTTTTTTCTACTAGAATCACTCTTTTCATTTTTTTACCTGGTAGATCATAAAACTCAACGGTTTTTCCCTCTGGGTATTTTTTTGCTAAATCTGATAAAAATGCCTCGTTTCGTTCCACTTCTGTAAAACTTGGGAATTCTTCATCAACTTGCTTGGCTTTATTAGGATATAAAATTTGATCGATCTTATTTATTTGAACAGTCGGGTATTTTTCATCAGGTTTAAGTTGTAAAGCTTTGATATATACCAGTCTGGCAGCACTATATGATTGATTCGTAAAATATCTGTCTCCCAAATTGATAAATTCCTCGTATTTTTTCTGTTTTTGTTTTTTGCTTTTCTTTTTGGCTAATTGGCTTTTTAGGAAGTTAATTTGTTTAAGTGCATAAGTGTCACCGTGTTGGATTGCCAATGCCTGATTGTAATAGTTTATAGCCTGATCATATTTTACTTCACTTACCATTTGGTCTCCTTTGGCAAGGAACTCACGATATTTCTGAAGTCTAATATAAGAAGGGTTAAAAACGGGTAATAATTTATTGATTTTTTCAATCATATAATTTGCATACGCGCTTCCGCGAACAATTTCACTTGCAAGTGTATAGTGAAAACGTGCCTGAGAGAATTTATGATTACTGAAAAGTGAATCGGCATTTGTTAATAAGCTAATATAGCGGTCATAATTTTTTAAATTTTCTTTCAGGTATTTATCAATTTTACGAATTTGCTCTTGCGGATAATCGTTTGATTTATCTAAGATAGCAGCGCGGCGGTATAGATTGATAGCTTCAATAGACTTGCCGTTTTTGTAATTTGCGTCTGCTTGTCTGATTGTTGACTCATACATGTTAGCCCGTTTGTTATTGAAGTTTTCTAGTACTTCTTTAATCTTATCATGCATTTTCTCAGTATAGCTAATATCATGCTCAAATTCACCGTATCGTTTGTTATAGCCTATCTTACCAATAGGCTCGGTTTCTAGAAATGAGAAATTCATATTCGAAATTTCGGGGAAGAGCTCCACGGTGAATGAAAACAACCAAATGCCAAGCTCATTTTCGCGCACATTAGTGCTGAATTCAATAAATTTGGATACATAAAACTCTTTTGTGAATTTTATATTGTATTGCCTGTTTAATTCAAGAATAAAAGTAAAATTACCAGTAATATCTGTTTGACTTATTTTAAGCAAAGTATTGTTAGCATAAATTTCGATATTAGCGTTGTAAATTGGCTTAAGTCCGTCTTTAACTGTTCCATTAACTTCTACATAGCCAAGTAGTTGCTGTGATTCCGCACGTGGCAGAAAAGCTAAAATTAATATTGTTATGTAGAAAAGTTTCTTCATTAGGATTTAGTATATGCCAACAAACAAATTGTGACTAAAGGAATAAAATTAATAAATTCACATCGTAGAAGAGCATATTTTCAATATTTATTAATTAATGTAAGTGAAATGCGGAAGTTTACGGTTTTGTTTTTTGTTTCTATGTTTTTATTAGTTAGTGGTTTATCTGCTCAAGTGATCAATATCGAAAAGCAAAGGAAAGATAAGTCAAAAAGTTTCTATGGCAATGTTAAAGCTAGTTTACAATATCAGGAGAGTAATTCGAGTTTATGGCGGACAAGTCTTAATGGGGATGTATATTTAAGATTGAAGAATCATTTGTTTATGTCTTTCACAAATTGGGATTATTTCCGTTCGGGTAAGGATCAGCTTCAGGATTATGGATATGAGCATTTAAGATATAATTGGATGATTGACTCAATTTTTACTTTTGAGATTTTTGGTCAATATCAGTTTAATGATTTTCGAAAAGTGGAATATAGAGCTTTAGGTGGCGCAGGTATAAGAATTAATATAATAGCAGGTGATTCATTGCGTTGGTTTACAGGTGTTTCCGGAATGTATGAGGATCGCTTTTTTACTTATGAGGGTACGGGTCAGCACCATTGGCGAATTAATCTTTACACCAATATAGACTGGGATATAAATAAGCATATAAATTTATCAGGAATTGCATACTATCAGCCAGCCCTTGATGATTTTTCAAATCAAAATTTGTCTGGTGAAGCAAGACTGAAATTTGACCTTGTCAAAAAGTTTAAATTCTATATTTCAAGTACATTAACCTATGAAAGTGATCCTCCAGAAGGAACTTCAAATCTCTATACAGTTATTAAGAATGGTATTAGCTGGGAGTTTTAGATTGTAGATTATCTAATTAATCTTCGTCTGCCATTCCACTAAAAAGAGCTAATCCTCCGGTTGATGTTTCTTTATAAATGTTAGGTAAGTCATGACCAGTTTGCTTCATGGTTTGTACAATTTTATCGAAACTGATTCTGTGACGACCATCATTAAGCATTGCATAGGCATTATGGTTTAATGCTCTGGCAGCGGCAAATGCATTTCTTTCGATACAAGGGATTTGTACCAATCCGCCAACAGGATCACAAGTCAAACCAAGGTGATGTTCTAACCCCATTTCAGCTGAGTTTTCAACTTGAAAAATAGTGCCGCCAAATAATTGTGTAGTGGCAGCTGAAGCCATAGCGCAGGCCGTTCCTATTTCACCTTGACAACCAACTTCTGCTCCAGAAATAGATGCGTTTTTCTTCACAACAGCACCAATTATACCTGCAGTAGCTAGCGCTCTCAATATTTTAACTTCAGCAAATTTATGTTGCCGCTGCAGATAGTATAAAACGGAAGGCATTACACCGGATGAACCACATGTAGGTGCAGTAACGATTTTTCCTCCAGCAGCATTTTCCTCAGAAACTGCTAGTGAATAGGCAAAAACCAATGCACGTTTTTTCATTGAGCCTTTGTATGCTTTTGCTTTGATAAAGTAGCTGGCAGCTTTGCGGGGAAGTTTTAAATGACTGGGCAGTACACCTTCATTTTTTAGTCCTCGATGAATAGAATCTTGCATCACATCCCAAACTTCTTTCAAATATTCCATTATATCACCTTGCTCATATTCTTCAGCCAATTCCCAGATATGCATACCATTTTTGTTGCAATGTCTGAGAATCTCTCCTAGGTCTTTAAATGGATAAGTTTGTTCTTCTTCTACTTCTGTATGGTCATCGATTATGGCTCCTCCTCCAATAGAATATGCTGTCCATTCGCCCATTATCTGTTGTGACTTGTCAAAAGCTTTAAAAGTTAGTGCATTGGGGTGTTTTTTTAGGAATGTTTTAGGTTCCCATAGAATCTCAACATTTTCTTTACCGAAAACAGATTCAATAGCAACATCAGTTAAGTGACCTTCACCGGTTGCCGCAAGTGCTCCAAATAGTGTCACCTCAAAATAATTTGCTTCAGGGTATTTCGCCTTAAATTGCTCAGATGCTTTTTTAGGGCCCATTGTATGACTACTGGAAGGACCATTTCCAATGCGATATATACTCTTAATACTTTCCATAAACAGACATTTTTGCAAAGATTATCAAATTGTGGGCAAAAACCATTCTAAATTGTATGTTTTTAAAACACACAAAGCCCGAATGTTTACAGACGGGCTTTGAATCAATGATTTATATTTTATTTGTTCTCTTCCATTTGCAATACCATATCTTTTAGAGTTTGCTCTAATGGCATGTATTTTAGTTTTAGTTTTTCAATGCTTTTGGTTGTGTTTAATTTGAGTGGATATCCTACATTATTTTTAACAAATTTTCTGCTAATACCAAACATCCATCCCATTAGCATGAGTACAAATTTGGGTGCGTGTTTTTTAGGAAGTTTGTATTTTTCTCCAAATTCATTCCGAATAATATTTACTACATCTAGAACACCAGCTGTTCTTTCTGCCAATATATGACGGCCTTCAGCATCTTCATTTTCGAGGGCCAATATATGGGCGTCTGCTACATCTCTTACGTCTACAAACCCAAATTGAAGGTCGGGAGCGCCAGATTTGAATTTGCCAGAAAGCATATCTTTCATGAAGTTAATACTCTCTGAATCACTAGTTTTTGAGAGTGATGGTCCCATCACAAAAGAGGGATTTATTACCACTAATTCCCAATTAGCTTGATTCTTTGCTATATCCCATGCAGCTTTTTCAGCAGCTACTTTTGAGTAGGAGTAGGGTTGATGTTTAGGCGAACTTGAATAGTTAAAATGTTCTTCGGTAAATTCGCTTAGCCCAGATTCTGTCATGTCAATAGTGTCTCCGTGCACAGCAGCTACACTGGAAGTTAATACAACACGCTTAACCGATTCTGATTTATTAGCCGCTTCCAGAACGTTTTTTGTACCGTTTACGGCAGGTTCTATTAAGTCTTTAATCGGATCCTTAAAACGCAATGTAAAAGGAGAAGCCATGTGAATAATAGCTTCGGCTCCTTGCGCTGCGGCATCATAAGATCCCATTTTTAATAAATCGGCTTCCCATAGCTCAAGTTTTCCTTCATTTTTTTCACTGATATCCTGTAAATATTGATACTTGTCAGTTCTTGATTTATCTCGAACAGCTAATCGAACAATATAACCCTTCTCTAATAGTTTTTTTGTTACCCAGGCACCAATATAGCCTGTTCCTCCTGTTACTAATATTGTTTTTTCCATTTTATTTGTTTTAATTGAATATATATTCATTTAACGTTTAAAAAAATTTATTGTTTAAGTGCGTCCCATGTCATTTGGAAACATGAGTCTATGTAGTTTTTAGTAAGTTTAATCTGTTTTTTGTGTATAAGTTTAATGATATCGTGTATAGGTGCTTGAATTTGTGCCTGTAGCAATTCAATAGGTGCGTTTTTTATAATTCCCTCTTTTTGACCTTTTTCTACATATTTGAAAACTTCATATAACCCTTCGTCAACTTTCTCAATAATAGTTTCATCGATGTATCCGCTATAAATGAATTGCTCTACGAATAGCATTTTGTCTGGGTTTTTGTGACAAAAATAAAAATATGCCATCCAAACATTCTTTAGCGTCAGATATGTCGTTTGTTCGATATGAACTGGATCAGTAAGTAATTCAATTATTTCTTTTTTGGTTGTGATGTAGGCGTCATTTATAAGTGCTTCTTTACTTTTATAATATGTGTAAAGAGTACCTGTTGCAACACCTGCTTTTTGTGCCACTTCAGCCATTCTTAGACTTGTAAATCCCGTATTGATGACAAGCTGTCGTGCCGCATCCAGTATTTTCTCACGTTTTATATCGTCCTTTTGCCTTGCCATTATCTGTTATTTTACATTGCAAATAAATGAATAATTATTCGCTTAAGCAATTTTAATTGAATAAATGTTCAGTTAAGCGATTTTTAAGCAGCAAATAAATAATGAGTTCCATCTAGAAAACCTTTATCTGAAAGGTATTTGGCAATCTTTTTTTTGATGTTTTTTTGTGGTGTGTAAATTAGGATAAATGCTTCTTCGGGTGAAGGAATTGATTTATAATGTATTATTTTTTCATCTATTTCTCTTTTATCAGAAATATCGATATAGCCTTGTATTTGTATATCATGTTCTTCTATATATTTTGCTCTTTTTCTGGCCAGGCGACTTGCACCCCATATGTAAACTTTAGGAAAATTGGGGTTGTTTTCTCTCAACCACTTTGATAGATATTGAGCTTTGGTTTTATAAAATGCATCAAAGCTATATCGGTTATCTTTTCTTGTCAATCTAGTAGGTGGGTCATTCCAAATTAATACTTCATTGGCCACTTTGCCTATTTTGACTTTTTGCGATAACCATCTCAGAATTAGTTCGTAATCTTCAGGAAAGTTGCCATGTATATAGCCGCCATATTTTTCTTCGATCTCTTTTCTCCACATCAAAGTAGGATTGATTACTGGTAGTTCAGCAAATTGATTTAGAGCGATTTCTTCGAAGGTAGTTATCTCATTGTTCCAGTCAATAAATCTTTTTATTCCTCTGGCTTTTTGATGATCCCCTCCAAATTTTACTAAACCACCAACAGCACCATAATCAACGTGTGTCTCTAAAAACTCTTTTTGTAATTCCAATCGGGATTTAAGCATAATATCATCAGCATCCATTCTGGCTATATATTTACCACTTGCCAATAAACTTCCTTTGCTTGATGCATAAGAAACACCTTGCTTGGCTTCAGTGATAAGTTTAAATCTTGGATCTTTTAGAGCCCATTTATTCGCAATTAATGTGCTTTGATCATCAGAGTTATTATCAATCAAAATGCATTCGAAATCTTTGAATGATTGCATGGATATACTTTGGCAAGCTTTATCCAAAGTGGATTCAGCGTTGTAAAATGGCAATATTACTGATATTGTAGGCATAAAAATAGGAGTCTGACTTTATGCCAGACTCCTGGAATATTATTTTGTGTAGTATGTTACTTTATCTAACTTTTTCCATGCACCTCTTGTAAAGTCAGGCACTTTGACTGGCATTCCCTGATTTTTATTCGAAATACGCGACAATTGAATTATTGCTGACCATTCAGCTGCATCATATACATCCTGATCTAATGGCAATCCATTTTTAAGACAATAGATTAGTCGGTAATCCATAATAAAATCCATTCCTCCATGTCCTCCTACTTCTTTTGCTTTTTCTCCAACTTCTTTAACAATTGGGTGCTCATATTTTTTCAACATGGAGTCTAGTTCAAAATCATTTAAAAAATGATGTGCGTTTGGCTCCAGAGCAATACCAGTTTTAGGCCATTTGCGTGCAAAACCTTTTGTGCCACTAACTAAATGAATACGACTATAAGGTCTTGGACTAGTTACATCATGCTGAATCATCATGGTTTTACCTTTATTGGTTTTAACAATAGTAGTATTCATGTCGCCTTTGGCGTAGTCTACTTTTGCATATTTAGAAGTGTCTCCAAATTTATCTTTAGCATATGCACTCATACCGTATTGATCTGTTGAAACTGAAACCAGATAATCCATTTTATCTCCTCGGTGAATATTCATAATGTGGGCTATAGGACCAAGTCCATGTGTAGGGTAGGTGTTACCATCTTCTTTTTCAAGATGCTTTAGACGCCACATATCCCAATAACCATTTTCTTCAGCAAAATTAAGCCATCTGAGATCATGAATATAAGCTCCTTCTGTATGTACTATCTCTCCGAATACTCCTTGCTGAGCCATATTTAATGTAGCCATTTCAAAGAAATCGTAGTTGCAATTTTCTAGTTGCATGCAATGTTTTCTTGTTTTTTCAGCTGTGTTTACGAGTTGCCAACATTCTTCTATTGTAAGTGCTGCAGGAACTTCAACTGCAACATGTTTTCCATGCTCCATTGCGTATACTGCTATAGGAGTGTGCAGATCCCAGTGTGTGCAAACATATATTAGATCAATGTCGTCTCTCTCGCAAATGGTTTTCCAATCTTCAACTCCAGTATATCCATCAGCTTTTGGCTTTCCAGCATCTTCGAGTATTTTTTGAGCACGTTCAACATATTCAGGTACAACATCTGCAATGGCTACAACATTAGCATCCTCAATGTAAGTGTATCTTCTAACTGCTCCAGAGCCTCTCATTCCCAGACCAATTATAGCCATGTTGATTTTTTCTAATGGCTCGGATCTTAATTCAAGCACATCAGTTTGTCCTGCAGGCCTTTCAGGCGTTTCAAAAACCTCTTGTGCTCCATAAGATGAATTGTTTGTAGCATCGTTTTTACAGCTTTGTATTATAACTGTTAGCAACAAGGCTGTTAAAAGCGGTAGTAATTTGACTTTGTTCATAGCAAATAATTTATAGGTTGTGTAAATAGGTTGTGATTGTTTGTACTATATTCTCTTTTTTCTTAAACATATCTTCCAGTAATTTTCTCTGAACTTTGGCTCTGACCAGGTTATGTTCTTCATATTTTATTTTGTAGTAAATATCGCCGTTAAGATAATCTGTTAAAAATCGAATTCCCATGATATAGGTCATCAAGAAAGGGGCTTGCCAAAGCCATTTTTTTTCTGATTCAGATATAATATCTGAAACTTTAATTAGGTAACTTTTTGTAAAAGCACTAAACCATTTGAGCGAAAATTTAACTTGACTCAAATCTTGTTGATCTTCATCGGTTTCATTTGCCAATGTACGGAGTGCATCTCCATAGTCATATAGAATATTACCCGGACCTACTGTATCTAAATCTATTACTGCTACTGCTGAATTATTTCGGAATAAAAGATTATTTATTTTTGTGTCGTTGTGTACAATTCGAATTGGAATTCTTTGGTTAGAGATTTCACTTTCCAAAGTTTGAAGTTCTCGATAAAAAGATTCAAAAAATTGTATTAATTCTTTTATTTTTGGTTTTCTAGTTACTTTATCTAATTGCAAGGCTTTTTCAAATTGTTGATAACGGCTAGTTAAATTATGAAAGTCAGGTATTACTTCTTTGAAGTTTTTAATATTACAATTAGCACTTCCTTTAATAAAACTTCCAAAAGCACTTCCAGCCTCTTCAGCTTGTTCTATGTTTGTTACGTTTTCAATAGAAGTGGTGTCTTTAAAGAAATTGAGTAGTCTCCAATGTCCTATCTTTTCATTTCCAAACAGAAATTGATTTGAATTTTCATTTATTAATTTGGGTATGTCTATCTCTCTTTGGCTATCGTAGCACTTATTAAGTTCTAAGTGATTTTTTATCAGACATTCAGGGTCTTTAAAAACAGAAATATTTATTTTTTGCAGAAGCCAAATATTTCCTTTGTTATTTTCAACTTTGTATGTGTTGTTTATATGGCCGTTTCCAAACGGTATAATTTTACAATTAGATGTGTCAACTATAAAATGATCAAGTATTTTTAATTCAGTACTATTCATTGTTTTTATTTCAGGCAATAATAAGTCATTAGTGGATGTTGTTTATCTGTTGATGCAAACTTTTATTTTATGCTTTATTTAATTAAATTGCACTTATACTTACTTCAAAAAATGATACTATGGCAAAGGTAAACAAAATTAAAGGTGTTATTGGAATTTTAACAGGCGGTGGTGATGTGCCAGGGCTAAATCCAGCAATTCGTGCGGTAACAATTCGTGCATTAAGAGAGGGTTACAAAGTAATTGGATTACGCAAAGGCTGGGGCGGAATTGTAGATATGGTACGTGACCCCAAAAAAGACAAAAACGAGCATTATATAGAATTAAATGAGGATATTGTAAACAAGGCTGGTCGCACTGGTGGAACGTTTTTACATAGTTCCAGAACAAGACCTAGTCATATTCCTAAAAACAGAGTACCTGAACATTTAAAAGATGCATACTCTGATGAAGTGAACGATTTAACTCCGGAGGTTTTGAAAAATTTGGAGCATTTGGGTATCGATTATCTTATACCCATTGGAGGTGATGATACGTTAAGTTATGGTGTGCGATTATACAAAGAAGGCGTTAATGTTGTAGCTATTCCAAAAACGATGGATAATGACGTACCAGGAACAGATTATTGCATCGGATTTAGTACCTGTATAACCCGTACTATAATGATGACTAATATTTTACGAACATCTGCCGGTTCGCATGAGCGGTTCTTGGTGTTAGAAGTTTTTGGTCGTTATGCAGGTTTTACAGCTATGCTTCCAACAATGGCTGGTGCAGCAAACCGTTGTGTTATTCCTGAACATAAGTTTGATATTGAACACTTAACAGATTTAATGTCCCACGATCGTAGGAAAAATCCTAGTCAATATTCAGTTGTTTTAGTGTCTGAGGGAGCTATGTTTGAAGGAGGTGAAATGATATTCCAGAACAGTGAAAAAGACATGTTTGGTCATGCAAAATTGGGTGGAATTGGTGATTTGGTATCGGGGCGGATTAAAGACCTATCTCCAAAATTTAATAAAGGCAGACAAATCAATGTTATCAATCAAAAACTTGGCTATTTGGTTCGAGGTGGCGATCCTGATTCAATTGATTCAATTGTTCCAATGGCATATGGAAACCTGGCACTAGATTTAATTCTTAAAGGCGTGCATGGTAGATTGGTTGTTTTGCAAAATGGAAGATATGATAATTTGCCTATTGAAGTTGTAACAAGTAGTACAAAAGTTGTGGAGGTGAGTAAGCATTATAATATCGAGCGCCTAAGACCATTTTATAAAAGTTTTGAAATGAAGCCATTGTTTTTAATGACAAGTGAATTATAGCCATTTACTTATGTGGAGATTGATTGTTGGATTTCTGAGTTTTTTAGTTGTTTTTTCATCTTGTGCTACTTTAAATCAAAATGAAATTAAAAGTGCTTCTCACAAAATAATCGAGCATCAGCAGCTTTTGCCAATGCTCGATTATTATGGTGAGCGTATCGATATAATCAGAAGTAAAACAGACGTTCGCGGCGGAGCTAATAATGAAGGTACTGAGGATATGCCATATCATGACGCCGGATTTTATCTCGGTAATGGACTTTTTTACGATCTCAATGGTAATTTTTGTTTACTTCCCTGGTATCCATTTTATGATCTGAGTAAAGATTTTATTCTTCATAAACAGGATAAATCATCGATATTAAATTCATCTTATACTATTTCAAAATCAGACTCTTTAGTATCTATAAAAGCCGATAATAAAATTGGTTTTACTAAGAATTATGAAATAAAAAGATCCGATTCCGTAATAGTGTTTACAAAAGGTAAACTGATGAAAATGGAATTTGAAATGAAGTCCGATGGAAGCTATTTTTATAAACGAGCACTTGCTAATGAAGATATTCGAAAAACTAAAAATGGATATCTAATCAAAAAACTGCTAAGCAAAGATTATTATACTATTGAAGGGAATGAGATTTCTCTTGCAAATGAGGTAGTTGTGAAATATCGTGATAATATGATAGAGATTTTTAAGAAAGGTTGGAGTAAACCGGTTTTAAAATACCAGTTATTGGTGAATGAAAATTCAATCATTATTTACGATACAAAATTCAGAGGATTTAAAGTTGAGAAGGAAGGTGAGAAATTGGTAGTTTACAAAAATCAAAAACTTCAAACCGTATATAAAAGGCAACCTTAGAGGTTGCTTTTTTCTTTTTCTTTCTGGATACGCTCTTGATTATATTGTTTTATTTTTTCAATTGTCTTGGTAGAGTATTTCCATCTTTTATGACTCCATAACCAATTTTCAGGTTTTCTGCGGATTATTTCTTCAACCTGACTCATGTATTTTTGCGTTATTTCGCCAAATTGAGTTTCTTTTGGATTATCAAAAAGTTGAATGATTTTCAATGTGTAGTGACCTCTTTTAACTCTTTGGATATCAAAATAAACAAGTGGCATGCCTGTGATGCGACCATAAGCTTCCGGTCCATGTAGGGCAGCTGTTTCAATATTGAAAAAATCAACAACAATAGAATTCTTATTGTCATTTGGATGTTGGTCGGCAGCTAATATTGTACATGCAGGTTGATCTTTTTTTTCTGCAAAAAATGCTTTTGTTTCTTTGATCCCTACAAGCTTCATCCCAAAGCGTGATCGTCTTCGAAAAGAGAAATCTTCCATTTCTTTGAAATGCATTGGTTTGTAGATAGATACAGCTTGATGTGGTATTTGGAAATCAACAGCTAAAATGCCCCATTCCCAATTGGTATAATGACTTGCTAAAGCAAGAATAGATTTATTTTTTTCGTAAAATGAATTAAGTGCTTCGGGATTAAGTACCTTAAAGCTTTTCTGTATTTGCTTTTTACTCATGTAGATTCCTTTTACACTTTCAATTGCTATATCACTAAGATTACGATAAAACTTTCTTTCTATTCGACGTAATTCTTTATTACTTTTTTCCGGAAAACACTTAATGAGATTTGATCGAACAACTTTCTTGCGATAGCCAATTACATAATGTAGAACTAAAGCAGTGAAATCTGCCATACCATATAGGATAAAAAACGGTAAAATACCGATAAAACCCGAAAAAATACGTATTGCAAAATATCCTGCTTTTCTCATATTTGTATTATTACAACGGCAAAATTAGTATAATTTGACTAATTAAGTAAAAATTGGCAATAAAGGTTTTTAACAGGCTAAATAGTAAAGCATTTTGTTGTGTAAGAAAATTGACATAGTTATATTTAACAAACTCATAAATATCCCGCTTATGTTGGGACCGTTTTTATATAAATAAAAGATAATAAGTGAATTAGTTTGAAATAAGGAAAACCCAAGTGATATGAAACAAACTTTAATTGTATTTTTAATTGGCATTATCTCAGTCTCATCTTTTGCGCAACAAAAAATTGAACATCCCAATAGATTATATAAAGCCGATGATGGAAAGCTTTATATTCAAAAGGGGTTGCCAGTTTATCTATACATAAGTACATCTAAAGGTGGCGATGCCGAAAAAGTATTGTTGGAAAGTGAGGATTCAAAAGATTATACCAATCCAATGTATTTCGATACTGAAGGAAAGAATACATTTCATTC
This sequence comes from Salinivirgaceae bacterium, assembly GCA_002869335.1. GTDB lineage: Bacteria > Bacteroidota > Bacteroidia > Bacteroidales > Salinivirgaceae > Salinivirga. The sequence continues at coordinate 542 of PKTE01000079.1, read as the reverse complement.
GCCATGGAAGGTGGATACCTTAACTAAAAAATACAAATATCCATTAGAAGATATAATATTTGAGGTATATGCAGATAGCAGGCCCCCTTATACAAGTGTTAAAGATAAAAATAAAGGATTTATATCTGGAGATAGAGTATTTTTTAATGAAGCATTTACACTTGAATTAAATGCCAGAGACAAGTTATCTGGCGTAATGCATACTTATTATTCAATTGATGGCAGTGCTTATAAGAAATACAACGGTTCAATAAAATTGGAAAAGGAGAAGGAATACAAAGTTTTGTACTATTCTGTAGATAATGTTGGGAATGATGAGAAAGTTAGGTCAATTAATATTTTTATTGATAAATCAGAACCTAAAACTATTATAAAGGTAAATGGTGATAGATCTGACAATGTGGTTTCTGCCAGAAGTGAATTTGTAATTGAGTCAACTGAAGAGGGTTCAGGTTTAAAAGCTATTTATTATAAGACCAATAATAATTCATTTAAGCTTTTTAAATACCCAATAAAAGCATCCTGGTTTTCCGAAGGAGAGC
>PKTE01000143.1 GCA_002869335.1 Salinivirgaceae bacterium | reverse complement strand
TTAGGATAAACAGAGATGTTATCCAATGAAATATCATTTGTTGAGATACCTGACATATCAAAATCCATAGTGATTAGATCTGAATCACCTGTTGCATATATAGCTACAACACCAGCAGTGTGTGTGCCGTTTGTTGCAAGTTGCTCTTCAGTGAATGTATATTCACGTTCTGTTATTGCTGTTGCAACTGGAGTAGACATATCATTAAGGTATACATTAAATGCTGTAGGTAGTTTTACATTCTTTAAAGCATCAGCAGCATTACCTGATTTGTTGCTTTTCTGAACATAAATATTAGCTAATTCTGGAGTAGAGGACTGTGGCGTAATAGTAACAAGTTCACCTGATTTACCAGCAATGGCAGTAGCTCTTAATAAGAATACACCATTAGCTCCTAATTCAGAAAGAGGTAAGAATCCATTGGCAGCATCATAATAATAACCTTTATCAATATTAGATCCATTTTCATCTAATGATAAGAAGTTAGTATTACCAGTGAGGTTATTCCAACGTACCATTGCATAGAATCCACCATTAAATTCAATACCACTTGTAGAAATTGTCATCCAGCTGTCAGCAGGTATATTAAACTCTGCAGTTGTTCCTAAAAGATTTCCTTCAAGGTCAAATACTTCAATTGTTACAGTTTCACCAGAAATTCCTGTATTTTGCTGTCCGTGTAATGTAAATTCAATTAGTGAACCAGTAGTTCCTACATTAAATAGGTTTCCAAGGTATGCGTCGTTTCCAGGATTTAATGCTAATCCATTTTCGAATGAATCATCATCTAAGATATACTCAGTAGTGCTACCTACATTCCATGATAGTAATGCGCTGTGTGAAGCATCATCAATAGCAATGCTTAGATCACCAGGATTTACGATATTTTCAATTAGCTCAATATCAATAGTTTCTGTAGCTTCATCAATAACAAGTGCTTCATCTAAGTATGATTCAAATCCATATTTCTCAATAGAAATGGTATATGTTCCTAATTTCACTGATTCGAATGATACAGTTCCTTCAGCACCTACAGTGCTTTCATATTCATATAGATCGTTACCGTTATTGTTATGTAATTTCAATGCTCCACCTTCTGTAGAAACACCATTATTAGCAGTAACATTAATATCAACAGCACTGTAAATTCCATAAGGTAAAGTTTGTGAGAATGACATTACTGAATTACTTTCTGTGTAAACAGCTTCAACAGCATAGGTATAATAACCCGATTCTGCTGGTGGCCATGTTTCATCTATATAATTAACAACATCATCAGTAGAAGTTAGCATGCTACTATTCAATGGAGTTAATGCATCAAATTCATTTATTTCTGAAGTTAATCCGCGATATACATTATAACCTTCGTGAGCTTTAGCATTTTCGATTACTTTTTTAGTTCCGTCAGCTAATGTTACTTCAACACCCATTTCAAAAATACCTTCTGCACCTATGTCAGAGAACATTTTAAAGCTTTCACCTTCGTATTTATATCTAGCAAGATTTGGTGCAGCATAAGCGTATCCAGTTTCAAATGCGACAAGTGGAGTTACTGCGCTTAAATTGTTCCAATGAATCATTGCATAGAATGAACCATTAAATGTAACGTTAGGTACATCCACATGAATCATATAGATGTCTTCATCATCAATTACAGGAATTGTAAATGGAACTGAAGCAATTAAGTCTTCATTCATGTCAAAGATATCCATTGTAACTTCACCTGCTGTATAATCATAACCTTCCCAGTTGTATATTTGAATGTCAAAACCATTGATAGTTCCGCTTTCCGTTACATCATAAAGGTTACCCATCCATACATTTTCACCAACTTCTGCTGCATAACCCGACCAGAATCCTGGTTCATCATGCAAACCAATTGAGTCATTTACTCCTGTATAAGGTTTGTTCCATGTAATTTCCATTCCAGTTTCAACTTCGTTAGTATTTACGAAGAATGCTGGTTCAAAAATTTCTTGAAGTGTAATATCGCCTAAGTCTACATTAGCAGTGTCTGTAACAATTACTTCTGCAGCAAAAGGCTCATAATGCTCAAGTTCAGCGCTAATTGCATATGTCTCATTTGCATAAACTGTACTGAAAGTGAAATATCCATCAGCATCAGTTGTTGCAGTATAGTTTTCATATCCTTTTAGCGATACATCTAATCCAGCAACACCTAATCCATCATCACTCTTAATGATGTGTCCTGTCACCTCCATTTGTGGTTTAAGCGACATATTAATGTCTTTTTGCGATACATCACCAGCTAGTACAGTTACAGTATCAATTACATCGCTATATCCAAAATAAACAGCTTTAACTGGTATATCTCCTTCAGGAGCAACTAAGAATTCGTAGAATCCAAATTCATCAGTTGTTGTAACGGCACTTGTTCCAGGTAATGAAACTGTAACGCCTTCAAAAGGATTGCTATTTTCATCATATACATAACCTTCAACCTGTCCAATTCCTGATTCGTTTTTATGGAAAACAGTGTTTGGAAGCATATCAGAATTTGCTAAGCTATAATGTGAATTCATTGTAGCAGCATCAGTAAGATCAACTTCACCATAGTAGAATTGGATTCTAGCTGTTCTGTTAGCAATTTCACCAGCTTCTCCTAGCCATTGTAATGGATAGTTTAAATCATCATCAATGCGATAAAACATAACAATAAGGTTTCCACCTGTATATGTAAATGCTGATTCCTCGAATGGGAAATAGAATTCTCCTTCTGACAATGCAGCAAAATCGATAGAGTCATTAAATACCATTGTGAAATTTTCTGATGAGCGCAAACCTGCTGACATGTTATTATCAGAAGCGTCTACTTCAGCCACCCAAATCTGAACAGGGATGTTTTCATAATCACGAGGTTGCTCATTGATGTAGAAGTAAGTAAGACCGTTTATTGTTCCAGGATCTCCAACTTCATCTGCATAATACATAATCTGAGAAACCTCAGTATTCATTGATCCTGCAAAAGGATAGTACATATTATAGGCTGTTGAATTACCTACTTCAACAGTGTCAGTTCCTGCTGCTTGAGCATAAACTTTTAACATACGAGTTGCATTGTCTTCAATATCCTGGTCATCAGCATAATCTATATAACCATAAATATTTGCATAACCGATATCCTGAATAGCATACTCTAAAGTGTATGTCATTTCAGTTTTAGAAGCTAATGCAGAACCACTTATACTTGCCAATTCTGTTTGACCGTATACGCCTTCATCCATCATTAACTTAACAGTGTAAGAATCAGCTGCTAAGTCAATTAAACAATTGTTTTTAATAGTAATTTCGTAAGGAAGTGTATCATATTGCATTGGCGATACATCAGCAGTAATATTTTTTGCTGAAATGTTATTATCATAATAGAAAATTTGAGGGCCACGCACAAAATCAATATTCATGTCGATGGTCCAACCTACTTGCGATGGCTCTCCAGTAGCAAATGCAAGGTAATTGTTACCAGCTGCAGCACTAATATCAAAAGAAAAGTCCTGGAATGAATTCTGGAATGAACTAATTGGAATATTCGCAATAAATGTCCATGGTCCTGTTGGATTTTCTGAATAATAAAGATCCAATGTAGTATACCACCACATTTGAGAGAATGCTTTAAGTTCAAGTACATCACCATCTTCGATAATTAAACGAGGAGTTACTAATGTGTCTTGTAATGCAGTTGTGATGTAGTTATCACCATCTTGTCCAAGATCATATTGTGATGAATTTCTAAACCATGTGGAACCAAGACTTGTCCAAAATTCTGGCAACCACTCTGAACCTTCAAAGCTTTCTACAAGGTCACCATCAGCGTATACTGATCTTGTTATTTCAATAGTGTCATTTGCTGCATCGCCTTCATCAGCTGGTATATACGCTTTAATATTGAAAACGCCACCTGCATCTGGTGTCCAAGCTATAGAAACAGTATCATACTCGTTAGCTCCAATTACGTTTGAAGTAACTACGCCATGCTCAACATCGTTAATATAGAAGGTTACATTTTTTGATTGTTCAGTTAAACCTGCATTATAAATAACAGTTTGAATTTCTAGTTCTTGACCTTCGAAAATAGTAGCAATAGTAGTCCACATGTCAACCATCTCAAAGTCGTCAGCTGGAGGAGTGTAGCATTCTATTGAAGCGTCCCATCCTGCACTTGTACCATAAGTTCCGTCAAATACAATTGTTAATGCTCCAGTAGTATTTTTAGCAGTTACTGTATCCATTATGGTTACATCGTAAGCATATACTGTATTAACATTGTCAGGAGTTAAATCAATTATTGGTGAGTTGGCATCAGGACCGTAGTAAATATAAAATTGACCCCAACCATTGTCAAATTCGTTGAAAATAAGTCTGGTTCTTGTA
>PKTE01000087.1 GCA_002869335.1 Salinivirgaceae bacterium | reverse complement strand
TAAGGCATTATTTTCTTTGGTGTTATTTTACTTAATTTTTACAATCAAATAATTCAAAAAGAAAATGAAATATGCCAATAAAAATATAATGGGGCACCCAAACTTTAAATATTCTAATTGTAAAGTGTTGGTTTTCAGTGGTGCTTTTTACTTGCTTCAACTTAGTGCACAAAACAGGAAAAAACAGGAAAAGAGAATTGAGTTTGGAGTCAATAGACGTGAGAATCGAGATATGAGTATTCTTGAATATTATAGCCTTGGAATTGTTTTGCCATTGATAGTTAAATATGAACTATAAATATCAGCAGTCATGCAGCTATGAACCGGAAGAATATACAATAAGTCTCCAATCTTGAGTTTATCTTTTAAAGTATCGGAAAGATGAACAATACCATGCTCTTGTGATAGTTTTTTGACAATCATTCCGGGAATAGGATTTCCCCAGCCATTTTCTACTTTTTCAACTACTTGACCGAAAACCTGATTTTCATTTATATTGATAACATCTTTTGAGAAGTGGACGCCTCCGCCATATATTACCATTTCATTCCTTTCTTTGTGGAGAGCAACAATTGGACATGCCATAACTACTGCAATTTGTTCAGGATCACAAACTCCTAAACTCAATTGCATTAAGTCGTAAAACACAAAATTGCCGGGTCTGATTTCATCAATGCCTGAAAAGTGATCGGCTATACTGCATGAGGGTGTGTCTCCAACGGATGCAATAATTTTTGGGTAATCAGCAATGTACCGGGCTTTTAATGCTAACATAGCCAGGTTTTCATCATTTCTGATTTTAAGAATTTCAGTAATTGAGTTTGTGTTGTAAGTATGTCCGGCATGTGAGAGAAATCCGGTAAATGAAAGTTTATCAGATTCAGCAGCTTTTTGCAAAATTTGATCGATCAAATCATGATTATCTGAATCTACACCGGTCCGATGATATCCTGCGTCTATTTTAATGTAGAACCCAACCTGGTGGTTAAGCTTTTTCGATAAGAATTCAATGGCTTCAATGTTTTCAACTAAAAGCTGCAGATTTATTTTTCCAGCAAGTTGATTTATTTGATCTATTTCCATCAAGTTGATGGGGAATGCTATTAATATATCATTCCATTCCTGAGCAAAATATTGAGCCATTGAAACCGATGAAACAGTAATTTTGGTTACACCTTCTTCTTTAAACCAATAGCCAATTTCCAGCGATTGGTGTGTTTTAAAATGCGGACGAAAAGAGACATCGTTCTCACTAGCCTTGTAAGCCATTCGTCGTATGTTGGTTTTACATTTTTGTTCGTCGAGTAGTAAAGTTGGCTTGGCTATGTTGATCATTTTTTGCGCTCTAATTAGTTAATTATTTAGTTGATGTTTTCCTGAGAAAACAGCTTTAAAGATAATCGCAATAAATAATATTCCTGCAGAAATAATAGCAGTATAAACTATTGCATCAATTTTATCCCAGTGTTTAACGGCGATTGCCAAAAATGCCCATATACCTACAATTGCAGCAGCCTTTATGTTTCTTGTTTGGATTAATAGTAGATAAATTATTGTAGCAATGCCAATCATTACAATTGTCCATGTTGTAGGTGATAGAAATCCGCCATCCCAATTTAAACTAACCAACCAAACAGCCACATTGGCAACAGAGGCAACTACGATCCATCCCAGATAAACAGCCACAGGCCACCTAATAAAAATATTTTTTGTGGTTGAGACTTTATCTTGAGCCAATCTTAATCTCATACTCATCATAATCAGAGATAAAAGCAATGTGAAAATGAGAATTACTGTAATTAGAAAATATTCATTTAACCATGCTACAATCCATAGTCCATTGGCCATATTGCCAAGAATAAACCATAGATTTATTTGTCTTAATTCATAATCTTGTTTATTTCGAAACCAGGCAACCCATTGGTAAACAACAAATGAAATTAGCAACAGATAAATAATACCCCAAATGGAAAATGCATAACCAGCAGGAGCTATAAGTGTATCGTATTTACGACTTATTTCACCGACATTGACATTGTTGAAAAGTGAGCTACCTTGCAGGCCATTCAATACTAAAGCAAAGATTAGCGAGAGTGTATTGAATACTAGAAGTAATATTTGTTTCATAATAGGTTCGTTTTCAAATTTAAACAAACTTACGGATATGTTAGTTTATTTCAAATTATCAACTTTCCAAACTTCCAGTTTTGCTTTTAATTCTTCACTAAGCGATTTGCTTTTGGCTGTGGCATCATCAACCTGTACAATAACTGTTTCTGCCTTTGCTACGCATTTATGCTCTTGAAATAGTTGCTGATATAAACCAATTGAGCTATTGCCAATGCGAGTTACAGCTGTTCCAATATTAACCACCCCCGGCCATTTGATTTCCAGTAAATAATCTACTTTAAATGAAGCTATAACAAAGCTTGTGTTTTCTTTAGTTAGGAGAGGTGTTTCTTCATCATAAACCATTTCTGCTCTTCCTGTTTCAAAGTAAGTTGAGAACACAGCATTGTTTACATGCCCTTGACGGTCAGTATCAGCATATCTTATCTTATCAAATGTTTTAAGCGGAAAGTCTTTATAGGGAATTAACTCCATAGTTTTTTATTCAAAGATAAATATTGCTTTCGAGAATTATGATAAATAACAATATGAGAGTTAGTGTAAAATGACTTAATAAACTATAAAAGGTTGAGTAATTATTCAAACAAGGCTTTTGTTATCAACTTGTTAAATAGATTTCGCAGTAGTGAAATTTTAGGCTTTTGAAAAAACATATATTGTTTGTTGTTGTTATTAAAATTATACCAACAAAAAATGATACTATGAAAAGAATGCTTACAACGGTTGCTTTGATTATAGCACTTTTTACTGGTGCTTTTTCACAAATCTCTTTGGAAGGTAAAGCTCCAGCCTTTAAGGCAAAGTCAACAAATGGCGAAATAAACTACCCCGATGATTATTTTGGGAAATGGACTATACTTTTTAGTCATCCTGCAGCTTTTACTCCAATTTGCTCAAGTGAGATTATTGAACTTGCGTTGAAAAAAGATGAGTTTAAAAAGCTTAATACTGAGTTACTTGTAATTTCAGCTGATGGACATGCAAGTCATATAGAATGGGTTAAATCTTTAGAATCTATATCATATAAGAATAATGATAAAGTTAAAATTGACTTTCCTTTAATTGGTGATCCTGATCTTGCAGTATCAAAAAAATATGGGTTAGAAAATAAGTTTTCAAAGGCTAATAGAACCATAAGGAAAGTCATTATTGTTGATCCTAATAACAAGATTAAGGCAATTTTTACCTATCCGGACAATGTGGGTAGAAATGTTGATGAAATTTTAAGAACCTTAATAGCGTTACAAAAAACAGATAAAGAAGATGTTTTGTTACCTGCCGATTGGGTAGAAGGCAATGATGTGCTTTTGCCTCCTCCATCTTCAGTAAAAGAGTCTGAAAAGTTAACTGAAAAGGCCAAAAAAGATAAATCACTTTATTCCTATGACTGGTATTTTTGGTTTAAAAAAGAAAAATAATTTGTTTTCATGTCAATAAAAAACTGCCGGAAAAATTAACTTCTGGCAGTTTTTTTATGTTAACCTTTTGTAGACTAGTTTTTCGTCACCTTCAACAGCTCTTCAACCGCCTTCTCAAGCTGCTGGTCTATACCTTTATCAATTTTACCGGGCATATTTTTTACTTGTACATCAGGAATCGTTTCGTTGTTTTCTAGCCATTCGCCGGCTTTGTTTTTGGCGCTTACGGGAATAGAACCCCAGAGCAAGTCGTCGTTTTGCAACGACTCCCATCCTGCAAAGCTGCATGTTCCTGGGGTTGGCATTCCAATGAGTTTGCCAATCCCTAAATCTTCGTACATGCATGTGAAGCAATGCCCGTCACTGTAGTTGGCTTCATTTGCCATGGCAACAGAAGGTTTTGTCCAGCGGAAAGCTGGTTCATAACCAACAGTTCTATCTTCTGTAGCATATTGCATAAATGTTGTTCCGGTTAAAAACATACTTAAGTCACCCACAAGATCGCCACCACCATTGAAACGAGTATCTACTATTAAACCATCACATTCGTAGTATTTACCCATTACCTTCTCGTAAGTATTTCGATATGGCCCGTCGCTCATGCCTGGTATGTGTACATAACCTAATTTGCCATTGCTCAGTTTTTTTACTTCTTCCTCGTTTAATCGAACCCATCGTTTGTATAATAAACTTCTTTCCTCACCTAGTGAAATTGGTTTGATGGTTACATATTCTGAATCATCACCGTTTGCGGTTACAACTTTAAGAGCTGTATATTTTCCTGCTTTGTGGTTGAGGTATTTGACAAAATCATCTGTTTTGGTAATGGGTTGCCCATCAATTTCAGTGATTACCATTC
>PKTE01000341.1 GCA_002869335.1 Salinivirgaceae bacterium | reverse complement strand
CAACCAACAAAGACAAAAAGAAACAAATAGAATTTTAAAAGGAAATTAGAACATGATAATACTTTATGTTATCTTAATCATCTTGGTGTTGGAGTATGTTGTAGGAGAGGTTGTTGATTATCTTAACCTAAAGCATGAGTTGAAACCAATTTCTCCAGATTTAGCGCAAAAGTTTACATACTCATTGCGTAAGAAAATGCATCTATACCATATGGCTAATTATGGGACAGGTTTTTTCCACAGTCTTTTTTCACTAGTTATAATATTGACCTTACTTTATTCATTTGGTTTTGGTGAAATCGATAGCTTTATAAGAAAATATATTGAAAACGAGGTGCTTGTTTCAATAGTATTCTTTGCAGTCATTGGATTTGCTGCCTCTATACTTTCTTTGCCATGGGAGATTTTTAATGTCTTTTATATCGAAAATAGGTTTGGATTTAATAGACAATCCGCAAAGTTATTTATTCAGGATAAAATAAAGGGGCTATTGCTCACAGCCTTAATTGGTGGTGTTTTACTTACAATTATAACATATATCTATTACCAATTGCCTGATCACTTTTGGTGGGTCGCATGGGTTATTTTTGCTGTATTCTCTTTATTTATGACCATGTTTTATTCTTCTATTATTGTACCGTTATTTAATAAGCAAAAGCCGCTCGAAGAGGGTAGTTTGAGAAATAAAATTGAAGAAGCGGCAAAAAAAGCTGACTTTAAACTCGATAATATTTTTGTTATTGATGGATCCAAAAGATCATCAAAATCAAATGCATACTTTACAGGGCTTGGATCTAAAAAGAGGATTGTATTGTACGATACTTTAATTAATGATTTAGAAGAAGATGAAATTGTTGCTGTGTTATCTCATGAAATAGGTCATTATAAAAAGAAACATATTATTATTAATCTTTTTACAGGAATTTTACAAACAGGATTAATATTGTTTCTTTTTGACTTTATAGCTAGTTACGATGCATTATATGAGGCTATAGGAGCGGAAAAGCAATCCTTTCACCTGGGCTTATTAGTTTTTGGATTTTTATTTACACCACTTTCTATTATAATTAGTTTGGCGATGAGTTATTGGAGCAGAAAGGCTGAGTATCAGGCTGATGGTTATGCTGCTGCTTTGGGTTATAAAGAGCAATTAAAATCCTCTTTAATAAAGCTGACAGATAAAAATTTATCTAATATTAACCCGCATCCAACTTATGTTTTCATGCATTATAGCCACCCACCATTGAATAATAGGTTACAAAATCTTGATAAGTACTAAAAATTAGTTTGAAAGACTCTTGACTTTTGAAACTATTACAAGTAATTCTGAACAAATAAGTATTTATTTGCGAAATAAACTAAACTTGTTGTATCTTTAAGTGCCTGACAAATAAATGATTGCAATTTTAATTTAAGAAATTATAAAAAAATGTAATATTTTTTGTCATAAATAAATACCATGGTCGTCTACCTATTGAAAGCATTTTAATAAATCATAATTGTAACACATGAATGCCGAAAAACTAAAAAATGCCATATATACATATAAAGATCAAATGTATAGATTAGCATACAGCATTATGAAGAATAAGCCTGAGGCAGAAGATGCATTACAAGATGTATTTATTAAATGTTGGGAAAATAGAGGCAAAATAAAAATTGATGAAAGCCTAAAGGCCTATTTAATGCAATCAACTCGCAATAAATGCCTGGATATGATAAAAAAACAAAGTCGAAAAAGAGAGACAGAGGCAATTGAAGATTATGAGTACGAATATCAAAACGAACAAAATATTGATCAAGTTGAGCAACTAAGAATAGTTAAAGAACTAATAAATAAATTACCAGAGAAAAACAAAACAATATTGGAACTGAGAGAAAAAGAAGACATGTCATTTGAAGAAATAGCTGAAATTACACGATATAGTGTTGAAAACATCCGCACTATATTAAGCAGAACTAGAAAAATGCTTAAGTCTGATTTAATGAGAATTGTGAATTTTGAGCGAATAGCATCCAATAATCTAAATTAAAAAATAATAATATCATGACACATAAACGCCATATAACAAACGAAGAAGCAGACTTTATTTTAAGTAAGGCTTTAAGAGAGGATAAAACTCCAGGTATGTCAGACGAAATGTTTGAAAGACTTTGGGAAAATGCTCAAACTCATCCTCAGAAGACAAGGGTAATGAAATTAAGGTTTTATGCCATAGCAGCAGCAATTGCTTTAATGGTAACCCTAACAGGAACATGGTTTTACAATCAATCTCAAAGCTATATGGAAACACAATATGAGCAAAGTACATTAGCACTTAATAAAGTATCAAAATATTTAAACCTTGGGTTATCTAAATTAGAACCTGTTACAGAGTATGAAGCTGTAAGTAAGCAACTTGAGGTTTTAGAAAAACCGGAGAAGGAAGTTAAAAAATTAGAAAAAATAGAAATATTACCAATAATAGCAGAATAATTAACTCTTAAATATCATATTATGAAAACGTTAGCAATTTTATTCACAGCATTAATCATGAGTGGCGCCAGTTTTGGTCAAGATGTCAAAGATATCTATGCTCGTCACCTCGGAGAAGGAAACTACACCAAAGTTGTAATAGGCAAAGGATTATTCCAATGGGTTGCAGCAATGGCTGATGAAAAAGATGAATCTGCACAAGCTGTTAAAGACCTTAGTGGCATTGAGATCTACAGTGCAGAAGATTCAGATCAAAAAGATAAAATTCCAGGTTTAATGGCAGATATCTGGAAATACTTTGAGAATCCAAAATACCTAGAGTTTATGCGAGTTGAGGAAAAAAATGATCATGTAGTGTTTTATTTCACAAAATCTGGAGAAAAAATTGTTGAATTGACGCTTGTGGCAGAGGAAGATGCAACTGTAATCAGAATCAAAGGTAATATTGATTTAAAGACAATATCAGGTATTTCTAAATCGATGGATATAAAAGGAATAGAAAAATTAGAAGAGATAGATAAAAAAGAGTAAATACTAATAAACACTTAGTAATCAAGCCCGGAGTGATTTCCGGGCTTTTTTTGTAACAATGCACTATAGAAATAAATTCAAAAAATTGGCTTTGTAAATGATTTTTCTTTAAATTTATCAACATTGAATAGGATAATTATTGTATCCAGTTGAATATTAATAGTTTAATTATGAGGGAATTAGCCTTAACTTTTTGTTTTTTATTCACTTTCCAAATATTGAATGCACAAGAGAAAGACTTGGATAAAATATATAATAAAGCTCGAAATAAGTATGCAACTGGCCATTTTGAGGAAGCAAGAGACAATTACTTGAAGTTGATAAAGTTAAAACCCAGTGATTTTGTATTTAATTATGAATTGGGTATGCTATACTTTTATGAATTGAACGATAAAATTGAAAGTATTCCATATTTTGAAAAAGCTGTTCAGGTAAATAAAGATACTGTAGCGGATGTTTATAATTACCTGGGGCAGGCGTACCAAAGTAATTTGCAATATGATAAAGCTATTGAAGCTTATAATAAATATACGGCTATTCCGCCAAAAGAAGGTGTAATTAGAGTAAGCGTAAAAAGATATATAGATCAATGTATTCAAGAAAAACAAAAACTTGAACAAATAAAAGCTGCTAGAGAAAATGCAAAAAAGGAAGGAATATTAGTCGTTAACTCAGGACCAATAGTAAATTCTGAAAATGACGATGTATCTCCATTACTATATGATGGAAAATTAATTTATTCTTCTGCGCGCAAATTTGATTATGTCTTTAATGAGTATATGAAGCACAGTTATGCTACGGTTTTTGTTGATGGACAATACATTAAACCGGAACCTTTAAGTGAGTCGCCATATGATAAAGGTATGGTAGTGGATCCAAATTGGCACCAGGAAATTAGCTCGGTAACTACCGATAATAGTACAATAGCAGTTATTTATGAAGAAGATATATGGTTGATTTCAAAAAAAGGAAAGAATTGGGGTGAACCAGAGCAATTAAACCGTAAAATAAATAGATCAAGGAGCAACGCTTATGCTGCATTGTCTGGTAAAGGAGATAGAATTATTTTTGTTTTGTTCGATCGCAAAACAAAACAGTATGATTTGTTTCAAACTGTTAAAAATGCAGAAGGAGAGTGGCGCGATCCTGTTAAATTAAATAATCAGGTAAATACATCAAAAAATGAAAATTATCCTTTTTTAAGTGAAGATGGCTATACATTATATTTTTCATCAGACAGAGATGGCGGACCAGGTAAATATGATATTTATAAGTGTACTCTCATGGAAAATAATGAATGGAGTACCCCAAAAATATTAGAGTCGCCTATTAATTCAGCTGGAAACGACATAACATATAAATATTATAAATCAATTAACAAAGCTTACTTTTCATCTGATCGAAAAGGAGGATTTGGGAAGTACGATATTTACGAAGTAAATTATTGATTTGAAAGGCTCTATTGAACATTCCTTTCAATAAGACAATTACATATTTGAAAAAGTTTCATAGTTAAACTCATGTTGGCAACGGATTAAGTCTTTTCTTGTATTTTATAGCCCTTTAAATACCTATTTTGAGCATTTAAATGTAAACAGAATAACTTCTATAGTATTTTATTTAAAATCCATATATAATGCGTTTAAAATCAATATATGACCATAAATTTTCCAGGTCGCTTAGCATAATATCCTAATAATAAAATACATATTAAATGTAAGATAGGAGAGACTATCACAATTCTCATATTTCCATTTTTTAAATCATCAAATATTAGTTTATACAAAATGCATGTAAATATTTAAATCTAAAATAGGAGGGGTTTTAGAAATATTTAAAATAGCAAAATTAGAGCATTTTACATCGAATTATACACTAGTTAAGTCGTATTAACAAACTCATAAGTTACTGATTTTCAGTATTTAGTATTGATCTGTAAAAGCTGTTATTCATGGTTATGTATTTCATCACCTGCCATTTTGTCAATTATATAGAAAAACAAACAATGTATAACATTTAATAAACTGTAAATCAGATTGTTATGAGAATTCATAAAATTTATACTTAAATAACGAATATTATAATGCTCTTTAATGCAAAATAATATTTTGACTTAAATAATTAGTTTGTTACATTTGTAAAGCATTTAGAAATATTGATTATTATTTACATTGTTTACATATGTCAATTGCAGAGCGACTAATTCATATTCAACAGCAAGAAGGGTTATCAGCAAGTAAATTTGCAGATCTATTAGGTATACAAAGATCAGGTTTATCACATATTTATAGTGGTAGAAATAAACCAAGTATTGATTTTTTACAAAAATTGTCCCTTCATTACCCACAATATCGTTTAGAATGGATATTAAATGGAGATGAGCCTATTATGAAGAATCAAAATAAGGGTGAATTAAGCACGCAGCGAGACCTTTTCGATGAAATAGGCGATAATGTTGCCAGAAGTGAAGAAATAGCTCCATATAGCTCTAAAAAGGACAAGGAAATCATTGATAATTCAGTTCAAACTGAATCTAATAGTGTAATTGATAAACAAACTAAATCTATTCGCGAAATACTTTATATATATACAGATGGTACATTTGAAATATTAAAGCCTGTAAATAACAAATAATTTGTACATTTGCGTTGAATTAAGATTGTTTACAAATGTATAAAGCTATTATTCGTCCGTTGCTATTTCAATTCAATCCAGAAAAAGCACACAAAATTACTTTTAACCTTCTTAAAGCTCTTCAATCTACTCCTGGTGGTCTTCAAATGCTTTCATTATTGACTTCTAATAATAATAAACCTGTTGATTTAATGGGTTTAAAGTTTAAGAATCGGGTTGGTGTTGCTGCAGGATTAGATAAAAATGCAGAACTTATAAAAGTTTGGAAAGCTATGGGTTTTGGTTTTGCTGAAATTGGAACAATAACTCCTAAGGGACAACCTGGTAATCCTAAACCCAGGTTATTTAGGTTAAAAAAAGATGAAGGCCTTATTAATCGCATGGGATTTAATAATATGGGCTTGGATGCTGCTGTCAATCAACTTAAAAAAAGGCCATCTGGATACATTGTAGGTGGAAATATAGGTAAGAACACTGCTACACCTAACGAGGAAGCTATAAATGATTATTTAACAGTTTTTAATGGCTTATATGATTATGTTGATTATTTGGTGGTAAATGTAAGTTGTCCGAATATAACGGATCTTAAGAAATTACAGGACAAGGATGAATTGAATCAAATTTTATCTGCCTTAATGAAAGAACAAGCAGCAAAAGAGCAGCAAAAACCTGTGGTTTTAAAGATTTCTCCTGATTTAAATGATCATCAGCTTATTGATACATTACAATTAGTATCAGATCATCATTTACACGGTGTAATTGCCACTAATACTTCTGTATCCAGAGAGGGTTTGACTGCCAGTAGTCAAGTAATCAAATCTATTGGGAATGGAGGTTTGAGTGGCTCTCCAATAGCTAAAAGATCAACTGAAGTGGTCTCATTGGTTAGGAAGGAAATGGGTAATGATTTTCCGATTATTGGTGTAGGTGGTATTCATAATGCTGCTGATGCTAAAGCTAAAATGGATGCAGGTGCTAATATGTTACAAATGTATACAGGCTTTATATACCATGGAGTAAGTCTAATAAAGCAGTGTTTACAGATGTAATGTGTATTAAATTATCTTTTTATTGTATATTTACGTTTTAATATTAAAAAAATAGAATTGTCATGCTTAATATTGCTCTATTTGGCCCTCCAGGAGCCGGCAAAGGAACTCAATCATCTCGATTAGTTGAGAAATACAATCTTACTTATATTTCAACTGGTGATATTCTTCGTGAAGAGATTAAAGAAGGTACTGTGCTAGGAATGAAAGCTAAAGATGTTATTGAAAAAGGAGGTTTAGCGTCGGATGAGATAATCGTTCAGATCATTGAGGCTAAAATTAAACGTAATCCTTATGCCAATGGCTTTTTGTTTGATGGTTTTCCACGAACTATTGTACAGGCCTATATTCTTGAAGGAATGTTATTTAAAATGAATACAAGACTTACTTGTATGTTAAGTTTAGAAGTTCCAAAAAAGGAGTTGATGAAAAGGCTTCATGAAAGAGGTAAAAGTTCTGGTAGAGCTGATGATACTGAGGAAGTAATTCAGAATAGATTGAAAGAATACGATGAGAAAACTTATCCAGTGGCTAAGTTTTACAAGGATAAAGGCATTTACAATGGTATCAATGGTATTGGTACACTTGATGATGTTTTTAAGCGACTTGATGCTGCTGTTCAAAAATCACTGGAAGATCGTTGGGTTAATTTAATTCTATTTGGTTATCCTGGTTCTGGAAAAGGGACGCAGGCTAGAATGTTGGCTGAAAGGTATAATTTACATTACATTTCTACAGGTAAAATTCTCCGTCAGGAGATTAAAGATAATACGGATATTGGTAAACTGGCCAAGCCATATATGGAAAAAGGTGCAATTGTACCCGATGAATATGCTATTAAGCTTATAGAGAGAAAGATGGAAGAGAATCATAAGTCTAATGGCTTTATTTTCAAAGGTTTTCCACGTACAATGGTTCAGGCTTATATTCTAGACGGTATGTTACACAAAGTTGGTTCAACTATTACTTCAGTTTTTGAGTTGAAAATATCAGCAACAGAGGCTGTTAAGCGTTTGGTTGATCGTAGTAAAACTGACCAGAAGAGGCCATATGATATGCAAATTGAAACGATCATATCAAGGTTGGAGGAATATGAGCAACGTACTCTTATGGCCAAAGACTTTTACGATAAAAAACATTTATTGCATGTTGTAGATGGTCAGGGAACAGAAGAAGAAGTTTTAAAACGTATAACAGATAGATTTGATAATACAATATTGAGAAATCCAAGATAATGACTAATCGTTGTTAATTACAGAATCCTGGTAAATTCCTATAATTTATCAGGATTTTTTAATTTAAAGCATTATAAAGAATAGATAAAGTTATGGGTAAAGGTGTTTCACTTAAATGCACAAAATGTAATTATAAGAAGGAGCATCATTTAGGAGTTGGAATGATTATTCATGCTATGCTTTTAAAAGATTATATTGATCTAAATTTACCAATGCACAACAAAACAAAAGAAAAAATTAAGAGATTGTATTATAAAAAGGAGAATCTAATAATTGAACCAATAATAAAGTTATACAAGTGCAAAGAATGTAATAAAATATACAATAAGTATTATTTTGAGATATATAATAACCCAGAGTATGAATATTCAAATGAAGGACTTGAACCAATTTTCAAAACAGAGTTTAAGTGTTGGAGATGTAATTTAGAACTTAAAGAAATTAATCTGGAGAAATTAAATAAAGCTGTATGTCCAAAATGCGGGAATTATTCTTTTAATAAAGATGCGTTGTTTTTATGGGATTAATTTGCATAATAGATATTTGTCCTATAATTTATATTATGTTAAATAGAGTTTATGTAGAAAAAGGGAGAAAACTCTCCCTTCATAAATATTTATAGAGATTTTAATTTTTCATTTACAGCATCAAGCTTATCAGAAAATCCTGGTTTAGTTCTTAATTGCATATAAAGCTTTTTAAGAGTTTCCAAAATATCTTTTGCTTGTGGTTCTAAATTGTGAGCTTTTTCAAAGTATACTGATGCTTGTTCAAAAGCCACTAAAGCTTCCTCATTAAGTTTTTTATACTTTTCTGTTTCACCTAAGTCTAATTGATTTGCTTCGTTTTTAAGCTCAGCCCCTTTATTAAAGAATAAAGTTCCAAGGTTGAATAATACATCAACATTATTAGGATCAATTGCTATGGCTTTATCATAAGCTGCTAAGGCTTCATCTTCTTTATCAAGCTCAGTATAAACGTTTCCTAATGCAAAATATAATGTAACATTCTCAGGATCTTTTTCAATGGCTTCTTTCATGAAAACAAGTGCTTCATCCATTTTACCCTCACTATTGAAATAATCAATAAGTTGCAAGCGGATAAATTTGTTATCCTGAGTCTTACTCATACCTTCTTTAAGGATATTAACAAAGCCTTCCATGTCGCCCATTTGCTTATAGTTGGCAGCTAATTGTAAATAAACTTTTCCAACTTCGTAACCAGCATCTGTAGCTTCTTTGAAATATTTATTTGAAAGCTCCATATCTCCTTTTTGTTGAGCTGCGAATCCTGCTAAGAAGTAAACTCTGTTACCTTCTTGCTTATATACTCTTAAGCAAACTTCAGGAAGGTCAAATGTACTTTCAAGTTTTGATGCTTTAATAAGCATGTCAAAATTATCAAGTGCTATATCGTACTTTTGTTTTTGAATAGCATTCACACCATTAATTAAAGCTTGCGAAAGCGCTGTGTTTAAGTTGTTTACAACATCTGATTTGTAGCGGCCTTTTTCGTCCAATTCTAAAGCTTTCATAAACGAAAATATTGCTTCATTAATTGGATTTGGATGTAAATTACTGAATGCAGTGTCTTGAAAAATTTGCTGATAAATGGTTCCTCTGTAAAACCATGTTTTTGGATCCATTGAAGTTTTTGGATGCTCCTTGGCTTCATCAATAGCCTCCATAGCTTTATCAAGCTGGTTATATTTCGGTTTAGCGTAGTTATATGCGCTAACAACTTTTGATTTTTGTGCGTTGGCCAATCCGAATGAAGCTATTAATATTAATACGAAAATTAACTTTTTCATGTCGATATTCTTTTGATTATTTCAGTTCAAAATTAAGTGAATTATTAATAATTAACAATATTTTAACTATTCTTCTGATGATTCCTCATTCATTTCAGGATTTTCTCCGTTTATGCTTTCTTCATCTTCATCCTCATTACTTTCAGCATAAGCAATTGCGGCAATCTGATCGTCTTGTTTTAGATTTATCAGCTTCACTCCTTGCGTAGCTCTTCCTAAAACGCGCATCTGAGATACAGATAATCTAATAGTTAAACCTTTACGTGTAATGATCATGATATCATCATTGTCTGTCACGCCTTTAAGTGCTATTAATTTACCTGTTTTTTCTGTGATATTAATGGTTTTAACTCCTTTTCCACCACGTCTGATAATTCTGTAATCCTGAATCAAAGAACGTTTACCATAGCCGTTTTCAGAAACAACCAGGATGTCTTCCGATTCATTTTCTACAGTAATCATGCCAATTACCTCGTCATCTTCTGAAAGGCTTATACCACGTACCCCTGCAGCATTTCTACCAACCGTACGAACATCTTTTTCTGGGAATCGAATTGCTTTACCAGATTTCACTCCCATAAGGATATCGTGTGTACCATTGGTCATTTTTGCTTCAAGTAACTCATCTCCTTCTCTAATATTTACAGCTACAATACCATTTGTTCGTGGTCTTGAGTATGCCTCGAGCAATGTTTTCTTCACAACTCCTTTTTTAGTTGCAAGAATAATATTGTTGTTATTGATATACTCTTCATCTTTCAGATCAGGAACTTTAATATATGCTTTTACTCTGTCATCTGGCTCAATATTCAACATATTCTGTATTGCTCTACCTTTTGAAGTTCTTGTTCCTTCAGGTATTTCGTATACTTTAAGCCAGAAACACTTACCTTTTTCAGTAAAGAACAACATTGTATTGTGCATTGACGCAACGTACATGTGCTCTACAAAGTCAGCATCACGCGTAGTGGATCCTTTTGCTCCGGTTCCTCCACGTCCCTGTGTTTTGAATTCTGTAAGAACCGTACGTTTAATGTAACCCATATGCGAAATGGTAATTACAACATCTTCGTCAGCGTAGAAATCTTCAGGATTGAATTCCTCTGCATCCATTACAATTTCGGTAGAACGCTCATCACCATATTGTTCTTTTACTTCAATAAGTTCATCTTTAACGATTCCCATTCTAATAGTACGATCGCCAAGAATCTCTTTATACCTTTTAATCTTTTCTAATAGCTCGTTATATTCGTCACGTAATTTATCCTGCTCCAGTCCGGTAAGTTGTCTCAATCGCATTTCTACAATTGCTCTTGACTGAGCTTCAGATAATTCAAACCTTTCCTGTAATTTATTTCGAGCCTCTTCAGTATTGCTTGATCCTCTAATTATTGCAATAACTTCATCTATATTATCGCTTGCAATAATAAATCCTTCAAGGATGTGTGCGCGTTTTTCTGCTTGATCTAATTCATATTGTGTACGACGAGTTACAACCTCATGGCGATGTTCTATAAACTCGTGGATGATCTCTTTTAAATTAAGCAGTTTTGGTCTTCCGTTTACAAGTGCAATACTATTTACACTAAAAGTAGATTGCAGTTGTGTGTACTTATAAAGTTTATTCAGTACTACATTTGCAATGGCATCACGTTTAATGTCATAAACTATACGCATACCATTTCGTCCAGATTCATCATTAACGTTTGAAATACCTTCTATTTTTTTGTCGTTGACCAATTCAGCTGTTTTCATAATCATTTCAGCCTTATTGACCATATATGGTATTTCAGTTACAATGATACGTTCACGGCCTTGCTCATCAGTTTCTATCTCAGCTTTGGCACGCATAACAACACGGCCTTTGCCACTTCGATAAGCTTCTTTTACGCCTGAATACCCATAAATAATTCCTCCTGTTGGGAAATCCGGTGCTTTGATGATATCTATCATATCTTCAATGTCAATTTCCGGATTGTCTACATAAGCAATACAGGTATCGACTACATTAGTCAAATTATGAGGCGGAATATTGGTCGCCATTCCAACAGCAATACCTGATGCACCATTAACCAGCAAAGTTGGCAGTTTAGTCGGTAATACTGTCGGTTCTTTTAATGTGTCGTCAAAATTTAGTTGAAAATCAACCGTATTTTTGTCAATATCAGCTAGTGTTAAGTCAGATATTTTACCGAGTCTAGCTTCTGTATAACGCATTGCAGCTGGACTATCGCCATCTACAGACCCAAAGTTTCCTTGTCCGTCAACCAACCTATAGCGCAACGACCAAGGTTGCGCCATACGCACCATTGCCATGTATACAGACGAGTCTCCATGCGGGTGATACTTACCCAGTACCTCTCCTACAATACGTGCCGACTTTTTATACGGTTTATTATAATTTACGCCCAATTCATGCATTCCAAATAATACACGTCTATGCACCGGTTTAAGTCCATCTCTTACGTCTGGCAATGCACGGGCAACGATAACCGACATTGAATAATCAATGTAGGCCGATTTCATCTCCTCTTCGATGTTAATCTTTTGAATTTTCTCTCCTTCAGCCATTCCTTATACTGTTTTGAAAATTAGCAACCAAAAATACAAATAATGGCTTTATTTCCTACATAAAATGAGGTAACTTTATCAACAAATAGTTGTTTATAAAATATGGTCTGTTTTTTGAAACAAGAGTATTAAATTTACATATTCAATTGAAAAGGTAAAAGTACATGAATACACAATTTTCAGAAAGATTAAACGAAGTATTATCATACAGCCGAGAGGAAGCTATACGGCTTGGAAATGAGTCTATTAGCATAGAACATTTATTTCTTGGACTTTTGCGCGATGGTGAAGGTCCTGCTATAGATGTGCTAATTTCTATGGGAGTTAAATTATTAGATATACGACAAACTATCGAAGAACAAATTCGTCAGGAAACAATTACTGATGTAACAAAAAAAGATACTTTGCCGTTGCTCCGACCTGCTGAACGAGTACTTAAACTGATTTATCTCGAAGCTCGCTCTTTAAAAAGCGAAGAAGTAGATACACCTCACTTGATGATGGCTATCCTAAAGGAGGAGAATTCTTTAACTGCAATGACGCTTAGGGAGTTACATGTGGATTATGATCGTTTTAAAGAAAACTATCTAAAATACAGTCCTCAAGCTAGAGATGACTCAGGTTATGGTGATGAAGAAATGGATGAACCTGGAGATTTCCAGTCATCAACGCCTAAATCTGATTCAGACACACCTGTGTTAGATAATTTCGGGGTGGATCTAACCAAAGCTGCCGAAGAAAAGCGTTTAGACCCAATTGTTGGTCGCGAGGTTGAAATCGAAAGATTAGCGCAGATTTTAAGTCGTCGTAAAAAGAATAACCCTGTGCTTATTGGTGAGCCCGGAGTTGGAAAATCTGCAATTGTAGAAGGTATGGCAGCCAGAATTGTTAAACGACAAGTCTCAAGAGTGCTATTTGATAAACGAATTATGACGCTTGACCTTGCTTCTATTGTGGCTGGTACAAAGTATCGTGGACAATTTGAAGAGAGAATTAAGGCTATATTGAATGAATTGTCAAAAAATGACAATATTATCTTGTTTATAGATGAGATTCATACAATTGTGGGAGCTGGAGGTGCTACAGGATCTTTAGATGCAGCAAATATGCTTAAACCAGCCCTTGCCCGTGGCGAAATTCAGTGTATTGGCGCAACTACACTTGATGAGTACCGCCAACATATTGAAAAAGATGGTGCTTTGGAACGTCGTTTCCAGAAAGTAATGGTTGAAGCTACTACTCCTGAAGAAACTAAGGAGATTCTGCATAGAATTAAGGATCGGTATGAGGAACATCATAATGTTAATTATACTGAAGAAGCACTTGATGCATGTATAAAACTATCAATGCGTTATATATCAGATCGTTACTTGCCAGATAAGGCCATTGATGCTTTAGATGAAAGTGGATCAAGAGTTCACATCTCTAATATTAACGTTCCTGAAAAGATTCTAGAGCTTGAAAAAGAGATCGAGCAAATTCACGAAGAGAAAATTAAAAAAGTTCATGAACAGAATTTTGAGCAAGCTGCGAGTTTGAGAGATACAGAACGTAAGAAAACTGAAGAGTTGGAGCAGGAAAAAGAGAAATGGGAAACCGAATTGGTTAAACATCGTGAGACGGTTACAGCAGAAAATGTAGCAGAAGTTATTGCTATGATGACTGGTGTTCCTGTAAAACGAATTGCTCAAACTGAAGGTACTCGATTGCTTAAAATGAATGAAGAGCTACAAAATAAAGTTATTGGACAAGATCAGGCCATTGCGAAAATTGTAAAGTCTATACAGCGTAATAGAGCTGGTTTAAAAGATCCTAATAAACCAATTGGTACATTTATATTCCTTGGCCCTACTGGAGTAGGTAAAACACAATTAGCAAAGGTTTTAGCTGAGTATTTGTTTGATTCTCAGGATGCACTTTTACGAGTGGATATGAGTGAATTTATGGAAAAATTTGCCGTTTCTCGATTGGTTGGAGCTCCTCCTGGATATGTGGGCTATGAAGAAGGCGGACAGCTTACTGAAAAGGTTCGTCGCAAGCCTTATTCAGTTGTATTACTTGATGAGATTGAAAAAGCGCATCCAGATGTATTCCATATTTTACTTCAGGTATTGGATGAAGGTCGTTTGACTGATAGCTTTGGTCGCAGGGTCGACTTCCGAAATACCATTATTATAATGACATCCAACATTGGATCAAGAGAGCTTCGAGAGTTTGGTAGTGGTGTTGGTTTCGCAACTTCTGCTAAAGTAAAAGGTGCAGATGATCACTCTAAAAGCATCATATCTAAGGCATTAAAGAATGCTTTTGCGCCGGAATTTATCAACCGTCTTGATGATGTTATTATGTTCAATTCTTTAGACAAAGAGGCAATTAATAAAATTATCGATATTGAATTAACAGGTATTTTCCAACGTACTAAAGAGCTCGGATATACGCTTGATCTTTCTAGTACTGCAAAAGATTTTATTGCTGATAAAGGTTTCGATGCTCAGTATGGAGCTCGTCCTTTAAAAAGAGCTATTCAAAAGTACCTTGAAGATGAAATGGCAGAGCTTATTTTAAAATCTGATTTAAAAGAGGGAGATACCATTAAAGCAGTATTCAATAAAAAGGAAGAAAAAATCGAATTTAAAGTAAAAAGAAATAATGCTATTGAGAAAGAAGAAGATAGCAAAGAAAAATAGACTTATTTAATCGCTTAAAAATTAAAGCCGGCAATTTATTGTTGGCTTTTTTTCTTTTTGGTAGAACAAATAGGGAAATTCGTTGTATTGACTAGTATAAAATTTAAAATGAAAAATATGAATAAGAATAGTGTGAAATTTTCTTTTGGTCCAATGGATGTAACATTGGCAGGAAATGAGATTAAAGTTGGAGACAAAGCTCCTGATTTTGCTGTAATGGGAAATGACCTACAGCCTGTTAAATTGAGTGATTATGCAGGGAAAAAACGAATTATTTCAGTTTTTCCATCAGTTGATACGCCAGTTTGTGCTGCACAAAATAGAAATTTTAATAAAATGGTTAGCGAATTAGATAATACCGTTGTTTTATCTATTTCAAATTACTTACCATTTGCACAAAAACGTTTCTGTGGTGCTGAAGGTATTGATAAAGTTGTAACCCTGTCTGATTATAAAGATTTGGATTTTGGTTCAAAATACGGCTTTGTAATTGATGAATTAAGGCTTTTAGCTCGTGGTGTTGTTGTTGTGGATGAACAAGATCAGGTTAAATACGTAGAATTTGTTCCTGAAGCGGGAACTGAACCAAATTATGAAAAAGCTCTAGAAGCAGTTAAAGCAATATAAGAAAAGCGGCTTAGGCCGCTTTTTTTTTTAATCTCTTGTATCTGTGAGGAAAATAGATTTGGATATATTCCGATAAGTCAAATCTTCATCTTCTATAAAATAGAATAGTCCTCCCCAGCTGTGCTTCACCATCATATAAACAGTGACAACTCCATTATTATTTATAAATACCCTAGTTATTGTTTTATTCTTTTGCTTATCAACCTCAGTTGTTTTATGCTTCGTATAAGTTTCTGCTAATTTTTGCTTGTAGGCAATAATTGCTTTTTCTTTTTCTGACCGGGATACTCCATCAGCAGTAGCCATATCACGCAATTTTTTCACTGAACCATCCGGTAAATCCTCCTGAATTACATTTTTCTTATTGTTTTGCGCTTGTTGCTCAGCAAGTTTCCTGGCTTCTTCTTGAGCTTTTTTACGTTTACGTTCTGCTTCTGCTGCTCTTTTTTCTGCTATTTCTTTATCCTGTTTCTCTTTCTCTGCAATTTTTACTGCTTTTATACTGTCTTCTCTCCTTTTTAATTCTGCCAGCTTTTTAGCTCTGTCATCAGCTGCTTTTTTGATTTCAGCTAAAGAATCAATTCTTTTCTGCTTTTGATATTCTCTTTGCAGACTATCATTTCTTCGTTTTTCAGCAGCAATCTTTTTAGCTTTGGCAATAGCTTCCATTCGTTTTTGTTCAGCTTCTTTTTTACGCTGTTGTTCAACTTCTTGCTGTCTGCGCAATTCATCTGCATCTTTGGATGCTTGAATACTATCCTCTCTCCTTTTAAGCTGTGCTAATTTTTTAGCTCTGTCATCTGCTGCTTTTTTAACTTCAGCTATAGAGTCCAGTCTTTTTTGTTTTTGATATTCTCTTTGTAAACTATCGTTTCTACGTTTTTCAGCGGCAAGTTTTTTTGCCTTGGCAATAGCCTCAAGTCGCTTACGTTCCGCTTCTTCTTTACGTTTTTCTTCAACTTCTTTTTGCTGACGTACCCTATCAGCTTCTTTTGCAGCATTGATACTGTCTTGTTGCCTTTTTAGTTCTGCTAATTTACGAGCACGATCCTCTGCAGCTTTCTTAACTTCAGCTAATGAATCCAGTCTTTTTTGCTTTTCAAAAGCTCTTTGTAAACTATCGTTTCTCCGCTTTTCTTCGGCCATTTTTTTGGCTTTCGCCATAGCTTCAAGTCGTTTACGCTCC
Organism: Salinivirgaceae bacterium; assembly: GCA_002869335.1. Taxonomy (GTDB): domain Bacteria; phylum Bacteroidota; class Bacteroidia; order Bacteroidales; family Salinivirgaceae; genus Salinivirga. The sequence goes on along the minus strand of PKTE01000341.1, from coordinate 10,222 downwards.
GCTTCCTCTTTTCGTTTTTGTTCTATTTCTTGCTGTCTTCGTAATTCATCAGCTTCTTTTGCCGCTTTGATGCTATCTTCTTGACGTTTTAGTTGAGCTAATTTCCGAGCTCTGTCTTCAGCAGCCTTTTTCGCTTCGGCTATTGAATCCAATCTTCTTTTTTCGGCTTGTGCTCTTATGATACTATCATTTCTGCGCTTTTCCTCGGCCATTTTTTTGGCTTTCGCCATAGCCTCAAGTCGCTTACGCTCTGCTTCCTCTTTTCGTTTTTGTTCTATTTCTTTTTGTCTGCGTATTTCATCAGCTTCTTTAGCTGCTTTGATACTATCTTCTTGACGTTTCAATTGAGCTAATTTGCGAGCTCTATCTTCAGCAGCTTTTTTGGCTTCGGCTATTGAATCCAATCTTCTTTTCTCTCTTGCTACCTGCTGTAAACTGTCATTTCTACGTTTATCAGCAGCTAGTTTTTTAGCTTTTGCAAGGGCTGCCTGGCGCTGACGCTCAGCCTCTTCTTTTTTTCTTTGTTCCTGAAGAGCTTTTTCTTCGGCCATCTTTTTTGCTTTGGCTTCTGCTGCTTGCCTTTGTCTTTCTAATTCAGCTTGCCTTTTTGCTTCAGCTTCAGCAGCAGCTTGCTCTTCTTTGTTTACAATATCTTCTTCTTTTTTCTTTTGGTTAATTTTCGATTGGACGGATTTGGAATAATCCACATCATAACCAAAATCTTTTATTGAAGGATCATAGGAAATCATACCAACAGGTTGATTGAATACAACGACTTTATCTGACCCTTGCTTTTCGAGAATAACCTGAAATTCATATGGTTGAAATGGAAATACCATTTCATCTTGCTTTATATTATCAGGAACATTTGTATTTATTTCAATTTTTTTTGTTATAAACCCCTTACATTCAAATGATAAGATGTAATTTTTATCGTATTTGAATTCAAATTCAAATTTTCCATTTTTTTCCGGGTATACCTCTCTTATTTTTTTGCCGCTTTCAGAAAGTATAATTTTTGAGCGTATATCAGTGTTTTCTTTTAGCTTAAGTTTCCCAAAAACAATAAGATAATCATCCTGTCCCATAAGGATGACAGGTAAAAAAATTAGAATAGAAATTAAAATTATCTTAATTTTAGACATGTGTTCTTTATTGTACAACAAAAAAAGCTAAAATTTACTGAATATGAAAAAATATTTGACTCTCATTTTAACCCTCTTATCATTTTATACGCTTTACTCTCAAGAAAACGATACTATTATGGATTATAGTATGAAATTAATCCAAAAACAAGAGTTTGCAAAAGCTATTCCATATCTACAAAAATATAGTACGTCAAACCCAGATCATTTGAATTCTAAATTACAGTTAGCTTTTTGTTATACGCAAACAGGTGATTTAAATAAAAGTATTGAGCTATATCAAAATATTTTAGCAGAAAGACCAAATTATCATAGGGCTTATTACATGTTGGCAAATATCTATTATCGTCAGGATAATAGTTCAACAGCTCTTGAGATGATAAATAGTGCATTAAGTATGGAAGAAAGTGATCCAGACTATTTGCTCATGAAAGGACAGGCGTTACGCAAAACTGGCGATTTAAAACAAGCTTGTAAATATTTTAAAAAGGCTAAAAAAGAAGGTAGTTCTGAAGCTAAATTTGAATACACCAAATACTGTAAATAGCTAGAAGAATTTTTTAATAGTAGCTATTAATTGTCTGGCGCGTATAGGTTTTGATATGAATCCATCGCAACCAATCTTGTAGCATTTCTCATCTTCATTGGCCATCATAAATGCTGTTTGCGCAATTATAGGTAATTGTGGACGCTTTTTCTTGATGTATCCAGCAGCTTCATAACCGTTCATCTCGGGCATTTGCAAATCCATTAATATCAAGTCGATAGAATTGTTCTCGTCAACAACCTGACATGCTTCAAGTCCATTTTTGGCCCAAATTACTTTAGCACCGGTTGGAGCAATAATTTCTCTCAAGAAAATAAAGTTAAATTCTACATCTTCAGCTATTAAAATTGTTTTATCAGCCCAATCTGTTGGTTTTTTGTCTGCATTATTTGTCTCAATCTTTTCTATACGATAATTCTTCTCGGGAAATGATATAAAAAATGTTGTTCCTTGGTTTACAACAGAATCAAACCAAATTTTACCGCCTAATTGTTCAATCATCTCTTTTGAAATGCTCAACCCAAGACCGGAACCACCACTTTCGAAGGTAAACGCATGCTCTTCACTTTCAAATAAACTAAATATTTCACTTTGCTTATCCTTATCTATACCTTTTCCTGAATCCTTGACATAGAATCGAATTTGTCTATCCCCTAGTTTTGCACCAATTTCAATCTCCCCTTCTTCAGTATGTTCAATGGCATTTTCGATCAATTGCCCCATTACTTGTCTTACCCTAAAAATATCTGTGTACATCTTGATTTTCTGATTTTCATCAGGGTAAATGACATTTATAAATACTTTATCGTCAATATTTCTACTTTCATCTTCGCGTAGCTCAATTTCTATCTCTTTTAGTATGTCTTTAATATCAAACCATTCTTTTCTAAAAGATATCTGATTACTTTGCAACTTACTGGCATCAATGATATTATCGAACATTTTAACCAGCGTTTGAGAACTTTTAGTAATCATGGTAATAAATTCTTCGCGTTGGTCAATGGTTAAATCAGGGTCAGCTAACAAATCGCTAAATCCCACGATTGAATTTACCGGGGTTCTCACTTCATGCGAAATATTGGTTAGAAAAGCTGTTTTTAATTTATTCGCTTTAGCAACCTTTTCCAACATGCTTTTGCTTTCTGCAATTGCTGCTACTCTATCGTAGGCTTGCGCAAACACAAGGGCTACACTTTTATAAAAACTAAAAAGTATATTGTTTACTGTGTTTAAATTAGGATTGAAAATGATCATAATACCATATAGGTTTTCCTTAATTAAAAGTGGAAAGACCCACCAGTTATCATTTTCTACTGGAAAGTATTTAACTAAAAAGTTTTCAATATCGTTAAAGTTCTCCCGGTCCTTGAGGTAAACTACTTTTGTCTTTCTTAAGTTACGTATAATTTCTAATCCAGGTTCGTATTGTATAGAGTCTAAAAAAACTTTCTTGTCTGACCCTGCTTTTATGTAACTTCCATTTAAAACAAATTCAGAGTGATCCTGGTCTAAAGCATAAATAGCAATAGATTCATCACTAACGCTACTAATTTTTTTAAGCGACTCATCAATGCTTTCAGATGAAATAGCACTGTCTTTTGTCAAGATTGGAATAATTTCTTTAATAATTTCTTGTTGCATTACACTCCATTGAAGTGTATCAAAAAGTTCTTTTGTAGAAAAAGACGATTCACCGAAATTGTCATCAAAAATATTATTTTTGTCTTCGTTTTGTGTCATAACAGAAATTATAAAGTATAAAAATATGAATTTAAAATTAAAGAATGTTCTATTTCTTCTAACTTTTATTATAATTCAATCAAGTCTATTTGGCCAACCGCTTAAAATTAAATTCAAAATTGAAGGTTTACCAAATCAGGATATTATTATAGCCCACCATTTTGGAGAAAATACACTAGTTGATGATACCCTTCATTTAAATAATGATGGTTATGGTGTCATGGAGCGAGATACTTTGCTCCCAAAGGGACTTTATCTATGCATTTATCCAGATCATACTTATTTTGAGTTTATACTTGATGATGATCAAAAGTTTGAAATTGAGACAACTATTGGAAAAAGTGCCGACGAATATATAAAGAACATGTCTATTAAGGGGTCGCAGATAAACGAGGTGTTTTTTGATTATCAATTGTTTATGGTCGATCTAAATCAACAATCTAATGATTTGAGACAGGCCTTAAAAAGTGACCCTAACAATAAAGAATTAAAGGACAAAATAGAAAATCTTAATACGCTTGTAAAAAATAAATGGAGCGACATTAAAATAAATTATCCAGGAACTTTTATGTCAAAAATGTTGATTGGTCTTCAGGATATTGAGGTGCCTGATCCTCCTAAAGATGAAAATGGAAATATTACCGATAGTTTATTTCAGTACAATTATTATAAGGATCATTTTTTTGATAATATTGATTTTAGCGATAATCAATTATTGTATTCTCCCATTTATCATCGGAAGTTGCAATATTTTTTCGAAAAAATTGTGGCAAAGCGTCCTGACTCTGTAATAGCAGCGTCTGATCGCCTACTTCAAAAGCTAGATGGAAATACAAAGTATTTTCAATATACATTAGCTCACATCTTTAACAAGTATGCGAACTCAAATTACATGGGCTTTGACAAAGTAATGGTTCATTTAGCTGATACATATTATTTAAATGGTAAGGCTGATTGGGTTTCACAAAAATATTTAACGAAATTAAAAGAAAGAGTTGATAAATTACGTCCTAACCTAATTGGGACAGTTGCTCCCAGACTTGACAAAATGCAGTCTGTTGAGGGATATTTCTATCCATTACATGATATTAAAGCAAAATATGTAGTTGTAGCATTTTGGGAACCAGGATGTGGACATTGTAAAAAAGAAATTCCCCAGCTTCATGAGGAGGTTTTTATCGGGTTGCATGATTATGATGTGCAAGTATATGCTGTATATACGCAAAGTGATTTTAAAGAGTGGACTGAATTCTTAGAGAAAAAATCTCTTTTAGATTGGGTGAATGTATGGGATCCCAATAATTTTACAAATTTTCGTAACAAATACGATGTATACAGTACACCTACCCTATATTTGCTTGATAAGGACAAAAAAATTATTGCTAAACGCGTAGATGTAAAAACAATAATTTCGATTATAAACGAAAAAGAAAAGCAAAAATGATTTTAATTATAGGCCTTCTTCTATTAGCATATTTACTTGGATCAGTTCCTAGCGCAGTATGGATTGGAAAAACTTTTTTTGATAAAGATGTAAGAGAACATGGAAGTGGAAATGCGGGAGCAACTAATACATTTCGGGTTTTAGGATGGAAACCCGGTTCTATTGTTTTTGCTATTGATACATTGAAAGGATTCTTAGCAGTTTATCTATTAAATTTTAGTGACGCCTCTAAATATGAATATGGTACATTTTTCTTTATTGGAGCAGGATTGCTGGCAGTATTTGGCCATATTTACCCGCTTTTTGCCCAATTTAAAGGCGGTAAAGGTGTTGCTACTATGTTGGGTGTTATTTTAGGTTTGCATCCTGTTCCGGGAGCATTAGCATTATCAGTTTTTGTAATTGTATTTTTTACTACACAATACGTTTCATTAGGTTCACTTTTAGCAGGACTTTCTTTTCCTATTTTAGTATTTGTCCTTTATCCTGGAACAGATAATTATATGAAGGGCTTTGCGATTCTTTTGGCTTCAATACTGTTTTTTAGTCACAGAGCTAATATTAAAAGATTACTAACTGGAACTGAAAATAGAGCTAAGATTTACGGAAAACGCCGGCAAGAACACTCCTAGCAGTTTCTTCTTTTTTCTGAACCCCAATTTCATACCAGTCTATAAGCTCTTTACGAAGCTTTTGGCTATTAATGTTATAATCGTATCCACCAGGCTTAAAAAGTGATATTTTACCTGTTTCTTCTGATACTGTAATTACAATTGCATGATAATTTTCAGTCATTCCTTTAGCTGCTCTATGTCTAAGTCCCATATATGCAGGCAACTCTGTAGATTTTGATAGTGGTAAAACACAACGTGCAGCAACAATTTTCTTATTAAAAATAACCGCAGCACCATCATGTAGAGGACTATTTTTAAAAAATATACTCTCAAGTAGACGGCCTGATATTGAGCTATTTATTATATCTCCAGATTCCATAACCGGAGTTGGTTCTGCCCTTTTAGTCATTACAATTAAGGCACCAGTTCTTGTTGCTGCCATGTTAACACAGCTTTTGATAATTTCTTCAACCTCTTTATCAGTAAGTGATTTACTTGATTTATTAAATAGTTGCTCTAATGAAAAACTTCTACTAAAAAAGTCTCTGGTCCCAATCATTTGCAAAAAACGCCTCAATTCTTGTTGAAAAACAATAATTAATGCAATAACCCCAACACCCATAAATTGTCCCAGTATGGTACTTAGTAAATCCATATTTAATGCCTGTACCAGTTGCCAGAAAAGATATACAGAAAAGATTACCACAAATATATTGATAGCAACTGTTCCTTTTATTAATATGAATATCTGGTACATTAAAAATGCTACCAGTAAAATATCCAAAATATCTAAAAATCGTAATGTTATAAAACCCTCAATCATAATTAAGCAATGGTTTTTGTAAATAATTCGGCTGTTTGAACAGCTTCTTTTACATCGTGAACTCTCAGAATTTGAGCCCCTTTTGTAAGTGCAATTGTATTTAATGTAATTGTACCAGTTAGGCTATCTTCAGGATTGATATTTAGATGTTTATAAATCATGCTCTTCCTTGACAATCCTGTTAATATAGGTCGATTTAAAATCGTTAATTCATTTAAATTTTTAAGCAATGTGAAATTTTGCTCTAAAGTCTTTGAGAATCCAAAGCCTGGATCAATTATTAAGTCATTAATACCTATTCTGGTGGCTTTTTCTTCTAGTTCAGCAAAATACAGTTTAACTTCCCTTAGCAAATTATCGTAATTAGTTTGCTGTTGCATATTTTGCGGATTTCCTCTCATATGCATACCGATATAAATTTTGCCTGCTTCAGCAACAGTATGCATCATTTGAGAATCCAAATTTCCTCCTGAGATATCATTAACAATGTCAATGCTATAGTTAGTTACAGCCCATTTAACCACATTCGACCGAAAAGTATCTATGGAAACCGGAATATTAGAAAAGTCTGATTTAAATATATCTAGAGCTACCTTAAGTCTTTCTATTTCAGTGTTTTCAGATATATCCTCTGCTTCAGGCCTTGAAGAGTAACCCCCAATGTCAATCCAATGTGCTCCATCTTCTATCATTTGACGAATTCTATTGTAAACCTCTTTTTCAGCGATAGTTCGGCTTTTTTCATAAAAAGAATCAGGTGTCACGTTTAATATTCCCATAATTACAGGTTTATCTAACCTAACAACCTCTCCTCTTAATGTTATGTTATGGTATTGGACCTCCATAAAGTGATAAATTCAATTGAATGTTTACGGTTACGAAGTTAAAACATTATCCTTTATTCTTAAATCTTTTATAAAAATTCATTTGCTAAAGCTCATAAAGGTTTAATAAACTGTTTATAAAAATCAGTGTTATATAGTAAAACTATAGTCTATGCTTATTATCTTTGATGTTTGAATTTTAGTAAACTTGATATAAAGTTCTGATAATGAATAAATTCTTAGTTTTAGAGGGTTTGGACGGCTCTGGAAAGTCGACCCAGGTAGAGATGTTGAAGAATTATCTTGATAATAATGGTGTAAATTATAAGTTTTTGCACTTTCCACAAACCAATGCTCCATATTTTGGTGAGCAAATAGCACGGTTTTTAAGAGGTGAATTTGGAAAAGCAGATGAAGTAGATCCTTATTTGGTGGCAATGATGTACGCTGGAGATCGCTTTTCAGCTGCTGAGGATATACGCCAATGGCTAAGCATAGGGACATTGGTGGTAGTAGATAGATATGTTATGTCAAACATTGCATTCCAATGCGCGAAACTTATTGATGAAAGTGAAAAAGAGAAGCTGCGTAAATGGATTTTTAATTTTGAATATAATTATTATCAGATTCCAAAACCTTCTTTATCAATATTTTTAGATGCACCAATGAGTTTTGTATCTAACAATCTTGTAAATGATCGTCAGGGAGATGATCGGGAGTATTTACAAGGCAAACAAGATATTCATGAAGAGAAGATAGATTTTCAGGTAACTGTTAGAAATGAGTATCTTAAAGCTATTGAGCTCGACAATTCGTTTAAATATATTAATTGTGATACAGAGGGTAAAATGAAGCAACCTGAGGTCATTTTTAATGAATTACTTAAAGTACTTCAAGAAAGTAATATTATTGATTAAATTATTTCAGCATGAGATCTTTACGTAATATTTCCCGGATTTTAATAGGTATAATGTTCATTTTTAGTGGATTTGTTAAAGCCGTTGATCCACTAGGTTCTACATATAAATTTACTGACTATTTTAATGCTTTTGGTATAGAATGGCTTGTGCCAGCAGCTTTGTTTTTCGCAGTAATGCTTTCTGCTATTGAATTCCTCATAGGCTTTGCCTTAATTAACAATGTTTTTCCGCGTGTATTTAGTACTCTGGCATTCATTTTTATGGGATTTTTTACCGTTTTAACCCTTATCTTGGCAATTACCAATCCTGTAAGTGATTGTGGTTGTTTCGGTGATGCGATTAAGCTTACAAATTGGCAAACTTTTTATAAAAATCTCTTTTTTATAATTCCCACAGCTATTATTTTTTGGCAAAGAAAGAAATTTATGCCAAGATATGAACGCATTGGTCAATCAGCTATCATAATTGTTGGATTGCTAGGAGTGTTATTTATATCAAAAATAAGTTATCAGCATCTGCCTTTGATTGATTTTAGAGCTTACAGTGTGGGTACAAATATAAAACTAGCTAAAAACGAAGATTGGATTGGAGCACCACAGCCTGTTTTTGATACTAAAATTGTTTATAAAAAAGATGGTGCTGAACAAGCATTTACCACTGATAATTTGCCAGATACGACCTGGACATGGGTTAAAACAATAAATAAGCAAATTAGTGAAGGATACCATGCTCCTGTTCAAAACTTTAACATTACAGACAAAAATAAACAGGATGTAACGCAAATGATTTTAAGCGACGAATACTTCTCATTAATGATTGTTGCTTATGATTTGGAAGATATACCTAATGATGCTATTGAGAAAATACAGGTTTTAAATGATGTTGGTATGGGTAATGGATATAATGTCTTTATCGTAACAGCATCAAACCTTGATCAGGTTAATGCTTTTGAAAGAGAACATTCGATAATGTCTACTTTCTATTTTGCTGATCCAATTACGTTAAAAACTATTGTAAGAAGTAATCCGGGTCTTGTACTATTGCATTCTGGTCAAATACTGCAGAAGTGGCATTATAATGATTTTCCCGACGAAAATCAATTAACTGAATACGAACTATTTAATGCGCATCAAGCTGCTAAATCTGCCGTAATTAGATGGCTCATTTTCGGCTTTCTTGTGGGTTGGATATTAATTGCAACGTTATTTGATATTTTTGCACTTAAATCGCGCTTTTCGTGATTAAAAAAACTTTAAATCAGATAGGTTATTCTGTTTTAGTATTGTTTGGTGTGGTTAGTTTGGTATTTTTTCTTTTTATCATTTTGCCAGGTGATCCCGCTCAAATGATGGTAGGTCAAAGAAGTGATGCAGAAACCTTACAAAATATACGAGCTGAGTATGGTTTCAACGAACCCGTATGGAAGCAATATTTACTATATTTAAATGATTTATCCCCAATATCCTATCTTGATGATTCAAAGAAAGGTTTTGCTCCAAATTCAGATAGATATTCTTCATTTTTAACCTTAATACCTTTGGGAAGTAAACATGCCATCATCCTGAAATGGCCATTTTTACGCAATTCATATCAAAGCAAACAACCCGTGAATAATATTATAAAAGGTGCACTGCCTCAAACATTAATTCTTGCTTTAATTAGCATTGCTTTGGCAAGTATAGTTGGAATTGTTTTGGGCTCCATTGCAGCATATTTTAAAGGAAGTATTTTTGATAAAAGCATCATATCCTTTTCGGCTTTGGGAATGAGTCTTCCCTCCTTTTTTGCTGCGATATTAATTGGTTGGATATTAGCATATTTACTTAGTAATATTACTCATTTGAATTTAACTGGTAGTTTATATGAATTTGATGAACTTACTGGTGAAAAGCATCTTGCTTTAAAAAATATTATTTTACCTGCTATAACATTATCTGTGAGACCCTTAAGTGTTATTGTTCAATTAACAAGAAATAGTTTATTACAAGAATTATCGTCAGATTATTTTATAACAGCTTTGGCAAAAGGGAATAGTAAGACAAAAGCCATTAAAAATCATGCATTAAAGAATGCTTTAAATCCTGTTATCACAGCTGTTTCTGGTTGGTTTGCTTCTTTATTAGCAGGAGCAGTGTTTGTTGAGTACATTTTTAATTGGAATGGAT
>PKTE01000323.1 GCA_002869335.1 Salinivirgaceae bacterium | reverse complement strand
TATTCAACCATTATTAGATTTAAGGTCCCAGCTGCACAAAGGGCAAGTATTAGAGTCTTCAACGCTTTAGGGCAATATGTAACTACAATAATTGACAAAGAAGTTCCTACTGGTATGCAGGAGGTGGAATTGACCCGTGAAAATTTGAACCCAGGTTTGTATTTTTATACGTTAAGTGCAGGTAGTTTTTCGGAAACAAGACAGTTTATTATTAGATAAGATATTGTACAGCATCGGTGTCGCTTATGGCGATGCCGATGGCTGAACTGGAGTTTTTTTCTTTTTTATTCTCTTCTACGCTAATGTTTGCAATTCCGTGCGATCAAAATCTCTGTTTGAGTAATTAATTAAAGTTTTTTTAATTGTGCCCCTGTTTTTTAGAATACGTATTGTTCCTGTTGTTACAAAAAATATTCCTTAATTAATGCCAATTGATTGTTAATCATTAACTTAGGATTGTTGGTCATGACCGTTTATACAGAAATTCATACCGCTTATACAATTGGCAAAAAAACCTATTATTTATTTTTTTAATTATATATAGTTTTGTCTTATTATTAAACGGTTAACCCCAATAAATAAAACAAATAAACAACGATTATGACAAGAAATTTACTCATTACAGCTTTGATTATGGCAACATTTGCCATTCATGCATTTGGACAACAAAAGCAAAAAATTTCAGGTGCCATTGAATCAAATGACTATGGTATTGTTAAGGCAATTAACTGTATGCCTGATGCAACCTATTCACAAGCACCAACAAATCCTTATTGGGCTACTCCATCTAGTGATGCATTTGGATCTCATGTTTATCACTTTGTTGAAAATTATACACCTTCAATTCAAACTTTACGCTTTTTCGGGATTCAGGCTTATATGCAAAATAATGAAATAGTAGCACAAAACTTCGCGGATGATTTAAACTTTGTAATCAATTTACATTCAGTGGAAAATGACTCCTTGGGAGACCTTTTTTATACTGATACACTTATAATTTCTAATAATTATACAAATGTTAATTATAGTTATTATTATCGAATTTTTTATTGGGACTATATTCCTGAAGAGGAAATTACAGATTTGCCCGATCAGTTTTGGATTAATATTAAGAATACTGATGAATTTGTATGGTTATATTGGTTAGATCAAACCGGGGGTGATGGACACATGCTTTATACAGAAGCTGGAGACACTACAATATATGAAATAGCACAATCTTTATGTCTGGTTTCAGGAGAATTTTGCACTGCTAGTGGTGGAGGAACCCAATACATTGATGGAGTTGAAATGGGTGAAATTGAAAACACTTCTAGTGGTTCTAATGGATATAATGATTTTACCAGTTTGACCACAGATATAATGCAAGGAGAAAGAATTCCAGTAACGGTTACTGTACCAAATTTTATGGCTGATCAGGATGACCTTGGAGTTTGGATTGATTTTAATGATAATAATTCATTTAATTACGATGGCGAGCAAATTTATTGCCTTGCAAACCAGGTTCAGGAAACCAATAGTTTTGAAATATTAATACCAGCTGATGCTCCATTGGGTTCACATACATTGCGTTTTCGTTTAAAAAATGCTGGTGATGATTGCGGAGTCCCTTGTGGAGATACTGAATACGGAGAAGTTGAAGATTATACGGTAAACATAATTGAAGCTACTGGAATTAACCAATCTGATAATCAAATTGATTTTAGGGTTTATCCTAATCCCAATAATGGAATATTCACTGTATCAGCTGATGGAGAATATGAAATAATTATTACAAATACCTTAGGTCAGGTTATTTACAGTAATAAAATACTAAATCTGCAACAAGTTGATTTAAGTGGCTATGCTAAAGGAATGTATATTGTGACGCTAAAGTCAACTAATGAAGTATCATCTTTACCGATTATAAATAATTAATAATTATTTTATTTACTATTTGACCTAACAGGTTTCCAAAACCTGTTAGGTTTTTTTTAGTTCGCAAATAGCAAACTGATTAGATTACTTTATGTAATTCGTCGAATTTGCTGATAATTCTTTACAACCACTTCCAGACAGGAATGAGTTGAATACCATCTATATTATCTTCCTGATTATAAGTGATAATAATACCGCTGTCAATATTAGTTTCTTCTAGAGCGGCTTTCAATCCATTAATTTCACGTTTTATATTGTCATTATTAACTTCCCAACAAACCTGGATGGCTTGTGAAATTGACTCGTTAGTTTTAACTAAAAAATCACATTCTAACTTTGGAGTTCTGTAATAAAAAATCTCTTTATTTTGGTATCGTAATTTATTGTAAACCATATTTTCAAGTCTGTGACCAAGATCTTTGCTAAATGACAAACTATTAGATTGAGCAAAGGCAGCATCAATGGCATATACTTTTTTGGGGTTTGCAATTTGTTTTTTTATAGAAGTACTGTACATTGGAACGAAATCAAGTAAATAACTTTCGTTTAAATAATCACAGTAATCAATCACAGTACGAACTGATTTAATTTCTAGCAAGTTGGATAATTTATTGAAACTGAATTTTTTACCAATGTTGCTTAATAAATGAACTGCCAATCTTAAAATTTGATTTTCGTTTTGTAGTTTTCTTCTGACAGCAATATCTCTTGTAACTATATCACGTAATAGAGTTCTATGGTAATCTGTATCAGGCTCCTCGATAAACTCAGGAAAACCACCTAATTCAAAAAAGTTTTTAAAACTTTCAAATGAACGTTCTTTGTCAGTAAAATCCAGAAACTCTGAAAAATTGAAGGGAAATAATTCCAATTGCTTGTAGCGTCCCGTAAGTTTAGTTCCCAATTCTTTACTCAGTAGACTGGCATTTGGACCAGTAATTATAATCGGGATACCTTTCTCGTGAGCTGAACGCACATAGATTTCCCAATTGTTAATATTTTGGATTTCATCCAGTAGAAGGTATTTCTTATTATTCTCAAAATACAATTCTTCCAAGCGTGTAAAATCTGAAAGTTCAAAATTTATCAAACGAGGGTCTTCAAAATTGACATAATAAGCATTGTTTTCATTTAAAAACCGTTTTCGGATTAATGTGCTCTTGCCACAACGCCTTATTCCGGAAATGATTAATATTTTTTTTATTGAAGAAGGAATATCTACCTGTCTGTTTATTAATGATTTATTTGCAAGCGTTTTGACTTGTTCAGCTATCGTTTCTAATATCGTATTTTTTGTAAGCATAATGTTTTATTAATCAATACAAATTTAATATTATGTTTTGATGATACAAAATAATTTGTATTTGTAATACATGATAATTAGTATTGATAAAACATATTGATTGAGTTAATGCAAACTAGAACTAGCAAATTTCCAAAATCGGTTAGTTATTTTTAGATCTTTGAGCAATAAAAAAAAGCTGCTCATTCGAGCAGCTTTTCTATATGTTATTTGCAATCTTTATTGAACTGTAATTTGTTTCACAGCAGTTCCTTCATTATTTACAACTTTTATTGTATAAATTCCTGATTGATAGTTGTCAAGATTTACATTGATTGTATTCGAAGTTGCCACTCTGTTTTCAATTAGCTGGCCATTCATTGAATAAATGTAAATATTACCGTTTTCAACATCTGTGATGGTAATATTTCCATTTGTTGGATTTGGATAAACATTAAATGTGAAATCATTTACATTTCCTATACTATTAGGATCTGTAACAGTAACTTGTTTTGTGATTTCGTCAGAGCATGTTGCAGTACTTACATTTAATGTAACATCATATGTTGCTGTTTCTTGTGGATACATATGGTTGGTTGATTCACTGGTAATTGACGAAGTGTTTCCATCTCCCCATGTCCAGTTATACTCAGTTATACCTGCATAGGTGTTTGTAGATGTACTTGTGAATACCATGTTAAACCATAGAGATGTTCCAAAAGGTTCAAATGTGAAATCTGCAGTTGGAGCAGCATAAACATTTATATATCCATATTTAGTCTCTGCAAATTCTCCACCATCAGCATAAAGAGTTAACTTGATATCTTTAGTTCCTTCTGTTGTAAATGTAATTGCACCTGGATTTACATCTGTTGATGTGGCTGGGCTTGCACCTGCTCCAAATTCCCATAATAAGCTATCATAAGTTCCAAATGATTCGTTGGTAAAAGTCACTGTACCATCAATACAAACTTCAGTTTCATCTGCAGCAAAGTCAGCTCCTACAAGAGCTGGTTCTCCAAGTACCCACATTCCTCCGGAATAATCACCAGAGAAATCTCCAGCAAATCCTTTGGTTTCGCTTACCATGTCTAATCCAGTCATCTGGAAGTTAGTATAATAATCAGCGTATTCTGACCATGTTTCACCACCGTCAGTCGAGATTGATACTCCCATATGAGGCGTTTGATAATCAGATCCAACGCTTACAAATGTTGAAGTTGTTCCAGG
>PKTE01000268.1 GCA_002869335.1 Salinivirgaceae bacterium | reverse complement strand
GACGAGAACTTCCACTACCAAAGTTTTTGCCTGTTACTACAATATCACCTTTTTGTGCCTTTTTAGCAAAGTCTTCGTAACCCTGAATGTTGTCAAAGGTATATTGTCCCATTTCGTTTATATCGGTGATTGAAAGGTAGCGATTATGGAAAATCATATCTGTATCGATATTGTCTTGCTCTATAAACCACACTCTTCCTTCTACAGTTGTATTGATATCATCTGTACTATCTGTTTTTGAAGATTTTTTAGGTGGAGCAGGATCATAGTTTGTTTCAAATAATACAGGCTCTTCCGGAATATTGTCCGGTGAAGTAATGTAACCAGCTATAGATGATGCTGCTACCACAGCTGGCGATGCAAGGTAAACTTCTCCTTTACCTTGTTTTCCCGGAAAGTTTCTGTTACCAGTGCTAATAGTTACTTCTCCAGGACCGTTTTGTCCTACTTGTCCTGCAGCACATCCTGCGCAACCTGCATTAGAAATAAGTGCGCCAGCATTTTTTAGAATTCGAATAATACCTTCCTCTAAAGCTTGCTCCCATACTTCATTTGTAGCTGGTACTACTTTTAAAACTACTCCAGGCGCTATTTGTCGCCCATTTACTATTGCTGCAGCTGCTCTTAAATCTTCAATTCTACCGTTTGTACAACTTCCAATAAAAGCAGAGTCGATTTTAATTTTATCAAGCTTGTCAATATTTTCAGTATCGTGAGGTGCGCCTGGCAAAGAAACTTTAGGTGTGAATTTACTTATGTCGATTGTAATTTCCTGCTCGTAATTTGCATCCGCATCTGCCAACACGGGTTCTATTTTTTTACCCGCACGCTCTTCGCTGTATTTTATAATCTCTTCGTTAGGAGGGAACATTAATATAATGGCACCCATTTCTGTACCCATTGAGGCGATTGTAATTCGCTCATCAAGCGATAATAAGTCAATTGCTTCACCATAAAATTCAACTGAATATCCTAGCAGAGTATTTGCTCCAAATTTTTCAAGAAGGTTTAAGGCAATATCTTTAGCGGTAACGTTTGCAGGTTTCTCACCTTCAAAAGTAATTTTAATTGAAGCAGGTGCCTTAAACCAGATATTACCGTTTACCCAGGCTGCAGCAATGTCTACATCTCCCATGCCTTGTCCAAATGCACCAACTGCTCCTAAAATATTAGCATGTGAGTCTGTTGTGATTGCAGTGCTGCCTGAATGAACAATACCTTCATGAATCATGGTGTGTGTACCAATACCATTATCGATATCGTAAACTTTTATACCATATTCTCTGGCAAATATTCTACAGATTTGTTGGTTTATGGCATATTTTTGGTCAGATCCTGTTGGGTTAGTGTCAAAAGTAAAAAACGTTTTATCCGGATCTTTAATGGTTAGATTATTATCTCTGATATTTTTTACAACATTGGCGCCACCAAAATCTCTGGCACCTCTTACATCTATCTCTATATCAACGATATCTCCCGGCTTCACGTCACTTTGTGCCGAGTGCGAGGCAAGTATTTTTTCAATTATTGTTTTTCCCATAATGATTGTTTTAAAATTGCAGTAAACAAATATAGTATTTTAGGTTATGATACAATAACCAGAAAATAGAAATTCTTATTAACTTTTTAGTGTATTTTGAACTTTAAATATTTTTTTTTGTTTAAAAAATAGCATCCAGTATTAATTCATAGGTGTTGAAGAAACTTTATTTGGATGTTGGTCTAAAGGGAGCTGCAAAACAGTTCCCTTTTTTTATTATAAAAGGATGTATGCAGCATTATTCTTCAAAGTTTTTTATAACAAGCTTGATGATAAACTAAGGTTAGGATAGAAGGTAATTTCTTGGTGCATTCTTATACGCCCCTCAATAGAGAATATTATAGCTGTAATTCCCCAATTCCCTGACGGATGATTTCGTAATCACCGCCAGTGCAATCTACAACCGTAGAAGGTTGAATTTCTCCAACACCTCCATCTACAATCATATCAACTTTTCGGTCGTATTGTTCGAGAATTAATTCAGGGTCTGTGGTGTATTCCAATATTTCATCGTCATCTTTTACTGAAGTAACAATAAGTGGACGTCTTAGAGCCTCGACTATTTGTAATGTAATGGGATTATCAGGAATGCGGATTCCTACTGTTTTACGGTTCTTTTTAAATATTTTTGGAATTTTACTGTTCGCATCTAAAATGAATGTAAACGGACCTGGTAAGTTTCGTTTTAGAAGCTTAAATGTGTGGTTGTTTATTGGTTTGCTGTATTCGGATAGTTGGCTTAAGTTTTCGCAAATAATAGAGAATTCAGCATCTTTTAGTTTCATGCCGCGCAATTGAGCCATTTTTTCCAATGCTCGATCATTTTCAATATCACATGCCAGACTATAAACAGAGTCTGTAGGAATTATTACAATGGCACCTTCCTCCAGAATTTCAGCTACATTTCGCACTAGTTGTTTGTCTGTAGCGTCTTTGTATAGTTTAATATAATCTGACATGTGATATTTTAATTAAATATTATCTAGGTGTTCAGTTTAAACTTTAACCTTAAATATATCTATCATCGGCGACTGCTATAGCTTTAGCTAAGGCATATTATCCGTTTACTTTTTTATAATCAGCAAGGAATTTTTCTAATCCTATATCAGTTAAAGGATGATTTAATAACCCTGTAATTGCGCTCAATGGACAAGTTGCAACGTCAGCGCCAACTTCCATACACTGAATAATATGCATAGTATGACGAATTGATGCTGCAAGAACTTGAGTTTCAAATTCGTAATAGTTGTACATTTCTACAATCTGGCTTATTAACTCAACACCATCAGTTGATACATCATCCAAACGTCCAATAAATGGCGACACATAAGTAGCTCCTGCTTTGGCAGCTAATAATGCTTGTCCGGCTGAAAATACCAAGGTACAATTGGTTTTAATTCCTTTGCTTGAGAAATATTTGATAGCTTTAATTCCATCTTTGATCATTGGAACTTTCACTACAATTTGCTCATGTAATGCTGCTAATTCTTCCCCTTCTTTAATAATGCCTTCATAGTCTGTAGAAATTACTTCAGCACTAACGTCACCATCAACAATTTCGCAAATGGTTTTATAATGGTTAATGATGTTTTCCTTACCACTAATACCCTCTTTGGCCATTAATGAAGGGTTAGTAGTTACTCCGTCCAAAACACCAAGGTCTTGTGCTTCACGAATTTGATCTAAGTTGGCTGTGTCAATAAAAAATTTCATTGGTTATTCTGATTTTTAATATTAGTCTAAAAAAAGTATTTGGCAAAAGTAGCATTTTCAATCGTTATGTAATTATAGTTAACTGAAATTATATTAACATTTTACTGACATTTTCGGATGAAATATCCAAAGTAGCCAATAAATTGAAAGATTTTCTAAAACTTTTTAATACAAATGCTTAAAATATTCGAAATATTATGGATTTTTGAAAAAATAATTCTATTTTTGCGGTCTGTAAAAAAGAAATTAATAAGATAAAGAGCGATATGTATTTGACAGTTGAACAGAAACAGGAGATTTTCAAAAAGTACGGTAAAAGCGAAAATGATTCAGGTGCTACTGAATCTCAAATAGCTTTATTCACAACAAGAATCAACCACTTGAATGAGCATTTGAAGAAAAACCGTAAGGATTTCTGTACACAACGTGCTTTACTTGCAATGGTAGGTAAGCGTCGTAGTTTACTAGACTACCTTAAGAAGAAAGATATTGAAAAATATCGTTCCTTAATTAAAGAACTCAAGATTAGAAAGTAATAAAAAAGGGCAATTCAAAATTGCCTTTTTTTGTATTTGTAAATATTCACTAACAATTAATTTATGAACATTATTCAAAAATCAATTCCCCTGGCTGATGGTCGCGAGATCACTATTGAAACAGGGAAGTTGGCTAAACAGGCTGATGGTTCAGTTGTTGTTCGTATGGGTGATACCATGCTTTTAGCAACAGCAGTTTCAGCAAAAGAAGCCAAAGAGGATGTGGATTTTATGCCACTTTCAGTAGAATACAAAGAAAAATTTGCCGCTGCAGGGCGTTTCCCAGGCGGATTTCTACGTCGTGAAGGACGTCCTGGCGATAATGAGATTTTAGTTGCCCGTCTTGTAGACAGAGCACTTAGACCATTATTCCCAGACGATTATCATGCTGATACATTCGTTACTGTTGAACTTATTTCAGCTGAAAAAGATGTGATGCCTGATGCATTAGCCGGATTAGCTGCCTCTGCTGCATTAGCGGTTTCTGATATTCCGTTTAACGGACCTATTTCAGAATGTCGTGTGGCACGTATCGATGGCGAATTGAAAATAAACCCATCTGCTGCAGAGAATGAAAAAGCAGATATTGATATGATTGTAGCTGCTACTATCGATAATATTTTGATGGTAGAAGGTGAGAT